>CAZQZR010000042.1:0-19629 GCA_964597845.1 uncultured bacterium | reverse complement strand
GTGAAATCCGAATTCGCCTTTCACAATTCTCAATTCCCTATTCACTATTCTCCTATCCCGCCGACCAAGCCGGTACTCGTTCCGTAGGACGGAATAGTGAGTTGTGAATGGTGAATAGTGAAATCCGAATTCGCCTTTCACAATTCTCAATTCCCTATTCACTATTCTCCTAGAGGAGGCACCGTGACGAAGGGACGAAGAACGAAGAACGAAGTCCCGGACTGGCTCAGCCGGCGTGAGTGCCCGCACAAGGCGAAGTACATGTCGGGCCGGCGCATCATGCCCAAGGGCATTACCGGCAAGGAGGACCTCGCCACCTTGATGGACGAGACGTTCCTCGCCTACAACGCCGCGCGCCTGCGGCAGGGCTGCGAACTGTTCGCAAACAAGATGCTCGCTTCCGACACTGTAGTCGGAATGAGCCTGGCCGGTGCACTCACTCCGGCCGGTCTCGGCTGCTCTTCCATTGTCCCGCTCATCAAGGCCGGCTTCGTCGACTGGATTGTCGCGACCGGTGCGAACATGTACCACGACCTCCACTTCGCTTTCAACCTGCCGCTGCACGTCGGTTCGCACGTCGTCGACGACACGGACCTGCGCCGGAACGACGTCGTGCGCATCTACGACGTCTTCCTCGGTTACACCGACTGCCTGATGGCGACGGACAAGATACTACGCTCGATCGTCGTGCAACCTGAGTTTCAGAAGGAGATGGGCACGGCCGAGTTCTACTATCGGCTCGGCCGCTACGCGGCGGAGTGGGAACGGAAGAGCGACAACCGGGATGTCTCGGTCCTGGCTGCGGCCTATCGCGCGGGAGTGCCGGTCCACACAAGTTCACCCGGCGACTCGACCATCGGCATGAACATCGCAGGGCTCGAACTGAAGGGCCTGAAACTGCGCATCAACCCGTCAACCGACGTCAACGAAACCACCTCGTATGTGCTCCACGCCAAGCGTGCCGGCGGCAAGTCAGCGGTCCTGCTCATCGGCGGGGGAAGTCCCAAGAACTTCATGCTTCAGACCGAGCCGCAAATCCAGGAAGTGTTGATGATCAAGGAGTACGGCCAGGACTATTTCTTCCAGGTCACCGACGCGCGGCCGGACACCGGTGGCCTGTCCGGCGCGACACCGCATGAAGCTGTTTCATGGGGCAAGGTTGACCCAGACCGCCTGCCGGACGCGATCGTCTGCTACACGGACGTGACAATCGCCCTGCCGATGCTCACGCATTACGCGCTGGCGCGGCACCGGCGACGCAAGCTGCGCCGCCTCTATGACCGGCGCGCCGAACTGGTCGCCGATCTTACTCGCGAATTCCTCGCGCACTCGAAGTTCTAGGAATAGGTCCTATTGGCCCTATAGGCCCTATTCCGCTAGAGCTTCTCCAATTCCTCTTTAATCAACTGCCGCTGGTACAGCTTCCAGTAGAGCCCCTGGCTCGCGAGCAGGTCTTCGTGCGTCCCTTGCTCCTTGATCTCGCCGGCGTCGAGCACGTAGACCCAGTCGCAGACACTCAGCACCGAGAGCCGGTGCGAGGCGATGATGACGGTGACGTCGGGCAACTGAGTCATCATTCGATTGACCAGTTCCTGCTCGGTCTCGGCGTCCAGCGCCGACGTGGCATCGTCAAGGACCATGACCGGCGGCCGACCGACAAGCGCCCGGGCAATGGCTACACGCTCCTTCTGCCCGCCGGAAAGGCGGGTCCCGCGCTCGCCCAGTACCTCGTCAATCCCCTTCGGGAATCCGGCCACGTCGCCGGCGAGCTCGGCACCGGCAACCACCTGCTGCAATTTCTCGTCGGTAACGTACTCGCGGCCGAAGACGACATTGCCGCGAACCGTGTCCGAGAACAGCGTCGCTTCCTGCGGCGCGTAGCCGAAGAGCTTCCGGTAGGCATCGAGGTCAAGCTGCCTGATGTCCTGTCCGGAGAGCGTGACGCTGCCCGCTTGCGGGTCGGCGGTGCGAAACAGCAGGCGGAATATGGTACTCTTGCCGGACGCGACCGTGCCGGCGATTCCCACCTTCTGACCCGGCGAGAAAACCATATTGGCTTTCTTGAGCACCACCCTGGAACCAAAGGAGAATGTGACGTCATTCAGCCTCAGCTCACCCGGCACGGGCGGCGCCGGCCGGGCGGCGGGCTCGACCTCGAGCGGGTGCTGCCGGAGCGACTCGATGCGCTCGGCCGCGCCCTGCGCCCTCCGACCCGCAACGAACAGGTTGCCGATGTCGAACATCGGCCCGAGCAACATCAGGATGTACGTGTTGAAGGCGACGAACTCGCCCAGGGTCAGGCTCTTGTGGACTACCTGCATGCCGCCGATCCAGAGCACGAGCAACGTCGCGACCGCCGCAATCGACATGTACAGGATCCCAATCTTCGCCTCGGTTCGGGTCTCGCCCATCGCAACCTCGACGCGGCTGTCGAGGGTTGCGCGGAAACGCCGGCCGAGCTGCTCCTCGATGCCGTAGGACTTGACGAGCCGGATGCCGGTGAACGCGGACTCGAGCTGGTTGTTGATTTCGGATATCTTCTGGCGCCACTTCATGAACCAGGCGTACACCTTCGGTCCCAGCCGCATCCAGCCGACCATGGCCAGCAGGGTGGGCAGCACCGTGACGAGCGTCAGGAACGGGTTCATCCGGATCATGATGTAGAGCGCGAAGAGCAGCGTGAACACGGCGGCCATGAAACGGAAGATGCCGGAGCAGGCGAACCAGGACAGCTCGCCCATGTCGTGGTCCAGCCGCTCCATCACGTCACCGGTCGGGTACTTGCTCGCGAACGTGTGCCCGGTGTCGAGCACGCGCCGAAAGATGTCATTCCGCACCCGCCATTGGTAGAGCTCGTTTATCCGACCGCGCGAGAACGGCAGCAGCACCTCGCCCACCACCCGCAGGAACCCGAAGCCGACCAGCATCAGCACGAGCCTGACCAACTGCGGCTGCGTGATCCCGCGCTTGATGCCGTCAATGATGAGCCGCAGGAAATACGGAAACACCATCGAGATGGCTGTGACCACGACCGTGCCGGCCAGCAGCGCAATCGCCCAGCCCGGTCGCCGGCGCCAGAACTCAAAGATGATCTTCAGGCTGCCGCGTTTCGGCTTCTTGCCTTCGTCGTTCGGCATTCGCGCTTCGTCCTTCATCTCTTACGCCGTCTCCCCGACATACTGCAGCCGGTACAGGCGCGAGTAGATGCCGTTTCTGGCGACCAGCTCTTCGTGGCTTCCCTCTTCGGCGATGCGGCCTTTGTGCACGACGAGCACCCGGTCGACCATGCGGATTGTGGCCAGCCGGTGCGCCACGATGATGGCCGTCCGGCCCTTGAGTAATTCCTCCAGGCCCTCCTGGATCAGGTGCTCGGTGTGCGGGTCAACCGAGGAAGTCGCCTCGTCGAGTATCAGGATTTCCGGGTCGCGCACCAACGCGCGCGCAAAGGCAAGCAGTTGCCGCTCCCCGAGCGAAAAGTTGGCTCCGCCCTCGGTCAGCACCGTGTCGTAGCCCTGTGGGAACCGCAGTATCCGGTCGTGGATGCGCACGCGCTGTGCCGCGACGATGACCTGTTCGCGCGGGATCGCCTCATCGAACATCCGCAGGTTGTCCAGTACCGAGCCCGGAAACATCACAACCTCCTGAGGCACAAAACCGACGGCCGCGCGCAGTCGGTGCCGGTCCATCGTCGCGAGGTCCTCTTCGTCGTAGGCAATCCGGCCCCGCGCCGTAAGGTAGAACTTAAGCAACAGGTTGACGATCGAGGTCTTACCGCCGCCGGTCTCCCCCACCAGCGCGACCTTCTCACCCCGGCGGATGGCAAGGTTGATGTCCCGCAGCACGAGTTCCGTCCCGTCGTAACTGAAGTCGACGTGCTCGCAGGTAATCCGGTCGGCCAGTCGCAACCGGCCCGGCCGCGCCGTACCCTCGGGCTCGGGCGGCTGGTCCATCACCTGGAACGTTCGCTCCGCCGAGGCAAACGCACGCTGCATCACGTTTATCTGGTCCGAGATGGCGCGCAGCGGCCCGAACAGTTGCGCGATGTAGGCGACGAACAGAAAGAGCGTGCCGATGGTGACCTGGCCGTGCAGCGCCCAGACCCCGCCGACGCCAAGCACCAGCCCGGTGCCGAGGATTTCGCCCATGTCGACGAGCATCCAGACCGAGTGCCACATGATGGTCGCCTTCAGCTCGCCCTTGTACTTCAGCCGGTTCAAGCTGTCCATCCGGTCCGCGAACCGCCGCTGCTGGCAGAAAACCTGTATCACCGGCAGCCCCTTGAGCGTTTCGTTCACGAGGTTATTGGTCTCGGCCACGGTCTTGCGCACCTGGATGTAAACCGGTCGCACTTTCCTCTGAAACACCCAGAATGCGACCACGAACGGCGGCAGGAGCACCAGCACCAGCAGGTACAGCCGCCAACTGGCGAACCCCATGATGACGCTCATACCCACAAGCATCAGCGCGCTCTGCAGCAGCACGACCGATGTGTTGGTGAAGAGCATCTTCAGCGCCTCGGTGTCGCTCTCGACGCGGGAGATGAGCTTGCCAACCGGGTTCTTATCGAAGAACGACATCGGCAGGTCCAGGAGATGCCGGAAGAGCGACTGCTTCAGGTCAGCCGCACCGCGCTCGCCCACCAGCGCCAGCCACACCCGCTGGAGGTAGCTGGTAGCCAGCAGCACCGCCTGTATCGCCAGGAACAGAAGCGACGTGATACCGAGGCCCCGGAGGTCGCCATGCCCGATGTTGACGTCAATCGCCCGCTTCAGCAGCACCGGCCCGAGCAGGCCCAGCCCGGTCGAAACCAGGAGCAGCACGCCGGCCGCGATAACCCGGCCCACATAGCGCCGGAAGAATGGCCACAACCGCCTCAGGTAGGCTCCCGCCTTGCGAGTTGGCTTGGTCTCCTCAAGATCGAGTTGGGCATCGTGCCAGTGCATGGGGCCCCATTATCGCGACAAATTCGCGCGTGTAAAGGCCGGAGGCGCTCCGTGCCGCTCTGACCGCGCAGATTGACGCACGCCGAACCATGACCTATCTTCTTACCTGATGCTTGAACTGCCCGAGTTGGAAATCAGCAAGGACCGTCTGCGCCTTGCGCTGGTGGGCAGGCGCGTGACCGCGGTCGAACTCCACAAGCCCGCCGCGCTCGAGCCGACCGGCGTGACGCCGGAGAAGCTCGTGGGCGCGCACTTCAAGAACGTCAGCCGCGTCGGTCGGCATCTCTGCTTCGAGTTCGACTCGGGCGTCTCCCTCTATGTCAACCTCGGCCGGGAAGGTCACGTTCACCTCTACGAACGGGCCCCGGCCCGCCCCGACGCGGTGCTGACCATCCAATACGAGAAGACCGGGCTGAGGGTCAGCGAACAGGACACGCACCGCCCGGTCCGCATCGCGCTGCTGGCCGGGACCGGGGAAGTCGAGTGGCTGGGCCGACTCGGGCTCGACCCGGCGTCCCCGGACTTCACCCTCGACCGGCTGCGCCGGGTGCTTGAACGCCGCGACCGGCCGGTGCGCCACATCCTCACCGACCAGCGCGCCATCGCCGGGCTCGGCGAAGCCTATGCCGACGAAATCCTGTTCGAAGCCCGACTGTCCCCTTTCCAGACCACATCCGAACTCAAACCCGAGGAAGTCCTCCGCCTCCACACCGCTATCAAGAAAGTCCTCTCCCTCGCCGTCGTCTACCTCAAGGCCCTGCCCAGAATCGAACTGCCGGTCGAACGCGACCGGAACCTGAAAGTCCATCGCCGCAAAGGCGGGCCGTGCCACGCCTGCGCGTCCGCAATCCTGATGGTCAGGGACGGCAAGATACTCACCAACTACTGCCCGACGTGCCAGACCGGCGGCAATATCCTCCAGGACCGCGAGCCCGTGCCGGTCAAGCCGACCGCCCGGTGACCGCGTTCCCGCCCGTCTCGCGCGCCGGCTGTTTGCGACCAGCCACTCCCCGGTGAATCCCGCGCTGGTGCTCGTTTCGGCCCTGTGCATGGCCGCAACCGGCGGCTTCGCGCCGCCGGACTCAACGGGACCTTACGCAGTCGCTACGTTCGATGTCAGCATTCCCCGCGGCCGCCGTAGCATGCCGGGCATCGTGTACCGCCCGCTTTCCGACGATTCGACGTCAGGGCTCCGGCCGGCGGTGGTATTCGGACACGGCTACCTTGCCGCCGCGGGCCGCTATGACAGCATCTGCCGGCGTCTCGCCTCCCACGGCTTCTACGTGCTCGTGCCGGCATACCCGGACCCCGGCCTGTTCGGACCGTTCGAGCCGGTCGCCGGCGAGATGAAGGCCGCGCGTGAGTTCCTCGATAGCCTAGCCCACTTGCCCGGCATGGGACTCGACGCGCACAGAATCGCCCTCGTCGGCCACTCAATGGGCGGCGGCGCCGCGTTCCTTGATGCCCGCCGCGACACCAGCGGCAGCGTGAAGGCCGTCGCCGGCCTGGCACCCTACCGCATTTCGAGGCAGACCTACCCGGAGAGCCTGCACGTCCCGGCCATGGTCATCGCCGGAGGAAATGACCGCTCGGCCCCGGCGACTACCGTGCACCGCGAATTCTACGAGCCCTGCCCGGCTCCCTGCTACTACGTGCTGGTCCGCGCCGGCGGCCACAATGGCTTTCTCGACATCACTTCCTGGCTCGAAGACAGATTTGAACCGTTCGACCGGGTCGTCCAACTAAAGGCGACGCGCACGTATCTGACCGCCTTCCTGCAGGTCTATCTCGCGGGTGACGAACGCTACCGGCCCTGGCTGGTCGACCCGGCCCTGGGCGCAGGTATGGGCGTGCGGCTGGAACACAAGTGACCACGTCCGCTTCGGCCACTCGCAACTCGCAACTCGCAACTCGTGACTCTCCGCTCGTCTCCGTCTGCTCCGAAATCGGCCGCGGGCATCCCGCCTACCTCGATTCGGTCCTGCTGGCGCTGTCGCGACTAATGGCGGACTCGGGCTCGGGACACAATCCGAAATCCCCGGCGAGTTTCGGTTATATCCCTCGCCTCACGGTCCCCGAACTCTGCACCGGCACATCCGGGCTGGCATGGCGGCTCGCCCGACTCGGCTACCGCCTCGGCGCTCTTGGCGGCCCGGCGACCTGGCTCTACAACCGCCTCCGCTCCCCCAACGCCCGACCCTCCGGTCTCCATCTCGCGCTGCTCGGCTCAAGCCTTCGCCGGACATTCGCCGGCTACGCCGGCACCTGCATCGTTGACCATCCTCTGCTCGCCCACATCCTTGCGCCGGTTTGCCGCGTTGCCTATCTTCACTGCGAGATTGCCGCGCCCCGCAGCGCGGCGGTGCCAGGCGCTTGGCGCACGTTTGTGCCACTGGAATCCACCCGTCAGAAGCTGTTAGCTGTCGGCTGTCAGCCCTCAGCCGTCGCTGTCACCGGTCTTGTCATCGAACCGGAACTGACCGATATGGCCGAATCGGCATTCAACGCCCGAATCGCACGGCTCGCGTCGGACCGGCCGCTCACCATCGGCTTCTTCTCCTCCGGCGCCGAACCACGACCGCACTCGTCAAACATCATCATCGGAACGGCATCGGTCACGAGGGCCGGACACAAGGCCCTGCTGTTCTCAGGAACCGGTATGCTCCGTGCCGCCAAGACACAGCTTGCGCTCCGTCGCCAGGGCGTTCCCGAAGAATCGGCGCGGGTCATCTGGACCCGCAACCGCCAGCACGGAACTGGCCGCGCTATCGAGTTCTTTCCCGAACTCGACGTCCTCGTGGCGGCCGCGCACGAACGGACCAACTGGGCGGTTGGCCTGGGGTTGCCCATGTTCGCGCTACTGCCTCACATCGGCCCTTTCGCCCGGGAGAACTTCGAGTTCGCCTCTGCTCAAGGCGTCTGTCTGCCGCTCCCCGACACCGCTGCCGCCGCCGGGCTGGCCGACACCATTGCCGGTCTGCGCCGGTCGGACCGCCTTGTCGAGATGGCCCGCAACGGCTGGCAGGTGCACCCCATTGATGGTGCAGCCCGGATCGCCAGGGCACTGCGCGACGCGGCCGCGAGTTCCGTCTGAGCCCGGGCTCTACTGCCCGGAAACGTACGCCCCTGTCTGAACAACTGCGCGCGGCAAGCTGGCCGAGAACTGCCGCAGGCAGTCCTTCAGCCGGGCTTGTTCTTCCGGCCGGCAGGCAAAGAACGCAACCGAATCGCACCCGCAGGCCAGATTGTCAAGGATACTCCAGCACCCGACCTTTGACCACCGGGCCGGCACGGCCCCGGTCTGGGTCAGCTTCAGCCAGTCCTCGTAGACAACTGCAATGCGCACGCCGGCCGATTCCGCCATGTCCCCCAGCGCCTCGGAACTCAGTCTGCCGCGCGCCTTGAGCCGTGCGACCTCCATCGTGGCCAGGCCCCAGGTGTCGAAGCACCTGATGTCGGCAAGATAATTGATAGCACCCACATCGTTTGCGGCGACGGCCTCGCCTTGGTAGAACCGCCTCAGGAACAGTCCCATGTGGTAGTTCTCCTGGTAGATGTTGTTGGTCCAGCGGGGAACTTGTCTCATCACCCATGCGCCCTCCCACAGCATTACAGAGGCGGCAAGTCCCGCGACCGTCGCTGCGGTAATCGCCAGAGGCCTGTTGTTTGCGCGATCCCTAGTCAAGCCACGAAGAAGCAAGACGCCGGCGGCGATGCCCAAGCCGACCAGGTACGCCTCGTACCGGTGCAACGCCCCGGGCCCGGCAAATTGCATGTGCAGAAAAACCACAGCCAGAAAGACCAGGCCGGCAGCGGTGTCCACGGCCAGGGACGCGCCCCTTCGCGCCAGACGGATGACCAATAGGACGAGCACGGCCACCGCCGGTGCCAGAATGTGTGGCGTCGTCGCCACCTGCCTGAGTCCCCAGAACCCGGCCAGATTCGCCAGTCCCTTCCAGAACCCTGGGTGAGCCCGGCCCGCCCTGATGAGATGAACCGCGTTCCGCATGGCCTGTGCTTTCATCAGCACGGAGTTGGGCAGGAAGTACCACCCCTGTGAAGCCGACACGATACCGTACGCCGCAATCGGCACCAGTGCCGCCCCGGCCAGGACCAGCCCGAGCAGCGTGCGCCTTCTCAACAGCAGAAGCAAGACAACGACCGCCACGAGAAATGCGCCCTCATAGCGCACGGCCACAAGCAGGAATCCAAGCCCAACCAGTAGTCGGTTGAATTTCGGTCCCAGGCCTGCAACTGCCTCTGCCCCGATCCAGAGAAACAAGAAACTGACGAAGGACTGGAGTACGTGTTCCTGCCCGGTCAGCACCATGGCGGGCAGCGGAATCAGCACCACGAGCCCGCAGAGGACCCAGAGTCTTGACCACGGCCCAAGACCTCGTCTGGCCATTAATCGGTCAACAATGACCAAGCCAAGCAGGGCGATAGCGAGATTGAGTATCAGAAGCGCCGCCTCTTTCGGGCCGGTCACAAGATAGACGAGCGACAACAGCAGGACCCAGAGCGGCGACGAGGACGATGACGTGAACCCGTACCTTGTGACGCCCCACACACCGTGCTGACTGAAGTTCTTGGCCATGGCCATATGGATGTAAGGGTCGTCGAGGGGGTAGACGAAGTGCCCCGCGTTCAGCATCACCGACGCTCGGACTAGCAGACCGACCGCGGCCAGCAGTAGAACAGCCGCCGCAACCGGCGGCCAACCGCCTCGCGTTCGCCCGGCTGGCGTCTTCATGAAATCATGGCCCGATCAAGCTCGACAGACAATAGCACGTGGCGTTCCACCGTCAAGCTCCAAGGCACCCGGGGCACGACGAGAAGAACGCTTGACAGCGCGGGCTATTTCGGTATTCTTATACCGAAATGGCTAATATGCGACGCCAGAACGGCTCCGGCCCGTTCCGGGTTTCCGAAGCGGCGAACCTCGGCCTGCACGCGCTGGCCGTAATCGCCGCCGGGCCCGAGCCCGTTGCCCGCACCCGCGAGATTGCTGTCCGGCTCAAGGCCTCGGCCGCACACCTCGCCAAAGTCATGGTCGCGCTCGAACACGCCGGGCTCGTGGCCGGCACTCGCGGCCCGGCCGGTGGCTACCGGCTCATGCGGCCCGCGTCGCGCATCTCGCTCAAGGAAATCTACGAGGCAATCGAAGGCCCGATGCAGGCCCGCGCCTGCCTGTTCGGGGAACCGGTCTGCGAAGCCGGAGGCTGCATGTTGAGCAAGTACTTCGGCGGGCTCAACCGCGAGGTCATCCGCAAACTGGCCCGCACGCGGCTGACCGACCTGACAAAGGAATTCGGAGGGAAGAATGGGAAGTAAACGCAAGATAATCAATGTCGATGAAGAAAAATGCACGGGCTGCGGCCAATGCATCCCCAACTGCCCGGAAGGCGCGCTGCAGGTAATCGACGGCAAGGCGCGGCTCGTATCCGACCTCTTCTGCGATGGCCTCGGCGCCTGTGTGGGCCATTGCCCCGAGGGCGCGATGACCGTCGAAGAGCGCGCAGCCGAGCCCTACAACGAAGCCAAGGTCATGGTCAACATAGTGAAGGCCGGCCCGAACACGATTGCCGCGCACTTAAGACACCTCAAGGACCACAGCGCGATGGAGTACTACGTTCAAGCGCTCGATTTCCTGAGGGCACGCGGCGTCCCGCCGCCGGAGAGAGCGAAGGCCAAGAGTCAGAAGGCAGAAGCCAAAGGTCAGAACCCGGAGCCGGAGTTGGCCTGCGGATGTCCCGGTTCCGCGGTCCGCGAGCTGACTCCTTCCTCCACTCGACCCCTTGAATCCGTGACCCCTGGACCCCTGTCCGCTCTCCGCAACTGGCCCATCCAGCTCACGCTGATGCCTGTTACCGCGCCATACCTGAAAGGCGCTGACCTGTTGATATCCGCGGACTGCGTCGGCTCATCGCACCCGAACTTCCACGAAGACCTTGTGAAAGGACGGGTCCTTATCATCGCCTGCCCCAAGCTCGACGACGCCGATGCGTACATCGAGAAGCTTACGCGGATGTTCTCTGAGAGCACGCCGAAGTCGGTGACCTGCGCCCACATGACCGTGCCATGCTGCTCCGGCCTCGTGCGAATCGTGAAGCAGGCGATCGCCGACTCGGGCAGGCCGATACCATTCGCCGAAGTGACCATCGACGTGGACGGGAAAAAGGTGGCGTGAAGCCAATCACGGTCGCCGAATCGCCGGTCGTCCCTAACCCGAACGGCCTCGATGCTCACCGCCTCTTCGTCTCTCCCCTCGCCGAAGTGGTCCACATCCATCTCCCGGCCGGGCACGCGCTCGTGCGCCACGCCTCGCCGGTCGACACACTTTTCTACATCATCACCGGCACCGCGACCATCGAGTCCGACGCCGGCCGCTTGGAGGCTGAGGCCGGTACGCTCGTACCCCACCCGAAAGAGACCTTCCACCGGGTGCGGAACGAAACCGGAAACCGGCTCGAGTTCCTCGTGGTCAAACTACCGAGGCCTGACCGGCCTCCCCGCATGGAAGAATGAAGACACAACCAACCTTCAAAGGAGTTATCGAATGAGCATGTTCTGCTACCAGTGTGAGCAGACCGCCAAAGGCACCGGCTGCACCGTGCAGGGCGTCTGCGGCAAAGACGAGACCTGCGCAATCCTGCAAGACCTTCTCCTCTACGCGACCAAGGGCATTGCCCAGTACGCCCACCGCGCCCACGCGCTCGGCGCGACCCACCCAGCGGTCAACGCCTTCACGGTCGAGGCGCTCTTCGCCACCATCACGAACGTCGACTTCGACCCGGAGCGGCTCGAAATCCTGCTCAAACACGCTGCGACGATGCGCCTCAACGCGAAGCGGATGTACGAAGACGCGTGCCACAAGGCCGGCAAGACGCCGGAAGAACTATCCGGTCCGGCTGCCTGGAGTCCCGCGGTCGGTATCAAGGCCCTGGTCGAACAGGGTCGGGATGTCGGCATCCTCAAGCGTCACCAGCAGTGGGGCGATGACGTCGCCGACCTGCACGACCTCGTGTTGTTCGGGCTCAAGGGCGCTGCCGCGTACGTCGACCACGCCCACGCGCTCGGCTATGACGATGACGCCATCTACGCCGAGTTCCACCGCATCCTTGACCTGCTGGCCCAGGACAAGCAGGACGCAGGCGTGCTGCTCGCCACGTCGCTTGAAACCGGCAAGCTCAACCTGAAGGTAATGGAACTGCTCGACAAGGCCAACACGACGACCTACGGACACCCGGTCCCGACCAAGGTCCGTATCACGCCGGTTGAAGGCAAGTGCATCCTCGTCTCGGGCCACGACCTCCGCGACCTCGCGCTCCTGCTCCAGCAGACCGAGGGCAGGAACATCAATGTCTACACCCACGGCGAGATGCTGCCCACGCACGGCTACCCCAAGCTGAAGGCGTACAAGCACTTCGTCGGCCACTTCGGCACCGCCTGGAACAACCAGCAGAAAGAGTTCCCGAACTTCCCGGGCGCCATCCTGATGACCACCAACTGCATCCAGAAGCCGCGCGACTCGTACATGAACCGCATCTTCACGACCGGGCTCGTGGCCTGGCCGGGCGTCACCCACATCGGCCCGGACAAAGACTTCACACCGGTCATCAACGCCGCGCTCAACGCGGCCGGCTACCCCGCGGACGAGCCGGAGAAAACAATCACTGTCGGGTTCGGCCACGAAGCCGTGATGTCGGTCGCGGGCAAAGTTATTGACCTTGTGAAGGCCGGCAAAATCAAGCACTTCTTCCTCATCGGCGGCTGCGACGGCTCCAGGCCGGACCGCAACTACTACACCGAATTCGCCCAGGCCGTACCCAAAGACTCGGTCATCCTCACCCTTGCCTGCGGCAAGTTCAAGTTCAACTACCTCGAATTCGGCGACATCGAAGGCATCCCGCGCCTGCTCGACATCGGCCAGTGCAACGACTCCTACTCGGCCATCCAGATTGCGGCCGCGCTCGCCAAAGCCTTCAACACCGACGTCAACGGCCTGCCCCTCTCGTTCATCATCTCCTGGTACGAACAGAAAGCGGTCGCGGTCCTGCTCACGCTCCTCTACCTCGGCATCAAGGACATCCGCCTCGGCCCGACCCTCCCCGCATTCCTCACGCCCAACCTCCTCAAGATACTCGTGGACAAATTCAACATCATGCCCATCAAGACCGCGCAGGAAGACCTGAAAGCCATTCTCGGCTAGCATCCGCCTGCTTACCACAGGGGCCGCGGTTCATCCCGCGGCCCTCGCTTTGAACCACAGATAGACACGGATGAACACTGATCTGCGTCCTGCCTGAACCCCAGAGCCCCTGACCCCCTGAACCCCGTCCTTCCTGTCGCCCCGACGCCGATGGAGGGATCTCGCCCTCAATCGACAATCGGAAACCAGATAACCGCCAAGGTCGCCAAGAACGCCAAGACCATCCGGAAGGAACTATCCACAGATTCCGCAGACGACGCGAAGCGTCACCCTGAGGGAATCCAACGAGTCGAAGGGTCTCTCATGTCTGGACACTGGTCACTCGCGCCAATGGCGCGGCTATTCCTCTCTCCCTTTCTCCCTGCCCGCCACCTTGACGCCCCAGTCGCCGGTGGTATAATCGGTATGATACTTCGTATGGCAACAAAGGAGTACTGATGGCCAGACGTGCGAAAGTGACGATTACGATTGCCTCGGACCGGCTGGAACAGCTCGACGAGATAGCACTTGCCCGCGACTCTAACCGCAGCGCGCTGATTGACGAGGCACTTGACCTGTGGGAAAAGGAACAGCTCAGGCGCGAGCTCGTTGCCGGGTATAAGGCCATGGCTGCCGAGGACGGCAAGACTGCGGAGCACAGGCTGAGGAGCGGCATTGAAGCCATCGACTGAGGCGCGCAGGCCAAAGCGGAGCGATATCTGGCTGGTGAATTTCAACCCGGGGCGCGGCAGCGAACAGCAGGGCATCCGTCCCGCGCTGGTCATCCAGAACGACGTGGGCAACCAGTACGCTGCAACCACCATCGTGGCCGCAGTCACGACGACCATCAAACCGTACCCGGTGACGGTCGTCGTCCACGCACGCACCTGCGGCCTGCCGTACGACTCGATGGTTAACCTCGCGCAGGTCCTGACCGTGGACCGGAGCCGGCTGATTCGCCAACTTGGGAAACTGACTGTCGAACAACAGACCGCAGTCGACCGTGCGCTGCGCGTGAGCCTGGAACTCAACTAGCAGAAGGCCCGCTGCCCGCCGCGTTCGGAGTCCTACCACCGAGTTACAAAGCCCGGACACTGAGTTCGGCGAACCACGGATAGACACAAATGAACGCAGATGTCCAAGAACCCTCGGACTCCAGAACCCCTCTCCGTCCACTCGGTCCCTCGATCTCTCTCTCCCTCACTTCTGACTTCTGCCCTCTGACTTCTGACTTCGTCTGGTTCACTCGATCCCTTAATCCCTCTATCTCTCTATCCCTCTCGTCACCTCCGACATCTAACATCTCACGTCTGACATCTCACTTCTTACATCTGCTGACTGCCCGCTCCTTCCACTCGGTCCCTCTGTCCCTCGATCTCTCGATTCTCTTCCCTCTCCACTTCTGCATTCTGACTTCTGCCCTCTGACCTCGCGGATCGTCGTACATCGTTCCTTCGTACATCGTTGACACGGACAAGATCGGCCTCGGGCAGGGCACTGGTCAGCAGAATCTGTGTAATCTGCGTAATCTGTGGATAGACCTTCCGAACCTTGGCGTTCTTGGCGTCCTTGGCGGTTCTCAGACGGCCCGATCTGTGTCCATCGGTGGTCAGATCATGCCCGGGTCCGGACCCTTGGTGTCTTGGTGTCTTTGTGGTAAAACTCCTATCCCTGCGCTAGAATGGGTTTGCATGTGTAACTTCTGCGTCCAGCACGGCGAGGGCAAGCGCTGGTATGCCAATGCCCGGAACTATGCAATGGACCTGGAGGCGGACATGGGCCGTCGCGGATACATCGTTGACTTCATCCGCAACTTCGAGTCCGGCCGGCGCTCGGCCAACGCCGGGCTCGCGGCGCTGCGCTTCGTCCCAAGGCCGGCCCGAAAATGGTTCACCCGTGGGCCGGAAGCCTCGGCGCAGAAACATCACTTCGGCCAGCCGGTGCCGATCGAGGATTGCGCGGGAATCTTCGACATTGCCACGAACATCACGCGCCTGCCGTGCGTCTGCCGTGGCGCGATGCAGCCCGGCTCGAACGCCGAGTCCTGCTGCATCGTCATGACCGTGAACAAGCACGACAAGCTCCTGGCCGAGGGCTTTCGCGACTACTCCGGCGGCCCGGCATCCCAAGGGTTCGAGCGGCTCACCAAAGACGAGGCGCTTGAGTACCTGCGAGGCGCCGAGGAGCGCGGGCTCTGCCACACGGCGTGGACTTTCATCACCCCATTCATCGCGGGCCTCTGCAACTGCGACCTGCCCAGCGGGTGCATGGCGATGAAGGCGGTGCTCAAGGGCGGCGTGCACATCATGTGGAAGGGCGAGGACGTCATCCGCCGCGACGAAGAACTCTGCACCGGCTGCCGGCGCTGCATCAAACGTTGCCCCTTCGGGGCAATCAGCGCCGCCCCACGTCAGGCCGGCGTCATCGTGGACCGCAAGAAATGCTGGGGTTGCGGAGTCTGCCGTACCGCCTGCGCACCCGGCGCGCTCTCGCTTGAACCCCGCGCCGCCACTGCCGACGTCGCGACCGCCTGGTAGCCGGGCGCTTCTTCTCACGCTCTCCTCCAGCGCCGACGCCGCTCGTCCCAAATCACCAGTTGAGGATGAGATAACCGCCAAGACTCGGGTCCGACAATCAGCAATGTACAATCTTGAATCTAGAATCGATTGGCCGGAAACTCGCGGCGCAGCCGCTAGCCCAACTCCTTCTCGCCGTCAAACCGGTTTTTGAGGCTCTTCACCCTCGGCTACCACCATACGCATGATGAGGATTCTTATCAAGCGTATCATCTCGTCCGTTTGCGTAAGTTCTGAATTCTGAACTCACTACTCTCTACTGGCTGGAAATGACACCCCCCGTTGGGGCTCTCCCCCGGTCTTTAGCAGGCTCCTGTAAGCACCTGCGTGTCGCCGTCAGCCGCTAGCCGTCAGAGACGGACAGGGGGAGAGGAACGTTCATCGGCCCGGCCGGGCTCAGGCCGTAACCCTACCTGACACGCATCGGAACCATGTTGTGTCACCGAGACTCCCCGAGGCTGAGGAAGCGGGAGAGAAAAAAGCCTGTCATCAGGGCTTTCCTGATCTCAGCCAGTTGAGCAGTGAAACTTTCCGTCCGCGGACGAGATTCCGCATCATCACCCGGCATTGCCTCAGGTTGTGGTCGCCGAATGTCCGGATTACGTCCCTGAGTCGCAGCACGTAGTACAAGCGGAGATGAATGGCGGTGCTGGACGCGGGGTACTTGGCCGCCATCTCCTCGCGGGAGAGGAAGACACGTTCCCGGAACAGCTTTGCCTTGTCACCGATAGATTTGGCGCCCAGCAGGCCGAGAATGGGCATAATCTCCTCGTAACCGGTCCAGGTGAGAACGGACTCTCTCGCAGTTTCGAGTACGCGCCGGGTGATGCCCCTGGGGACCAGGCGCTGGAGGACATCGTCAGGCACTCCCGCATCCAGCAGGCTTCGGGCAAGGTCAAGTGTCAGTCCCACGTATCGAGCAGCGTCCCACTCGCGAGCCGCGTCTACGACCCGCGCCCAGTCCAACTCACCCCGGAAACGGTGGATAGTCTCGGCAATATCGCTAAACGGCCGCAGCCCGCCTTTGAAACAATCACGATAGGACGTGTGCAGGCAGAGGTGCAATAACAGGTCTTCAGGGGACAGCGCAAGCACTTCGACCCCCGCTATCGTGGTCGGGTGCGCCCTGTCCCAGAGACCGGCAGCATCGATTCTGACTGGTCCAGTTGGGGTTACGATGGTCCAGTGAATCTCAATGGCAAGGTCACGAATGACTACCTTCGGAAGGTGAGCGTTTCTCCTGCAGCACCACTCGATGTCCACCGAGTGCGCGGCAACGCCGCCCATGTCGAGCAGGATTGCCTGGGCTCTGGGCAACTCCGCTCTCGGGACCATGAGGTCGACGTCGTACATCGGTCGGAGCGCAGTGTCGCCGTAAACCACCTCCGCGAGGTACGCTCCCTTCAGCACAATCACCGGGATGTCGGAGCTGCGCAGGCGGCGAAGCACGGGCCGGAGCTCTCGATAGAGGCGCATGTTTCTGTCGGCAGCTGCAAAGTAAGCAAACCGCAACCGCTTCCAGGAGTCGGCCGGGACGCCGGCTCGCGTATTGTTGTTCTTGAGGCGTTTGAAGAGCAGCGGTGCAAGGCCGTGGTAGACTGCCGTAGCGACGACTTCGTTCCACTCAGTCGTCGGCTCACTGCTGGCAGACAGGCAACGGAGGAGCTGGCTGACCGGCCCGGAATCCACGAACCCGCGATCCCTCAATCCTGCACTTCTTTGCGGAAGGCCAGGGAAACTGCGGCCTTCCTGAGGGTCTGCTCGTTCACGAACAGACGGAATGGTCGCCGAATGTACCATCTCCGGAGGCGGTCGTCGTATTGCCCGACCGTCCGTCTGCCGCTCAGCAGCTTCAGGAACACCCGGTGTCGGGCGTCGAAGCGCACCAGCCGGGGCCGGAGGCTCACCGGGAGAAGACGGTCCAAGGGCCCGAGACCGGCAACAAAGCCGTACAGCGTGTGAGGAAGAGGGCCGGCGTGCCTTCGGATATCTCGGCCCAGACGCGCACAGCGGAGTACGAAAGGACCTCTCCACCCGCCGTGGACCACCCAGCGCTGGTCCCCACGCTGCGCGGCCTTGACGCGACCGATGATATCACCTGCCTGCAGAACCTCTGTATCAACCTCCGCGTTATTGTCTCCCCGGGTGCGGATGCCGTCTGGACCCGCGGCGACGACGCGGTGCACGACCGTCTTGCCCGTCTCGGGTGACTTGAAGCATACCACGTCGCCCGGTCGCACTCGCTCGGTACCGGAGGGCTTGACCTCAAGGAGGTCGGACTCTTGAAGCGTAGGATTCATGCTGGAACCGGTGCAGACCAGACGCAGCAAATCAGGAGCCATCAGTGACTCGACCGACACCGAACCCCTGTCGCAACTTTCCTCGCCAGAACCAGGCAAGGCGCCGACCGGAAGAACACGCTCAATTTCCTCCCAGAACCGGCCGTCAAGGCTGAGTTTAAGCGAGAATGCCGGGACTGCCGCTGCCAGTACCTTGGCAACGCTGACCACCCCACTACAGAGCGTCCGGCCAGCGTTCACATCGGCCGGTCGCGCCGCTTCCCGGGCAAGGTTCACTGCTGATCCCAGAATCAGGGCGGTTGCCCGCGTGGCGTTGACAGGCTCCAGTTGGTCAGCGGGTGATCGGTCAAGGAAGAAACTTGCCCGGAGGGGTTTGGCGTCCTCTACGGCCCAGGAACCGCCCGGCCCACCACAGTAGAAGCGACTCCAGGTCGGCCACGGATGAGCCCAAAAGCGTCCCTTCCCGTCCCGTACGACCAGCGTCATGTCGTCGCAGAGCGAACGCCAAGGGGAGGGAAGACGGCGGCTGGCCGTGCTCTTACCTATCCCGCTCGGCCCGGCCATGATGAAGCCGCTTCCTTCGTACTCGGCCAAGGCAGCGTGGAGCAGCAATCCGCCCCGAACCAAAGCCTCGCGCGCAATCAGGGAGGCGATTCGGTCCATCTGGATAGCCTGCATGTCCCGGTCAGTCAATGAGGACGAGGGGCCTGGCTTCATATCGGCAAGGTAACACATGGCCGCGCAACCGACTTCGGCATCTGACCGGGCGGACTCACTCCACGCGGCGACGCACAACTCACGCCCGACCTTGCCCGGTCCCAAGCGCATGACTTTGCCCAACTCGGCCACAATCACGGCTGCCTCTTCATCAACCGGGCGAATGAGCCACCGCCGGCCATCGGCGAGGTCGAGTTTCAGACTGGGAGGCATGTCAGAAGGATGAATACAGAACTCACCACCAGGGCACCAAGATCCGGACGAAGTCAGAACGTCACGAAGCTACGCATCCTCGCTTCGCCGCTCTGTTCCTTATTCTTCTCCGCTAGTCGAAGTTGCGTGTCGCTTTTCGGGCTCAGATGAGCGTTCCGACGTTCCTCTGGCCTCAGATGCGTCGAACGGTCACTTGCGACTGGAGGGCGGTGGCGTCATCTCCGCCCCGCCCTCCGGTCTTAATCACACTCTAAACTACTTTGCCCGCAGGTCCGAAAGCGTACCGGTCTAGGCGGCGCCAATGAACGGGCCAGCGAGGGTCATTCCACCCGGCCCCAAGGACGCCTGCGGCAGACTGATTTATCTGAACCCGGTGCCGTCCGTGCAACCGGTGGAGGCTCCAGTGCCTGCCGAGCAAGCAGTGCCGGGCGCAGTGCCTGCCGTGCAATAACTGGGGGCTGAACCGCCAGCCGTGCAATCGTCCGTTGTCGGGGATCCGCCTTGTCGGCAATACGCTGCTTCTGCGATCCCCGCATCGCTCAGGCGCGAAGCCGTCGGGGTCTCATACTTCGAACCGGTTGGTCTAGCATCCATCTGGTGTCCTCCGATCACGCTAGCTACTACTGATTAATTTAATGGGGGTATCCATTTGACTCAACCGACCCCAATAGGTAGTATGGGCAGACATG
>CAZQZR010000041.1:0-25028 GCA_964597845.1 uncultured bacterium | reverse complement strand
TCGCCCCGCCTGAGTCATTCAGGCCGACCACCGGCATCCCGGTGCGCATCGCCATGTCCATCACCTTGCAGATCTTCTCACCGAACACGCGAGAAAGCGTTCCGCCGAACACGGTGAAGTCTTGGGAAAAGACCGCCACGGGCCGGCCATTGATGCGTCCGTGCCCGGTCACCACCGCGTCGCCCGGAATCCTGCGCTTCTCCATTCCGAAGTCATGGCAGTCGTGGACCCGCAGCCGGTCCAGCTCAACGAAGCTGCCCTTGTCCAGCAGCACCTCGATGCGCTCGCGCGCAGTCAGCTTGCCGGCCGCGTGCTGCTTTGCGACCGCCGCCTCGCCGCCGCCGCCCTGAGCGGCCTGATTCCGCCTCGCCAACTCGTCCTTAACGTGTTTGATGTGCGACATATAGAGAGTGATGCTAAGCCGCCAGCCGTGACTTGTCAAACAAGGGCGGAAAGCAGCGTGAAGCCGCCCCAGTTCCTGCAACAGCACTACCGCCGCGCCTCCGGCGCGCCTTGACTTTCCGTCCTGCTGCCATATTCTCAAACCTAATGGGAAATGCGCCTGACGCCGTAAAACGTCTGGTCGGCCGCTTCGACCAAGACCGCAAGGTCTTCCTCCCCGACGACTACAAAGAAGAACAACTCCGTGGCGAGTTCCAGACATACCGATGTTAGGAGGATGAGATGAAGCTCCATCTAGCCGTGGCTGCTGTGTTCCTTATGCTCTCCAGTGCTCTGTACGGCCAGTGGTTTGAGAAGAGAGTCTATGTGCCCGATTCACTCTGCGGCATTACAGATCCCAAGTGTCTCGTCTACGACTCGCAAGATGACCGCGTGTTCTGCTCCGGCAACAATGGCTGGGTATTAGTTATTGACGCCCTGACTAATCACAAGATGGCTCGTGTTGCGGTGCCGGGCACGACTATCGCGCAGAGCCTTTGGCTGTCGCGATGGAACCGCCTATACTTCGCCTCTGACGCTGCACTGGTCGTGATGGACGGACCTACCCATTCGGTCATCGACACTGTCAACACCCCGACGACATGTCTCTCGTACAGCGGGCTGTATGACAAACTCTTCTTCGCCGGAGGCAGTGCTGTGAAGGTACTCCGGTGTTCAACCGGCACAGTAATCGCGACCATTGACGTGGGGTCTACCGTTGGTGCGCTGGTTACCGGCGCAGACGGCAGACGGGTGTACGCGGCCTGCTCGGGCATCGACAGCATCGTCTGCATCAACGCCATGACGCATCAGATTATCAGGTCTCTGCCTGCCCCCGACAATCCGAAGGTCATGGTCTACAGTCCGGTTTCAAACAAGGTCTACTGCGCGTCTCCAAACGCCGACAGCGTGCTCGTCATAGACTGCGCGGGCGATACTGCTGTTCGCCGTCTTTTCGTGGGCGACTACCCCACAGGCTTGGTCTATGCCAGCGCAGCCAATAGGCTGTATTGTGCCAACAGCTCATCCAACGACATCGCGGTCATCGACTGCAACTCGGACACCGTAGCGAAGCGCATAGCCCTCCCCAGTTCGCCTCTCTATGGCTCTTGTTGGGATTCGGTGCGGAACCGACTGTATGTGGCCTGTACGGACGGCGAGCTTATCTATGTCATCGACTGTGCCGCGGACTCACTTGCAGATAGCATCATTACCAGCGGATTGCCGGGCGTGGGGAAGTGCATGGATACAGATAATAGCACACTGTACTGGGGCGGCAGGTATCCTAGCGACCTGCTGGTCATCGACCCCGCCGCCGGAATTCAGGTTGACACCACGCCATTGGGGCGCGGTCCCGCTGCCGCCGCATGGAACCGGCTGAGCGACAAGACATTCGTCGCATGTGAACGGGAGTTGGCCGTGATAGACGGGTCATCGCGTTCGCTCGTCGGCATGATACCCCTCGGCAAGAGCCGACCGTACATCATTGAACCCGACTCGATGCACACAGTGTACGTCCTCAGGCGGTCGCATGACCGGCTGTGGGATGATCAGGTAGCTGCCGTGGATACGCGTAGCGACACTCTGCTAGACTGGGCCGTTGATGTCGACAGCTGCGACCCAGTCGCCGGCTCTCTACTCTGGAATCCGAGAGGGAACAAGCTCTATTGCGCCAGCTTCTACACCAACCAGCTTCTTGTCATCGACTGCGCAACCGCGCAAATAGCCGACCGCATCCCGATTCCTGGCCCATGGAAGCTCTCCCGGAATTCTGCTGATAACAAAGTGTACTGCTCCAGCAAGGTGGTCGACAGCCTCTACATCCTGGATTCAGATGCGGATACTGTAGAAGCCGTGCTGGGATTGGGGTATCCCGGCTACGGGCATCTCTTGGCCTATGACGCGGTGGATAACAAGGAATACGCGTTGGCGCTTGGAATCGGCACGCTCGCAGCCATCGACGGCTCCGGAAACTACATTGTGGACTCGCTCAAGGTCAACGACTACGGTCCGTCGCTGTTCTGGAATTCAGCCGCGAACAAGCTGTATAGCGGCGACGCCTTGAGCAATCGGGTGACCGTGGTCGATTGCGCGAGGGATAGCATCGTTGCCCGCGACACAACGTACGGAGACCCCGTCCTGATATGTGCTGACAGTGCCAACAACAAGGTCTATGTTGGCATCCAGTACCCGAACCGCCTCGCCGTTATCAGTGGAGTCAACAATGGGATAACCGATACGTTTCCGTTGCTGGCCTCACCTTTGTCGGTCACCTGGGACGCCGTAGGCAGTTGCGTCTACGTTGCAGAGGGCTCAGCAGGTTGTATCGCCGTCTTCGCCGACGACCACGTCGCGCTACAGGCGGACGAGCGGCCGCAGCCTCGCCCTCCAGCCCCCACCATCGTCCGCGGCGTGCTGTTGTGGGAAGCAGACGGCACACGGCATGCGGCCTACGGGGCAGAACTGCTCGACGTCTCCGGCCGCAAGGTTCTGGACCTCCGCCCCGGCCCCAACAGCACCAAAGGCCTCGCACCCGGCGTTTACTTCGTGCACGAGGGCGGGCGGGGCAAGACGCAGAAGGTGGTGATAGTTGAGTAACAGTGAAGACGGTAGTAGCGTTGGCCGCCGGCTCCACCAGGCGTGCCGGTGTATGGATTGTATGCTGACCGAGGAGGGGGCTCGGATCGCTCAAGGAGTCACGTCATGATCGCACTTGGTGATGGCTTCGCCGTCGCGGGGCTTCTGCTCAGCGCCGCCAGTACATACCTGCTGTCGCGGAGCTTCGTCGCCATTGGTAGTGTCGACCTTTACGAGATTGGCGCCGGTGCCCTCATGGGGACTGAGTTCGACATCTTTGGCGTCAGATGGAACCTTGTGAAGTCCGCCTGCAAGCAGAGGGCAGACACGCTGTGCGGACTCGTGTTGCTCGCGCTCGGGATGCTACTCCAACTGGCGGGGTTGTTGTCGCTTAGGCTGCTGCCACCAGTCCACGTGGGCACGCCGATGACCTTGACCGTGGCTGCGCTATTCTGTGCGCTCGCCTTGGGATTGGCGACCGAGACCAGTCGCACGGAGTCCTGGCGATTCCTCAAGGCAAGAACCTCAGAGTTGGCCTTGAGCCCGGGACAAGACGAGTGGCGCATGAGAGTACTGTCCCCCGGTGGACGTGAGGGCTTGCAGCAGGAGATGAAGAACCTGCTGGGAGACCTTGCGAGCCAGACGAAGATTGACAGATTCACGGTCGGGCTCTACGACAGGATTAAGACACGCCCTGCCGATGCTCAAACTGCATAAGGATTCGCCACATGCCAAGATGCCCCATGAAACCGAGGCACTTCAACGACAGATAGCGGCAACGGATATGCAGACAGACACCTTGGTTTGCGAACTCTATGGACTGGCCGAGGCTGAGGTTCGGATTGTGGAGGGTGCGGCGTGAGCGCGCAGCCACAGCGATACGTTGGGAGTTGCGGTGCGCAGTGACAGCCCTGTGGGGTCCATTTCGAAGGGAATCCAGCCCGACTGGTCATACGACATGCAGGGCATGTCACTGTTCTGGCTTTCGAAGGCTGAGCAGATGGACAGAATGGTGCGACTCGGGTACACGGCGTGGCGCGAGGACGTCGAGGCGATTCGTGCGCACCGCGAGGACCCGAAGCAGAACGTCCTTCCCAGTCGGCCTACGACGCTGGTCGTAGCCTTCTTCCTTGCATCCACAGCCATCGAGAACCTGCTGAAGGCGAGTCTCGTGGTTGAGAATCCCGAGTGCATCTCCAAGGGCAGATTCCAGGGCAAGGTCATCGGGAAACACAATCTCCTCAGGATTGCCGAAGATGCGGGGATAGCTCTGAATCCAGACGAGAGGGATTTCTGTGAGCTTGGCTCAGAAGCCATACTTAGCTTTGGCCGCTATCACATTGGCAAGAAGGCAGCCGACAGCCCCAACCGCGTGACGGTCAGAGACAGCGCGTTCCCGATATACGAGAGACTCTATGACCGTCTCAGGAAGCGCATTGAGGCGCAACCTTGGAAGAGGTCCACCAGATGACCGGTGACGCTAGCCCCTCCTGCGGACTTCAACCCCACCGCGGGCAAGGGGCGATAACGAGTCAGCAGGACGGAGTTCTCCCGGCCAAACCTGTCCGTACTCCCAAGTTTGGAGAACCGCAGGAACTCGATTGCCGAACCGCCGAAGTTGTAGAGCTTCCTCGAATTCCATTCGAGATGCCGGCCGGACCTACACGACCACCCGGTTTCTGGCAGGTCTTCAACAGAGGACTGTCATTGTACGAAAGGCATTCCTACGAACGCGCGCTATCCGAGTTCCTGAAACTACTGGAGGACGACAGCAGTGATACGACGGTCAGAACTCACGTTCTCCGAACGTGCCGCAAGCTAGTTGACAAGTTGATGAAGGCAAAGAAGCTTCGAGAAGCGCATAATGCGTATCATTACATGCTTCGGATCTGCGGCCCGGATGTTACGAATACTGACAGGCGGCGGTTGAACAAGCTAGTAGACACTCTGATTGAGGCCTATCCCGGTAGCGGTTTTGAGCACGTCCCGCTAGAGCCCGTTCTCGCGAAGCCTGACTTCTCAATCAGGACGACGGAATCTGACGGTGTATCGCTATTGGACAGGTCACGGATTGGGCAGGACGTGAGGCCCAGGAAGGAGCGGTGGCACAGCGTCACGCTGGCCTCACGCGGCACGCTGCACTTCCGGCGCAACTACGATAGCCAGCGCGGTCGATTCGGCTCGTCGCTTCTACTCCTCAAGCAAGATCCAGCCGGAGCGGACGAGATGTCTCTGGTCGACATCGGCTTCTATAGGTTCAAGGCCGCCAGCGGGTACGACGGGATGGTCGCCGTGACGGATGACCTCAATATGTATCTCTGCACGCTCGGCGGGCGCGTCCAAGCCTTCGTACCTATTGGCCGCTACGCAGCAGACCATTATCACGTGCGCTGTGTGGACATCTCGCCTGACGGAGGGAAGCTGCTGTTCACGTCGGCGAACAGAGTGTACCTTATGGACAAGACCTTCGTTCCACTGGGATGCTGGAGGACGCCGCTGAACGAAGGATGGCGTGAAATGCCTTCGCCGACCCGAGACGAAAAGCAGAGGTGCCTGTCCGTGCTGGAGCTGACTGGCGAACCGACCAAAGATGAGATCAGAGGCGCTTTCAGGAAGCTCATCCTGCGCCATCATCCAGACCAGAACGTAGGCAACCCCGAAGCGAACGCGGAGACGAGGGCGGTCATCGAGGCCTTCGAGCTCCTTGCCGGAGAGAAAGCCGAGGAAGCGCTGAGTGCTGACCGCGACCTAGTGTTCTACTGCAAGACAGTGCTGCGGCA
Source organism: uncultured bacterium (assembly GCA_964597845.1). Lineage (GTDB taxonomy): Bacteria > Hydrothermota > Tepidihabitantia > Tepidihabitantales > Tepidihabitantaceae > UBA2258. Next base: position 19,230 of record CAZQZR010000041.1, on the reverse strand, counting down.
GACGTTCTTTGATCCAAGCACCGGCGACTCGTTAGCGGGACAGCTTTGCATGGTTCTACCGGACGCGGGCGAGGATTGGGTCTATTCGACAGCATGGAGCCACGACGGACAGACCTTGTACTTGGGCTGCTACTCGGGGAAGCTATACTGCGTCGCCGCTGACGGTCGGGTCCGTCGTATCTACGACTGCCACGACACGATACGGTGCGTTGTGCAGGTTGGAGATGTGGTGCTCGTTGAGACCGACGCCTGCGTCTTCGTGATCGAGGGTGGCAGCTACGCTCGTTATGTCCCCAAGGAAAAGAACTGTCAGTTCTGGTGGACCAAGTCTGGCTTCATTCAGGTCGGGACGAAACAACTCCGGTTCTACCGGTACAGTGGAGAATCGCTCTGCGAGATGGAGTTCAAGAAGAGCATCTACGACGTGACCTGGAGAGCCGATAGAGTCGAGGTCAAGACGGGCGACACGCAGTACGTCTTTGCCGTGAAGTGACGCGGTGAATCATAGAACTGTGCGGGCAACCGGCGAGAGAGATGACTAGCAGCGATTACACCCAGATGGACGTCATGTGCAACCACCAAGACAACACCACTTCGGGTCTTCGCTGCAAGATAGCCAACTTGGATTACAGTCAGCACGCCAGCAGCAAGACCAGTGACGATATCTGCTCGAAGTGCAGGATAGGCTCTTCTTTCCGAGAGACAGGCTGCATACACCTCGGTGGCTCAACGTTCATCATGGGCTTCTCTGCAGACCAGTATCTGGATGAAGTCCCAGTGATGGAAACGCAGGACGGTGGCTGTACCATGTATTGCCAGCTTCTCAAGAGCGCAACCGATGTCGAAAAGTGCCGGGCATGTCCCGTCACAGGGCGCACAGTCAGTCAGGAAGCGCTAGCCAACACACGGTCGTTGCTGGAGCGCCTTGGGTTCGGTGAGGCCGAACGCCAACTCAGGCAAGCACAAGCCGCCCTGCACACTGGGCAACCTGAGGAGTGCATATCGAAGGCGAAGGCGGCCCTAGAATCCGAGTTCAGGGCTGTCCTAGTGAAACTGGACACTCCGGCACCTGACAACTCAAACATGCCGGAGCTGTGGAAGGCAGTGCGACAGCAACGCCACCTGTGGGATACTTCGGCGGGAAGGCATGCCCAGCAGCTTTCGCAGGGCCTTGTGGGCGTCGTGCAAGGCGTAGCCGGACTCAGGAACGAGTTGGGGCCTGACCACGGGCGGATACTAGCGCCGACGGTGCATCTGAGTTACGCAGAACTGGCTCTCTACAGTTCTGCCGCGCTGTGCCACTTCCTGGCACTGAGGTACAGCGAGTCTGCTGTGAGCCATGCGGGGCAGGCCGAATGAGTGTCTCGGCTAGACCATCGGTGACGATACACCATTTCAGGCGCGCTGGGGGCAGGGGCAAATCCGGGACACTTCCCATATCTCTGAGCGATGTCAATGGCCTAGAGCGGGAGCACCTCGGGCCTTTGGCCGGCGCTACTTGCGCCTGAGTTGTCGGTCCAAACCATCCAAAGCCAGCGCGGCGAACTTGCGGGCCTGCTCTTTGTCGGGCCGGTCTTTGAGCGCTTCGGTCAGCACCTTTCCCCGCTCCGGCGAGCCGGGACTCGTGTCGTAGGCATTGCTCAGCAGCAGGGTGAGCCATATGTACCACGACCGGTGCCGGTCGCGCGGCGCTCCTCCGCCCTGAATCAGCTTCATCGCGTCGCTCAGGCTCGTGCCGATGTACGCCTCCCGCGCAAGCTGGGCCGGCGTCATTGCCTTCAGTTCCCGCTCGAAGGCCGATTTTCGGTGCCACGTCTTGCCGGGCTGCGGCATCGGCCCGAGTGCGCCGGTCATCTCCATCGCTCCGAACAGCTCGGCCACGCGGTCGCGCAGCAGCCTGAGTTTGTCCTCGGACAGGACGTGCGCCACGACTCCGTCGGCGTAGACGAGTGCCATCCGCCTGACCCGCTTGCCCGGTGCTTTGCCGCGGGTCGCGGACAGCGCTCCCCAGACCTTCCGCGAGAACTGGTCAACGAAGCGACGCGCGCCGGCGTCCAGGCCCGGCCCGACCTCGCCTTCGAGATAGGCCACGAGTATGTCCAGCCGCTTGCGCCGATTCGCTGCCGCTGCCAGGTTCAGGACCCGCTTCACCCGCTCGTCCGGTGAGAGCGGTAGCTTCCCCTCAACCCGGCGCGCAATCGTTGTCTTGATGTCGTACTTCTGAACCTCACATGAGATTCTGGCCGGGAGCACTGCTATTGCTTCCGCCACCTTCTCTTTCCCCTGTTTCTCGACCGGTCGGGGGCTTGAGGTGTAGGCATCGAGCAGGTCGGCAAGGTCGGCGAAGCTCGCCCGGCACGCCCGCAGGTAGTCGGCCACGAGCCCGAAACCGGGGTTCTCGTAGCGACCGGTCTCAAGCTTCGCCACCAACGAGTGGGCCCAGTCGGAACTCACAAGCCTGGCCAACTCCGTCTGCGTCAGTCCGGCCCGCTTGCGCAGGGCTCGGAGCCTCTGGCCCAGCTCCTTGGTCATCTGGAATCGGTCCTTTGTGCTACTCATTCTGGTGTCACCAGATGTATATTATAGTATACATTCCGCCGACCGCCAGTCCGGCCTCTAACTTCACTATTCTCAATTCTCTATTCACTCTTTCCGGCTTTTCCCCTCCCCTGCTCCCCAAGCCGTTTGTCCGGTGGCTTCTCAACCGATTTGTCATCTGGTTTGTCGGCCGGTTTGACAGCCGGTTTGACGACTGGTTTGTCTTGTCGTTTGTCAACCGGTTTGACCGCTGGTTTGTCTTGTCGTTTGTCGGCCGGCTTGTCAGCTCGTTTGTCAACTCGTCTGTCCGCTCGTTTGTCTGCACGCCTGTCAGTTCGTTTGCCTGCTCGCTTGTTGACCCGCTTGTCAGCCCGTTTGTCGGCCGGTTTGTCTGGTCGCTTGTCGCGCGGTCTGTCGGTCGGTCTTATGAGTCAACTATCTGACGAACTGACTCCCGGCGAAACAGAGCCACTGCGTGCCGCTACCGGAACGGACAGGATGGACCGGTCTAGCGGTGTATGGAAGCGCGGAGACTGAGGCGCACGGCCGGTTCTACCTGACCTTTTTCCGGTCGCTGAGCCGCTTTTCAAGCCAAGCCACCCACTTGTCCACGCCCTTGCCGGTCTTGGCCGACATCTCGATGAAGGTGATGCCGGGTCTCAGCTTGCGCACGGCTTTCTTGAGCGCGGCCACGTCGAAGTCGACGTGAGGCAGGAGGTCAATCTTGTTGATGACGATGACATCGGACTTGGAGAACATCAGCGGGTACTTGACCGGCTTGTCGCTGCCTTCCGGCGTGGAGATGACCGTGACGTTGTAGTGTACGGGCAGCATGAACTCGGCCGGGCAGACGAGGTTGCCCACGTTCTCAATCAACAGCAGGTCAAGGTCCGCGAAGTCAATCTCCCCCATCGCCGGCCCGAGCATCAAGCCGTCAAGGTGACATGCGCCCTGCGTGTTTATCTGGATGCAGCGGACGCCCTTGGCCGCGACCCGGCGCGCATCGAGGTCGCCCTGGATGTCGCCCTCAATCACCTGGATTCGGTACTTGCCGCTGAGTTCCTCGGCCGTCCGCTCGACCAGGCTGGTCTTGCCGGCCCCGGGCCCGGACATGATGTTGACGCCGAGCACGCCGTGCTCATCCAGCTTGTGTCGCTGGGCCGCGGCGAGCGCATCGTTGCTCGCCAGCACCCGGCGCATCAGCTCGATCTTGGGCATCAGGAACTACGAAGTGCGAACGCCAAACGCCGAACGACGGACGCCGAAGAGAGAACCGCCAAGGCCGCCAAGAACGCCAAGACCCGCCGGAAAATACAGACTGCGAACGCCGAACCATGGCAAAGGAGAAAGTAGAAAGTGAAAATGGCAAGGTCCGGATTCCGAACTTTGGAATTTCCCCTTTCCACTTCGTCCTTTGCCACTACCTGAGCCATCTCAATTTCCTCGATTTGTAGGGTATCGTCTGGCTCCGCTCGCTGCCGACCGAGACGAGCGCAATCGGACAGTCGCACAGCTCTTCCAGCTTCGCCAGGTAGCGCCGGGCGCGCAGCGGCAACCCGGCAAACGTCCGGCAACCGGAAATCTGCTCACGCCAGCCCGGCATCGTCTCGTACTGAGGCTCCAACTCGGCCGCGTGGAATGGGTCGAACTCTCCAACCTCCCGGCCCTCAAGCCGGTAGGCACGACAGACCTTGATTTCTTCGAGCGAGTCGAGCACGTCGAGCTTGGTGACGACGAGGGCCCGCAGTTTGTTGTGCCGCACCGAGGCGCGCACGACCGGCGCGTCGAACCAGCCGCACCTTCGCGGCCGGCCGGTCGTCGCCCCGTACTCGTGACCGAGCGCCCGCAGCCGTTCCGCGTCGGCGTCGTTCATCTCGGTCGGGAAAGGCCCGAGCCCGACGCGCGTGGTGTACGCCTTGGCGATGCCCACGACCTCTTCGAGCCAGACCGGGCTGATGCCCGTGCCCGGCGCGACCCCGCCGGCCCAGGTTGTTGACGACGTGACATAGGGATAGGTGCCGAGGTCAATGTCAAGGTGCATCCCCTGCGCGCCTTCGAACAGCACCCGCTCGCCGCGCCGCAGCGCGTCCTCGAGCATCCGGCTGCCGTCGCCGACCATCCTGGCGATTCGCCGCGTGGCCTGCCAGTATTCGTGCGCGGTGGCTTTGAACGAAATCGGCTCGGCCTTGTACCGGTCCATCAGCAGGAAATTGGCCGCGGCCACGTTGCGCTTCAACTTGTCGTTGAAAACCTCTTCCGAGAGCAGGTCCCCGGCCCGGATGCCGGTGCGGTTCACTTTGTCGGCATAGGCCGGGCCGATTCCCCGGCCGGTCGTGCCGATGCGCTGTTTGGCCAACTGCTCGTCCCGCAGCCGGTCGAGCTGCTGGTGATACGGGAGTATCATGTGCGCCCGGCAATCGACCACCAGCCGCTGACCGGGAGAAATCTTCTTCTTGCGCAGCACCGCCAGTTCGTGTTCGAACACGTACGGGTCAATGACGCAACCGCACCCGATGATGCACGTGGCTTTCGGACTGAGGATTGCCGATGGGATCTGGTGGAACGTGAACGTGTTCCGGTCTACGCAGACCGTGTGCCCGGCGTTGGGGCCGCCCTGGAACCGGGCCACTACACCCGCGCTCCGGGCAAGATAGTCAACTACCTTGCCCTTGCCTTCGTCGCCCCACTGCGCGCCAACGACCGTCAGGTTAGGCACAAGCCCCCGTTGCGAAGGGGAAAGGGGAAATGACAAAGTCTCGGGCGACCGTCAACCCGCAATCGCCAATAGTCAATCGGAAATCGCCAATCGCTTGTGCTAGAACTGATACGAGAAGGAGAATTTGTAGTTCGAGGTCGGGAAGTCGTAGATCAACTGGTCCAGGCTCAGGTCGAACTGGAACCGGGCGAACTCCAGTCCGGCGCCGAAGCAGAAGCCCATGGACTTGAACGTCCCGAGGTCCTTCCGGGTCAGCACGTCGCCGAGGCCGTAGTGGTAGGTCTGCCCTTCCTTTTCCAGCACGATGCCGCCGCGCTGCCCGGTAAGGTCCTCGAAGTAGCCCACGCGGGTAGACAGCAGGTTAATGAACTTCGCCTCGACGCCCACCGACTTCCAGGCATCTCTCATTTCTTCCTGCAGCTTGCGGCCGAACGACTTGGTGCCGGTGGTATCATAGAACATCCCGACGAGGATTTTCGTAATCTCCGGCGTTATGCCCACGGACACAAGGTTGTTCTGCACCGGGTAGTAGGCCACCCCGAGCCGCAGCATGCGCGGCAGCGGGTCGGATTCGCCGGACGAGGTATAGGCGATGTTCGGCCCGATGTTCGACAGCGCGAGGCCCGCGTGCAGGAAGCTGAACGGCTTGTACAGCACGCCTGCATCCAGCGCCCAAGTGATGCCGGTCCCGCCTGACGATATCAACAACTCGGGCATCAGGCCCCACACCCATTCAGGTACGAGGAATGAGTAGATGAACTTGGCCGCCATGCCGACGCCCAGGTTGGGCAGAACCGGATAGCCGTACCCGCCGGCCACTGCTACGTCGAACGTGGTGTAGCGGCCGAGGAAATCGCCGCGTTCATTCACGACGTCGGTCTCGCCGGTCGTCAGGTAGATGATATTCGCTCCGACGTTGCCGTAGCCTTTCAGTTGATGGGTCAGGCCGGCATACTCGTAATACATGCCCTGGTACAGGCCCGGTAGCCAGTTGCAGTGCATGAGTGTGGCGTGGGTATTCTCCAGGAACGCCATGCCGCCCTGGTTGTAGTAGACGCTGCTCGCATCGTCGGCGATTGCAGCAAACGCTCCGCCCAGAGCGGTCGGTCGTGCCGCGGGCCAGATCATTAGAAACACTGCGCCCGGGTTTTGGCTCGCCGAAGCGACCCCAAGCAGGGCCACGAGAACGAGCCAGCAGGCTTTCTGCCTCATACGGATGCCTCCTTAGTAAGCACCATTCAATTATAGGTTAGTACCGGTCGGGGTCAAGGGAAAGGGAAAAGTAGAAAGGGGAAATGGCAAAGTCCGGTCATTCGTCATTTCTACTTTCCCCTTTCTACTTCTCTACCTCATCACCAGCAGCTTGTCCCGCACGGTAACGCGCTGCTGACGGCCCGGCCCTTCGTCGACTAGCGCGGTCAGTGCGAACAAGTACACGCCGTTCGCCGGGAGGTTGCCGTCGCTGTCGCGGCCGTCCCACTCGATGTCGTTGTACCCGAAGTCCACGGGCCGGGAGCCGAGGTCGCGCACCAGTCTGCCCGCCAGCGAGTAGACCCGCACGCGCACGTCCGCCTGCCGGCTCAGCGTGAAGGTGAACCGGCAGTGCGACTTCACCGGGTTCGGGTACACGAGCACCGACTCGACTCGCAGCACATCGGACAGCAGCGGCTTGACAACGATGCCGGCCACGGTCTGGTTGAGCATGTTATCCGTAACCATCACAAAGAGCGAGTCCGCCGGCCCGGTCAGTTTCACGGGCACGCGGAACCGCGTGGTCGTCGTCGAACTGTCGTCGAATACGAGCAGGTCCGTAAGGTCGGTGGCGTACGTCGGGTCGTTTACGTAGAACCACGGCATCGCGCCCGCGACCGGCGCAATCATGATTCCGGACCCGTCGCTCACCACACCTTCCAGTTCAAACTCAGCCGGTACGGTAGCACCGCTCTCAAGACGCTGGCCGTTCCGGTACAGGCTTACGGCCGGCCCTACCGTATCGGTCCGCGCCGCCGGCGTGCGGGCATACGCTATCGTGTCGCGCAGCACACCCATGTCCCCGGAATCTCCCCAGACCGAGGCGCTCACCCGGCACGACTGCGCGACCGGTGCGTAGTAGCCGTTCGGTACGAACACCGTATCCAGCGGCACGCCCATCGGGAACGTGCCCTGGCACGAAAGCATCCCTTCCGTCACGTCACCGGTCCCCCGCGCCAGTTCCAACCCGGGAAGCTGATAGCTTGTCGCGCCCCGAAATGAACGATAGGTGCGTACCCGTCTCGGCCCCTGGAGAAGCCACGCGAATTTGGCCCTGGCCACCTCAATCAGGCCCCTGACTCTGAACGTCGCCCCGGGTCTGAGCGTGTCCGGCGAAACGACCAGTTCCTGGGTCGAAGCCTGGGGCAGACGCAACACGGTTGCCGGGTCGCCGAACAGGTGGTAAATCTTGTCCGTCGGCCACGCCTGGAAGAAACTGAGGCCGACAGTCGAATCGGGTTCGGTAAAGAGAGGCGTCAGCAGGTTGCGGGCGAACGCCACGTTCGAACCCGCGCTCGTGGCCTTCGTCGCACCAACCGAGGCAATCGCGCCACCCGGCTGCCGGACGAGTTCCTCCGAAATACACTCGAACTGCGTATCGTCAAACCGCCCCACCGAACAACTGCCGAAGAAACAGAACGGGGTGCGGTGGCCGTTCTGTATCTGGGGAACCTGGGAAATGTTCAGCACGCTTTCGTGGGTCAGGTCGTACCCGGCCCCGTGCCCGAAGAAAACAAGCGCGACTCCCCCGAGGTTCATCTGGCGCATGAACTCGGCATGGGCCCCGGGCTTGTTCTTGATGCCCGCGTAAGGCCACTCCGTGAGATAGACCTTGACCAGGTCGAGCCGGTTGTCGGGGAGCAGGCCCATCGCCTCGCAATAGGCGATGTGACCGAACCCGATCGGGTCCCAGTACTTGGAGTTGCTCGGGTCGTCCTGGCCGAGGAACTCGTCGTCGGCCAGCAGCAGGTACCGCTTGTTCCAGTACCCGGCCGGCTGCGTCTCGTAGGCAATCACCTTGTCCACGAACTGCCGCAGTTCGGCCGCGCTCCGACACGTCACCCTGCCGAGCGCCATATCCGGACTGCGGCCATCGCCCTCGAAGTCGGCGTACCAGGCGTCGAAAGCCAGCGCGCTTCGGTCATAAGCATCCGGGTTCAGCCCGAACCCGGACTCGTACGCGGGCACGCCGGGCGGCCGTTTGCCCAGGATTCCCTTGTAGTCGCAAGTTGCGTCGCCGGCGAGCAGACCGTAGGACGGGTGCTTGTCCGCTAGGAAACGCTTGATTGCACCCGGCTCTTCCATACCGAACGCATAGTCGTCGTAGATGTCGTCGAGAGTTGCGGCCTGCGCGACGGCGTGGCTGATTCCCGCGACCCGCCCGGTGCGGTATCGTGCCATCCGCTGCGCCGGATCCAGAAACTGCTTTGGTGTCACGACCCAGTAGTCTGCCTGCCGCTCGGGACTGCGCAGGTGCCCAGGTTGCCGGAGTTCCATGCTCGCCGGTTTAAGAAGCTGACTCGCTCCCGCGACCGCGAACTCGGCCGGCCGGGTAAGTCTCCGGCAGAACCGGGCGCTGTCCCCCAGCAACTCGACGCTGTCGCTCATCCTCGGTGCATACGGGTCGGTCACATCGAGCACGATCGGCCGCTCGCGCGCATCCTTGATGCAGAACCGGAACCGACCGGTGTCATCCTGCAGGAAATGAAGCTGGCCCCTGTACAGCGAGAGTCGACGCAGGTAGTCAACTTCGACATAGTCGAGGTACAAATTCTTCTGCCCGTTGCCCCGCAACTCGAACGTCAGCATGTTGCGGCCGAAGTTGGCCGGCAAGGCAGTATCAGCCCGGAAGTCGAACGGACTCGAGGGCGGGAATTGTCCGAACTCGAACGACGCGGCCGGGCGGTGGTTGAACGACACGGAGAGCCGATTGCTATCGGCATCGGCCATGAACCTGCCCGCCAGCCGCTGCACCTGCACGGGATAGGTAAGGTCCAGTGGGACATCAAGCACCGCTGCCTCGCGGTCTGCCGCCTTGAAGAGGAGCGTCCATATCCAGAGCAGACCGGAACGGGCCGGGCAGTCGAGGTCTTTCTCTTGATGGAGCCTGTCCCGGCCGATGTGGACCACCGGGGCACCGGCCGTGTCCGGTCCCAAGCCCGACGGAATTCTGCTGCCGGTCGCCCCACCCCAGGTCAGCCAGTAGACGTTGCGCCGCGTGTAGTAGTTCTTGACGTACGCCGAGCACCGCCCGACCCAGTGCTCGGGCCCGAGACCGTAGAACACGACGCGGTCATTCGGATCCAACCGGCCGTCCTCCTCGCCCTGCACGAATATCGGCACGCGCCGCATCGTATCCGGGTAGGATACGTTCGGCTCATGCTCGCCAATCGTGTACATTGCCAGAGTCGCCGGGTTCAACCCGGACAGGCTGATGCCGGCCGCAGCCAACTCGCGGCCGGTTATGCCATAGATGCCGGTCGAGTCGACCTGAAGCTTCAGCCAGAACGGCGAGCGTTCAAACTGGGGGACTGTCCCCGCGCCGGGGCTGTCCCCAGGGTTCCAGTCCAGCTTCCAGCCCAACGCTTCCATAGGGTTCAGCAGCATCCCGGCACAAGCGCCGTCCAGCGGGTCCGGGTCGTGGTTCTCTTCCGGTTTCCGGTCGAATGTGACTGACACGTCAAGCCACTCATAACAGAGCAGCTCTCCGATCTTCGCATCATACCGGCAGGGGCTGAGAAGTAGTGGCACAAACCTGACTCTGCGCAGAACCTGGGGCGGCCCTGCATCTACCGGCTTCTGAGAGGAAACACCGGCGCTCGCGGGCAGCGCATCGTACCACGACGAGTCACCATCCCAGGACACGTGCGGAACAGTCGAGAGCCGGGCTGATTCAAGCCTCCGCTCAGGCCCGGTCCTGACACTGACCCGAACGTCACCGGTCTGCGGAATGCCGACACGCACTACCTTCGCCGGCAGGTCAAGCTCACCGGGCGAAGCGAGGTGGTCCGCATCCTCGAACTCGACCGTCTGCCTGCCATCGACACCATCAACCAGCCGGGCCTGGCCGGGCACATACCGAAAATGGACTCCGCTCTCATCTGACCGCGCGACCGTCACGGCAGCATGCAGGGCGACCGGAAGCAGAACCATGGCGAGTAAGAGCGACCGAATCTCCACAGAACTGAGTCTAGAACCGCGTGCCTGCAAGTCAAGCGGCCTGACCGGCCCCGGCATCTTCATGGTTTGATTGTGGCGTTGAAGCCCGCCGGCATCGTGCTGAACGCGACCAACGCGGCAATGACTCTCACGTCGTCCTCACTGCCGATGTCGGAGAAGAGCAACTTGCCATTCAGGCCCGGCATCGCGGCTGACAACGCCCTGCCGTCGACGACTAGCACGGCCGGGCCTGTGGTATCGGGCACTGCCACCGACACCTCCAGCCTGGCGGCCAGCGGCGTTTCAGCTCTGACCGTCTCCCCCAGTTGTCCGTTGCCGCCCAGCAACTGCACGAGCACAACGCGCCTTGCAGCATCTCCCCCAACTTCCAGAGCCGTAACGGAATCCTGCGGATCGCCGACGCCTGCCCACCGCCCCTGCCAGACCCCAACATCGCCGCGACTAAACAGCCACTCTACCTGCCGATGCGACTTGGACTGACCCAGAAGTAGAGTGAGTGCACTACCGGTCCTGCGCAGCCGGCAATCCCAGCCGAGTTTCGCCAGACGCTCGTTCAATATCCCCACTGCGCCGCCGAACTCGGCTCGGCTCAGTGCTCTTGCCGGTCGAGCCTCGACCGTCATCGCCGGCTGATACGGCACAACAACCGACCCGGCACGGTTAAACCTCCCCAGACGCAGTTCCCATTCCGCCGTCCTCGCTGAATCGGCGCAGTACAGCCGCACGGGCAGCCCGGAATGCGGGTCAACTTCCATGACGCCCTTAAGCTTCTTCATCCGGGTCGGGTCAAGTATCGGCAGGTCCGGATTGAACGTGAACTGATACCGACCGTGCTCGGTTCCGGCGAATACCAATGACTTGCCCCGGAAAGCCCCTTCGCCCTGTTCCAGCACCCGGGTTTCGATGCCGCGCATGGTCCGGCGCCAGCTCGACCCCTCCTTCTCATACTGATCCGGACCTTCCGCCCTCAACTCCACACGCGACACATCGGTCCGCCGACGCATGTACCCGGTCCAGACCTCCCGGTCCGGCAACTCACACTTACCGGTGAACCGAACTTCAATCGGGAACGGCACGTCGGTATGGAAGCTGAGCGTGAACCCGAAGGAATTGAGCCGGGCCAGCCGCGCCCACGCTCCGGCCCCGGCCTGTTCCGGCGTCACAGGGGACTGTCCCCGCATGGGGACTGTCCCCAAAACCCTCACTCCGGCACACGACAGGACAAACACCGCACACAGGGCCGGACCTGAACTCCGGACGAATCTAGAAATCGGTCCCCAGTCCGAGAATGAACTTCCAGGTTTTGTCACTGGTTGCCGACAGTGGTTTCGCGAAGTCGAGCTTCAGAAGGAAGTAGGAAATCTGGATGCGGATACCGGCCCCGACTCCGAGCTTCAGATCATCCAGCCGGCCGTAGTGCGAATCCCAGATCCTCAAGCTATCGTGCTGCACAAGGCCGGCATCAAGAAACGTGACGCCCCTGATGCCGCCGATCTCGATGGGCAGAGGGAACGCCAGCTTCAGCCGGTCAATAAACGGATAGCGCAACTCGAAGCTGGCGGTAGCCGCTGCCGGCCCGTTCTGTTGGTAAAACTCAGCCGGCTGATAGCCACGAACCACGAGCTGACCCGGCGCATACTCAAGAAATCTGATTCCTCCCAGATAGTACCGGTCCGCATCCGCGCCGAAGCTGCGGATACCGAACAACTGGCTGGCGAACACGAACCTCCGGCCGATACGCTGGTAGTCCCGGAAATCGAGGAACACGTCCTGGAATGTCCGGTCGGAAAGGAACGAAGCATCCACGCCAAGCCTGGTCCGGGTTCCGCGGGCTGGACCGTCCCAGTCCCAGTAGGTGTTATCGAACACCAGTGCGGCCTCGCTGTAGAAGACTCTCTCGCGCGCGGTGCTTCCCACGTACCAGCCCGGATCGACCGGATCGTTGACCCACGTGTCGCGTTCCACATCGCTGTAGTACCCTGTTACGCCGGCCTCGATCCGGGCGAAGCGGTTGAACGGCAGCGCGGCGAGCGCCTGGCCGCCGCGGTTCAACCTGAATTCAACCTGGTCAAACGGAATGTAGTACGGCACGTCGAGCAACTGGAAGACAGTGAACCCGTAGTCAATCCGGTAGGGCAGCAGCCAGTACTGGAAGATGAGGTTCGAGTTCAGGATGTTGCCGTACAGGTCGGTGTACAACTGGAACCGATGGTCGCCGAGCATGTCGCTGAACGCCACGTTTATGGTGCCGGCGAACCCTCCGGACGAACCGGTTCCGTACGAGGCGGCGCCCGCGGCATAATCGAGCGAGAGGTTGAAGCCGACCGGCTTGACCCGGCTGAAGTCGAGACCGGCCTTGTCGAACTTGTACGTATCGAGAGGAGGCTGATACGGTTTGCCCGAGTCCGGGGGGATATTCTCCAGCGGGTCGAGCATGGCTGCAATGTCCCAGCCGACGTTGGAATAGTAAGCAAAGGCGAGCTTGCGGTCGTCCCGGGACAGAGTGAGATACGAAACGTCGCCGAGCAGGTTTGTCCGCCTGACAACCCGGTTGGTCACGAGCGAATGCGCGTAGATGTTGCTGGCCGAATCCGATGCCGCGTACAGCAGGTACTCACCGGAATGCGCGAACTCGGGATGCGACAGATGGCCACCCCGGTCAGTCAGCCTGCTTACTTCGCCCGCTCCGGTCCTGAGCCATAGCGCATACCGACCCGGCATCCAGGTCTCGCCTTCATCCGGCCGGTCGGAGACGAACGCGATCGTATCGCCGCTCGGTGAGAAGGCCGGGTCCCGATCTTCGTACATGTCGTAGGTGACTCGTGTCGGCTCGCCGCTTTCCACCCCGACCGTGTAGATGTCACTGAAACCGTTCTTGATACCGACGAAGGCTATCTTCCTGCCGTCCGGCGAGAACTTCGGGCTGTAAATCGCGTCGAGGTTGCCGTATATCCGGCGCTTCACCTTACCGGATGGGTAGCCGATGAGCGCAATGTTATCCCGACCCCCGCTGGTCGTAACCACCGCAACCAGCGTTTCGTCGGGAGACCAGGCGACGCCGGGCCGGATGAGGTGCATTGACTCGAACCCGCCCGACCGTCCGCCCTTGACAAGTCTTTTCAGAACCCTGCCGTCGAACGCCGAAATCACGTACACGTCGGTATACTCGAGCCGGTCGGAAATCATGACGATCTTCGTGCCGCTGGGCGAAATCGCCGGCGCGGTATTGTACACCGACCCGTCCTCGACGTGGTTCGTAAGACGCTTGGACAGTTGCTCGAAATTATCGAGCTTCACGATCTGGGGCCAGTATTTCACTCGCAGCGACGTCTCCCAATCCGAACTGAACCGCTTGATTGACACACCGAACACCGAGGCGAACGCTCCGTCTATGTTCCGCTTGCTCCGGAGCGCCAGCATGAACTCGTATACCTTCCTCCGGCCGTACTTCTCCTCTACGTAGTGGAAGAACGACTCGCCCTCGCGGTAGACCAGATAGCCCATTCCATCCCACAAGTTCTGAAGCGACACAAGCCGGTTGTTGATTACGAGGTCGCGCATGAAGGCATCGGAGCTGACGTTGACCCAGCCGGACTGGTACTCGGCAAACCCTTCTTCCACCCAGAGCGGGACGCTGAACTCATCGATGGCTCCGAGCAGCGACGCCAGCCGCGAGCGGTAGTACATCTGGAACTCAAATATGTGAGTCAGCTCGTGGCCGATAACGTGGTGCAGGTCGTTGTACGACCCGTCGAAAGGTATCACTATGCGGTTCTTGATCAACTCCGAGAAACCACCCACGCCCTCGCCAATCACGTCCGTAATCACGTTGGTTTCGCTGAACTGCCCGGGCGAAAGGTAGAGAATCAGCGGCGTTTTCCCCTCGATCTCAACCCCGAGATCTTTGGACGTCTTGGAGTAGTACTCCTCGGCTGACCGGCCGGCGAACTCAGCCAGTCCTTCGCCGCCCGGGTAGAACAGCACACGGAAGTGTTCGGTCTCGTAGGTGCGGAACTGGTAGTCACGGGTCTGAAGCTTGTTCTCGCCGAAGTACGAGTGCTGCGCGGCAGCCGACGAGACCGCCAGAGCGGCCACCACGAGAAAAGACAGCGGTATTCGCCGTACGCTCATCTGGAATTTGACACGGAGGCCCGGACTCCGCTGCGACCGGCCCCCCGGATCTTGACGGCCGGGTGTGGCTGCCGGTTCCGGGTCGTCAATGTGGCTTGCCCTTCTCCTCGGTGAAGAGGAAAAGCCTCTCCGCGACCTTGTACCCATAGGCCATGTCCGGTGTCGTATGGCCGTAGCAGATCCCGCCTCTTGCGTCGAAGCCGATGGCTCCGAACGCCAGCTTCTTCCGTCTCGCCTCGGCTATGACGAGCGTCATGGCCGTCGAAGCAGGCATCGTGGTCATCCGTTCAACGATGTCCCGGGCCAGGGACCGGCGCATGATCTCCTCGCCATGTCCCGTGCAGGAAACCGCGCCGCCGGGCCCGGCATAGGTGCCCGCACCGAGTATCGCCGCATCGCCGACCCGGCCCCGCATTCGACCGACGATGCCGCCCGAGGAGGTCGCAACCGCCAAGTTCCCGTGCTTGTCCCTTGCCACGGCGCCGACCGTACCCATGTTCTTCTCAAGGAGAGGGTCCTCGGCCGCCTCCGGAGTCGGCGGCACTCCGTCGGAGAATCTCTGCTCGTTCATCTTAAGAAAGTACTTGGACCCGTGGTCAATCACTTCACGGAGCCGGGCCAGCGCGCGCTCGGTGACGACATTGTAGTCGTCAAACCCCATGCTGCGCGCAAACTCGGTCGCGCCGAACCCGCACAAGAGCAGGTGGTCGGTCTCGGTCATCACCTTCTGGGCAACCAGGATCGGATTCTTGACGCCGGCCATGCCGGCGACGCCGCCAAACCTGCCTTCCTGCGTCATCAGCGAGGCATCCATCTCTGTCTGCCAGTCAATCGTCAGGTCCGACCCGGTGCCGGCATTGTACAACGGATTGTCCTCCAACATTCTGACCGCGGTCACGACTGCCTCCATCGCGCTGGCGCTCTGCCTTAGCAGACGGTAGCTTTCGTCTATCGCCTCGGTCAGCCCCGCCGCATACGCCGCCTTGTCGTCAATCGTACCGGCTCCCCCGTGACAGATGATTCCCAACGGGCTGCTGTTCATTCATGCCTCCAATCAGCGATTCTGATTGTCAGACGCTCCACTACCTACCTCTGGCAGACCGGGCAGAAATGGGTGCTTCGGCCGCCGAGCTTCTGACGCCGTATTTCGCCCGCGCAGCCCCGGCGCCGGCAGCGCTCGCCCTCCCGGCCGAACACCGCGAGCCGTTTCTGAAAAGACCCGGTCCCGCCGTCAGGCAGCCGATACCGGCCGTCACCCATGGTCGTGCCGCACCACTTGATGCCGTCCCGGAGAACCTCGGCCAGGACCCGGGCCAACCGGACGACCTCGGCCTTTTTCAGGCTGCCGGCGCGCCGCAACGGCCTGATTCCGGCACGGAACAGCGCTTCGTCCGAATAGATGTTGCCGACGCCACAGGCGACGCGCTGATCCAGCAAGAGGCTCTTGACTGACGCGGTCCGACCCCGCAGTCGGTCATGCAGATAGGCAGCGTCGAAGTCATCGTGGATCGGCTCCAGCCCCATTTTCAACATGCCGGCCAGCGCCCTCGGGTATCTGTTCGCCTGTACCAGGTAGACCCGCCCCAGCGCCCGCGGCTCGGCAAAAGACAGTGCCTTGCCGCCGGTCAGTTCGAATCTCGCCCGCTCATATTCGACCTTCCTGTCCCGGTCAACTACCGCGAGATGCCCGCTGAGACGGAGATGGAACACAAGCTCCCCGCCCCGGTCAAGACCAACAATAAGGTACTTGCCCCGGCGTCGGAGCTCGGTGATTGTGCGACCGGCAACTCCGCTCTCGAACCCGCGTGCAGCGGGAAAGCCGACGATGTCCTTTCGCAGCACCCGGGCTCGGACGATTCGTCGCCCGACAAGCAGCGGCCGCAGCTTCAGTCGAATCGTTTCGACTTCAGGGAGTTCGGGCATCAGGAAAGGGGTCCAGGAATCAAGGAATCAAGGATTCCAGTGTTCGGCACTCGACCCCTCGAATCCTGGAATCCTTGAATCCGCTTCTCTACTTCAGTCCCTTCAGCAGTTCTTCCGGTGACCGGACTGACTTGAGCAGCTCGACTGCCTTGAGCACGTGCTCGTCCGAGCGCATCCGCGCCTGGTAGTCACCTCGCATCCCGAGCAGTTTGGCCACTACCTCGCGCTCGATCTCGCGCACGAAGATGCCCTCAGACGAGTCGAACTCCGCCGGGGTGAACTCAAGCTTCTTGGTCGTCTTCAAGTAATCGCGGAACTGCTCGAGCACAGCCTTGTCGGCCCGGAAGTCGGCGGTCAGGCCGGGGTGAGAGTTCGTGTAGTCAACCGCGAAATCGAAGAACGCATCACGGGTCGTGCGCGCTGCCAGCGGGGGGAGCTTCGCATACGCCACGTACACGTCCGGCACAATGGCGCCCCCGCCGTAAACCGTGCGGTGCAGCTTGCCGAGCGTGTGATAAACCTTGGCGGTCTTGTCTGTGGTATCCTGGATTACCGCGCTCTCCTTGTCGTACGGGCGGTTGATGCACCGGCCGCTCGGCGTGTACCAGAACGCTGTCGTAACCTTGACGGCGATGTCCGGGCCGAGCGGGTGAATGGTCTGGACCGAGCCTTTGCCGTAGGTCGTGTCCCCTACAATCAGTCCGCGCTCCCAGTCCTGGAGCGCGCCGGCGACAATTTCGGCGGCGGAGGCGCTGCCCCGGTCAACCAGCACCACCAGGGGGTAGTCGCCGTGCGCCTGCGGTGTCTCGGCCACGTACTCGTGCTTGCTGTCCGGAATCCGGCCACTCGTCCGGACGATTACACCCCCGGGCGGCAGGAACAGGTCTGTTACGTCCCGGCCCTCGCCCAGCAAACCACCACCATTGGAGCGCAGGTCGAAAACCAGCTTGGTCGCCCCGACGCCGAACAGTGAATCAATGGCCTGACTCAGCTCCGCGCTAGCGGTCTTGGAGAAATCGGCGAGCCGTACATAGCCGATGCCGCCGTCAAGCAGCGCCGCATAGGGGACGGCCTTGATGTTGATGATTGCCCGGGTGAGCTCAAAAGGAATCAGGTCCTTTACACCGGGGCGGGCGATGCTTATCTTCACCTTGCTGCCCGGTTCCCCGCGCAGGACCTTTATCGCATCGTCCGGTGTGAAGCCGGCGGTTGTCTTGCCCTCGATCTCGGCAATCCGGTCCCCGCCTCTGATCCCGGCCCGCTCCGCGGGCGTCCCCTCAATCGGAGCGATGACGGTCAGTTGCGCGTCCATTATCCCGATGTGGATGCCGATGCCGCCGAATTGGCCTTCGGTTCTGACCCTCAGCTCGTTGAAGTCACGTTGATCGAGGAACTCGGTGTGTGGGTCGAGCGAGCTGAGCATCCCGCGAATGCCTGCCTGGATCATCTTGTCCGGATCAATCTTCTCGACGTACGTGGACATGACGATATCAACGACCCGGGAGAACGTCTGCAGGCTCTGGAGCAGTCCCCCGCTCTTCTGCGCCCAGAGCCTGCCGAACAGACCGCCCAGGCACAGGGCAAGCACTACCAAAGTCGTGACCAGCGCTACGCGTCGCTTCATTTTCTCAGGATGCCCTTTCGCACTAGCAATTCCTCGACATGACGGAAAACGAACCCTTCAAGCTCGTCGGCCGGCAGCGCGCCGTCGACGACCTTGAACCGGCCGGGTGCGCGTCGGGCAAGTCGCAGATAACCGTCACGCACCCGCTCATGAAATTCTACCCGCTCCTGCTCCAGTCTGTCAAGGTTATCGGACTCCTTGCGTTCCTGCCCGACCCTGACCGGCACGTCCACCAGCACGGTCAGGTCAGGCCTAAGGGCTGCGGCCGCCGGCTTATTCAGCCGCGCGACGAGCTTCTGGCCCAGCTCGCGCCCGGCGCCCTGGTAAGCCGCCGACGAATCCACAAATCTGTCCAGGACTACGACCTTGCCGGCCGCGAGCGCGGGCAGGACCTTTTCCCGGACGTGCTGGTTACGGCTGGCCAGGTACAGAAACAACTCGGTCAGGCCGTGCATCGAACGGTGCCGCGGGTCGAGCAGGATGGCCCGGATTGCCTCGCCGATTTCGGTGCCGCCCGGCTCGCGCGAGACCAGGCACGGAACGCCGAGCCCGCCCAGCCTCTTCGCCAGCCGCCCGGCCTGGGTTGATTTACCCGAACCTTCGACGCCTTCGAAGGTGATGAGGACGCCGCGGGCGGCCAAAGCAGGAATTCCTAATTCCTAATTTCTAACTCACGGCTGGAAACCGACGTGCCCCGTCGGGTCCGGCGGGTCCCGCGTTGGGAATTAGGAATTGGCAATTAGTCATTTCTTATGTCCGTACTTCTTGATGTACGCTTCGGTCTTGTCCCGGCATTCGTCGTCCGGGTACTGGACCGGCGGGGTCTTGAAGAAATAGGAGGACGGGGCGATGATGCTGCCGGACAGGCCGTTGTCGAGGGCCAGCTTGGCGCAACGGATAGCGTCGATCATCACGCCGGCCGAATTGGGCGAATCCCAGACCTCCATTTTCAACTCTATGTTCAGCGGCACGTCGCCAAAAGTCTGACCTTCCATCCGCAAGTAGCACCACTTCCGGTCCCTCAACCAGGGGACGTAGTCCGACGGCCCGACGTGGATGTTGTCGGCCCCGATGTCATACTTCAGGA
>CAZQZR010000040.1:0-25307 GCA_964597845.1 uncultured bacterium | reverse complement strand
TGCGGGAGAAGAATGGCTTCGTCCACTATTCGACCGGCGAGGTGTTCCGCGACCACATCGCGCGCAAGACGCCGGTCGGCCTCGATGTCGAGGAGTACGTTACTTCCGGCCGGCTGGTGCCGGACGAGGTCGTGCTCCGGGTTGTGAATGCGTTTATGGCCGAGCATGCAGGCAAGCCGACTTTGTTCGACGGGTTCCCGCGCACGATTCCGCAAGCCGAGGGTCTGGATAAGGTGCTGGCCGAGCAGAAGTCGGCGGTGGACATGGCGGTGCTGGTGGACCTGCCGGACGACGAGGTGGTGAAACGGCTGACCGCGCGAAGGCAGTGCCGGAAGTGCTCGAAGATATTCAACCTGACTTTCAAGCCGCCAAAGCTCGCGGGCGTCTGTGATGACTGCGGCGGCGAGTTGTATCAGCGGAAGGACGACTCCGAGACCGTGATTCGCGACCGGCTGAGCACGTACCACAAGCAGACCGAGCCGGTGCTGCTCTATTATTCGGAGCAGGGCAAGCTGGAGCGGGTTGCGGGCGAGTTGGGCCGCGACCGGGTGTACGAAGAGATAACGCGCCTTATCGGCGCGGCTTGACGCCGGACGCATGACGCCTGACGCCAGATTCGGCGCGGAGCGTGGGGCGTGAGGCGTAATTGCCTGTCCATCTGAAGTCGTCGCGCGAGGTCGAGGGAATTCGGGCAGCAGGCCGGGTGGTTGCCGGCGCGCTGGACGCGGCCGGGAAAGCGGTCGGCCCGGGCAAGACCTTGAAGCAGCTTGAGCATGTCTGCGACGAGTACATCCGTTCGCACGGAGGGTACCCGACTTTCCTGGGTTACCGTGGTTTCCCGGCAGCGGTCTGCATCGGGGTGAACGAGGAGGTCGTGCACGGGATACCCAGCCATCGGAGGCTGGCCGAAGGTGACATCGTGAAGATTGACGTCGGCGTGACGAAAGACGGGCTGATTGCCGACGGGGCGAGGACGTTCCCGGTGGGTAACGTGAAGCCGAACGTCATGGCGCTCGTTGCCGCGACCGAACGGTCATTCTGGCTGGGAGCGGCCCAGGCCAGGGCAGGGAATCGCGTCTCGGACATCGGTCACGCGGTGCAGTCGTACGTCGAGGCGCAGGGCTATTCGATCGTGCGCGACTTGTGCGGGCACGGGGTGGGAACAAACCTGCACGAGGACCCGTCGGTGCCTAACTTCGGCAAGCCGGGGATGGGGATGAAGCTTGTCGCCGGCATGACGCTGGCGATTGAGCCGATGGTGAACATGGGCCGGTATGAGGTAGAGACGCTCGGCAACGGCTGGACCGTTGTGGCGAAGGACGGTAAGCCATCGGCTCATTACGAGCACACGATACTGGTGACCGCCGCCGAGCCGGTAATATTGACGACTGGCGATTGACGATTGTCGATTGTCAACTTGGTAAGCAGAAAGAGACAGCAGCTTGATAACGGAGATGAATGAGTAAGAAAGACCTGATACAGCTTGAGGGGACGGTACTCGAGTCGTTGCCCAGCGCGACCTTCAAAGTGGTGCTGGACAACAAACATCAAGTCATCGCCCATATCTCAGGCCGGATGCGGTTGCACTGGATTCGGATTCTGCCCGGCGACCGCGTGACGGTGGAGTTTTCACCGTACGACCTGAGCCGGGGCCGCGTCATTTACCGGTTCAAGTGAAGCCGGCGGCGATGCCCTGAGCGAAGCTCAGCGGGATCGAGAGGTCTCCGAAAAGGCTGCGGGCTCGACTAAACTAAAGGACAAAGGAGTACTTGTGAAAGTTCGTACGTCAATCAAGAAGCGATGCGCACACTGTGTCGTTGTGAAGCGCAAGGGCGTCGTGTACGTCATCTGCAAGCGCGAACCGAAACACAAGCAGAGACAGGGCTAGTGAGAAGAGATCGAGTGATCAAGTGGTCGAGTGACAGGGGCGGACCGGTTCCGCCACTGGAGCACTTGACCACTGGAGCACTAGAGCACTTCTGCCTTGGCTAAGTTTATCTTCGTTACCGGCGGTGTGGTCTCATCCCTCGGTAAGGGGATTGCCACTTCATCCATCGGGCTGCTGCTCAAGTCGCGCGGGCTGAAGGTCGTGCCGCTCAAGTTCGACCCGTACATCAACGTCGACCCCGGAACGATGAGCCCGTTCCAGCACGGCGAGGTGTTCGTTACCAACGATGGGGCAGAGACCGACCTTGACCTCGGCCACTATGAGCGGTTCATCGACCTGAGCCTCTCGCAGGACAACAATGTGACCGCCGGCCAGGTCTACTCGGCGGTGATTGAGCGGGAGCGGAAGGGCGCGTACCTGGGCCGGACGATACAGGTCGTGCCGCACATCACCGGCGAGATAAAGGACCGGATTCGGAAGCTCGCAAAGAGCCACGACGTGGTGATAACCGAAATCGGCGGCACGGTCGGCGACATTGAGGGCCAGCCGTTTCTTGAAGCGGCGCGCCAGTTCGCATTGGAGGAGGGGCGGCAGAACGTCATCTACGTCCATCTGACCCTGGTGCCGTTCATCAAGACCGCGGGCGAGTACAAGACCAAGCCGACTCAGCATTCGGTGCGCGAGTTGCTGGACCTCGGGATTCAGCCCGACATCGTAATGTGCCGGGCCGAGACCGCCCTGCCCCAGGAATCGCGCGACAAGATCGCCCTGTTCTGCAACGTGTGTCCGGAGGCGGTCATCGAGGCGACCGACGTCGACAACATCTACAAGGTTCCACTCATGTTCCGCCGGCAGAACCTGGACGGTTACATCTGTAAGCTGCTCGCTCTGAAGACGCGGAACCCGGACCTGAGTGCGTGGCGGCGGTTCGTCGAGCGCGAGACCCTCGCGACCGAGGTTCTCGAAATCGGGCTGTGCGGCAAGTACGTGGGGCTGCACGATGCCTACAAGTCGGTTGTTGAAGCGGTGCACCACGCGGCGTCGGCGGTCGGCGTCAAGGCGAAGGTCCGCTGGGTTGAGTCTGAGGAGATTACCGAAGAGACGGTCGATGAGCGGCTGGCCGGTCTGGCCGGGGTGATTGTTCCGGGCGGGTTTGGAGTACGGGGCATCGAGGGCAAGCTGTGCGCGGTGAAGTACTGCCGCGAGAAGCGCTTGCCGTTCCTGGGGCTATGCGTGGGCCTGCAGTCGGCGGTGATTGAGACTGCTCGGAACCAGTGCGGCATGGAGCACGCCAATTCGACCGAGTTCAACCCGCGGACGCCATACCCGGTCATTTACATGATGCCGCGCCAGCGAGGTATCAGGCGCAAGGGCGGCACCATGCGCCTTGGATCCTGGCCGTGCCGGGTCAGAAAGGGTAGCGTTGCCTGGCGCTGCTACCACACCGCACAGGTGCCGGAGCGGCACCGGCATCGTTACGAAGTCAACCTCAAGTACCTGCCGATGCTGGAGAAACATGGGCTGCTCGCGACCGGCAAATCGCCGGACGGGAAGCTGGTGGAAATAGTCGAGTTGAAAGGCCATCCGTTCTTCCTGGCGACCCAGTTTCACCCGGAATTCAAATCAAGGCCGCTGAAGCCCCATCCGCTCTTCCACGAATTCATCAAGGCCGGCTATGAGTTTGCCCGGCGCCGCTCTCGCGCTGGTTCGGGCTCTGCCCGATAGCCCGGCGATCCTTCTCTCCCGCGCAATCGTCCTGCTGTACCTCGCGCTGAGGCCGGACTACCGGCAGGAAATCAGGCGTAACCTGCGCATTATCATGGGGAAAGACAACCGGTGGTTCTGGGCAAGGAATGGCTGGCGTTTGGGGAAGAATTTCGCACTTATGTCTAAGGTTGGAGGCAGAACCGGTGACGCCATCATTGACAGGGCGAGCGTATACTGTGAGAATCTTACCCGAAAGTTAATGGAACGAGAATTGCATGCGGCCATGGCTTCTTTTCACTTTGGCCTGTGGGAATACCTGCCTCAGGTGTTCAGTCGCACCGGATGCCGGGTCTCGCTTGCGGTCGGCGAGCAACGGGATCCGGGGCTGGGCAGGCAGTTGTCGGCTTTGCGCGGGTCCGGAGGTGTAAATATGGCCAAGGGAATCAGGCAGGCAATCAAGGTCGGCGCCGGACCATCAATCACTGGGTTCATGTTGGACAATACGAGTCAGGGCACCCAGAGCTGGACGGAGTGTGACGGAGTCAGGGTCAGGTTGCCTGATATCGGATTCAAGATTGCCGCACGGAAGGGCGGTTCGCTTGCGCCGGCTTTTGCCCGGTTGGACCGGGGCCGGATGCGAGTTGACGTGTACCCGGCCGGGGATGAGCGGGCGGCGGCGCGCGCGTTGCTTGAGCAGGTGCGGCGGCATCCGGAGGAGTGGGTGTGGTGGGGCAAGGCGGGAGCAATCCAGTGAGGATTGCAGATTTCAGATTGCAGATTTCAGATTGCAGACCGAGGAAGACGGCGTGCTGTGTGCTGTATGCCGTATGCTGTATGCTCCTTGCCTGCAATGACAAGCCGGTGTGCGGGCCGAACCCGGTATTGCCCAGCCAGGTGATTGACGGGTTCACGTTGCATGAGAGTTCGAGCGGGAAGCGGCTGTACACTCTGGAGGCGCAGGAGGCGTACGTTTATGACCCAGTGCAGCGGGTTGACGTGACCGGTCTTCGTGTGTTGTTTTACGATGATGCCGGCGGCGTCCATTCCACGCTGGTGGCGGACGAGGGCTCGATATACTCGAAGAGCGAAGACCTGGTTGCACGCGGCCATGTCGTCGTCCGTACTTCGGACAGCACGACGCTTTCGACCGATTCTCTGTCATGGAGCAATCAGGGCCGGCTGGTCCGGACCGACGCCGACCTGGTGATCGAGACTCCCAAGGGCAGAATCGAGGGCAAGGGGCTCGTGTCCGATGCCGGGTTGAACAAGATTGACATCTTGAGCCCGGTCCAGGGAACGTCGGACTACGATTTCGAGACTGGGAAGTAAGGCATGAACCGAATGGGACACATGCGACGAATGGGACTCATGGCAGCAGGACTGGCACTTTGCATCGGGCTGAGCGACGCGGCCCAACTCAACGCGAAGCACATGTCCATCGAGCGCACGCCGGAGGGCGACGCAACCGTGTTTCGTGACAGCGTCGTGATCACCGACGGCGATACCCGGATAACCGCGAACCTGGCGCGGATGTTCGAAGGCAAGGGCCTGGCGCTTATCAGCGACGCGGTCCACATAACCAATCCCGACGCCCAGATCTGGGCCGATTCGGCTCGGTATCACCTTTCCGACAAGTTGGCCGAGCTTTTCGGCAACGTTCGCGTGCGGCAGGAGTCACTCGACATCAGGGCGCCGAAGCTGCTCTACCGGTCTAAGGAGAAGACGGTGTTGGCCGACTCGGGAGTTACGCTTGAGAATTTGAACCACAGCTTCCGTCTGACCGGTCGGAAGGGTACTTACGACCTGGATAAAGACGTCGGGGTGGTTGATTCGAGCCCGGTTCTGGTGTGGGGCGAGGGGCGAGGGGCGAGGGGTGAGGGCCGAGCTGCCACGGTAACGAGCCGGGAAATGTTCTGGTATCAGAAGGGATCGCGAGCGCTGGCACAGGGCGACGTACGGCTGAAGTCGGGAGCCACCGAACTCGAGTGTGACACGGTCACTTTCTTCTCGGGGCCGGACTCGGGCATGGCGCTCGGCGGGCCGCGCGTGCGCGACAGTGCGAGCCGGGCGAGCGGTGACACGATGGTATTCCGAGTCAGAAACGGCGCGCTCGAGTGGGTGACTATTCGTAACCGCGCGACCGGCGAGTATCGGACCGAGGGCGGCGACTCGATTGTGGTTGCCGGTAGGACCATCGAGCTTCGGGTCGCGGACGGCGGGATTGACCGGGTCGAAGTCAGCGAGCTGACCTCGGGTCAGCTCATCAGAACAGGAGAGCAGAGGAAGTGAGGAGAGGCGTGGGGCGAGGCCTATGAGGTTATCGACTCAGGACCTGGTCAAGCGTTACGGCGAGCGCACGGTCGTTGACGGCGTGAGCCTTGAGTTGGAGCGCGGCGAAATTGTGGGGCTTCTGGGACCGAACGGCGCCGGCAAGACTACGACCTTCCATATGATAACCGGGTTCATCCGGCCGGAGCAGGGCACAATCACGCTCGATGACCATGACATCACGCGGATGCCGGTCTACAAGCGGGCGCGGCTCGGTCTGGGTTACCTTTCCCAGGAACCTTCGATATTCAGGAAGCTGTCGGTTGAGGACAACGTCAGGGCGATTTTGGAGATGCTGGGCGTGCCGAAGGCCGAGCGGACCGCCCGGGTCGAGGAGTTGCTGGCCAAGTTCAATGTCGGGCATCTGAAGAAGCAGCGGGGCGGCACGCTTTCCGGTGGGGAGCGGCGGCGGGTCGAACTGGCCCGGGCGCTTGCCTCCCGGCCGGCGTTCCTGCTGCTGGATGAGCCGTTCACCGGGATCGACCCGATTGTCCGGGCCGAGATTCAGGACATCGTGAGGAAGCTGCGGGACGAGGGGCTCGGGATTCTGATAACCGACCACAACGTGCGCGAGACCCTGGAGATTACCGACCGGGCGTACATCATGTTTGACGCGCGTGTGCTGATGTCCGGTACGTCGGACGACCTGGTCAAGCACGAGAAGGCGCGACAGGTCTATCTGGGCGAGAGATTCCGGATATGAACCTCGGGCTCCACCTGACGCAGCGGCAGGAAATGCGGCTGACCCCGCAGCTCATCCTGCAGATGAAGCTGCTTCAGGTGTCGGCCCTGGACCTCGAGCAACTGGTGCGCGAGGAGATGGAGAAAAACCCGGCGCTCGAGGAATCCGATGGCAGCCCGGGTACGGTCGAATCCGACGTAATCGCCTCCATTTCAGAGCCCGCACCGGAAGCCGCCGCGCCCGTTTCAACGGTTGATGCGCCGGCCCCGGAGACGAACGAGACGCAGATTGACATCAGGCCCGGCGACGAGTACACAATCAGCGAGCTGATGCCGGACGACGGCTGGTCCCCGACGGCATACGCAGGCACCGGGTCGGACGACGACAAGACATCGGCCGTCGAGCTTGCGGCCGGGCCGGGGCAGAACTTGGTCGAGTCGCTGATGCCGCACCTCCGGAGCGTATTGAGCGAGGAGGACGCGCGCGTCGCCGAGTTCATTGTCGAGTCGCTGGACGATGACGGGTTTCTGACTATGTCGGACGAGGAGATTGCCAAGCAGCAGGAAGTCGAAGCGGAACGGGTCCGGTCTATCCTCTACGCGATCCAGCGGTTGGAGCCCGGCGGCATTGCGTGCCATGACCGGCGGGAGTCGTTCCTGGTCCAGCTTGAGTTGGCGGACGCCGACCCGGCCTGCCTGGAGCGAAAGCTGCTCGCCGACCACTGGGATTTGCTGATGAAGAAGCAGACGGCCAGGATTGCGAAACTGTGCGGAGTCACCGAGGACGAAGTGCGACGCGCAGTGCTGCGGTTGCTGAGGCTTGAGACCCGGCCGGCGCGCAGCTTCGCGCCCGGAACGGCGGACTACGTCTCGCCGGACTTCTCGGTGGAGTGGCAGGGCGACTCGCTGGTGGCCAGCGCCAACGACGAGCGGTTCCCGCGGCTGCGACTTTCCCAGCGCTACATCGAGATATTGAAGAACCCCAAGGACTGCGCGCCCGAGCAGGTGCAGTTCGCCCGGGACAAGCTGCAGCGGGCGCTGATGTTCCTCCGGGGCATCGAGTCGCGGCGCCGGACCCTGAAACGGCTGGTGGAGTTGATTATCGAGGAACAGCACGACTTCTTCCTGCACGGCAGGCAGCACCTGAAGTCCGCAACCCTGAAACGGGCCGCCAACGTCATCGGGGTTCACGCCTCGACCGTGTCGCGGGCGATAGCCGGCAAGTATCTCGAAACCGACCAGGGCATCTTTCCGTTCAGCTACTTCTTCAAAGCCGGGGCCGGCGCCACTTCGCGCACCAGTATCAAGCAGAAAGTCCAGACGATTATCGGTGCCGAAGACAAGCAGAACCCGCTGAGCGACGACGAAATCTGCGCGAAATTGAAGCTGGAGAGAATCAACATCTCGAGACGTACCGTGGCCAAGTACCGGGCCGAGCTTGGTGTCCCGGGGTGTAGTGACCGGAGAGGATTCTAAGACGATTTCAGATTCCAGATTGCGGATTGCAGATTGCAGATTTGGGTTTTGGGGTTTAGGGTTCAGGGTTCCAGAGGCTGTCGCGTGCACGTTGTAGTCGGGACGGCGGGCCACATTGACCACGGCAAGTCGGCGCTCGTCAGAGCCCTGACCGGCACCGACCCGGACCGCCTGAAGGAAGAGAAAGAACGGGGCATGACCACGGACCTCGGGTTTGCCTTCCTCGGTGCCGACATTACGGTCATTGACGTGCCCGGGCACGAGCGGTTCGTCCGGCACATGCTCGCCGGCGCAAGCACAATCGACTTCGTGGTGCTGGTCGTGGCCGCCGACGACGGCGTGATGCCCCAGACCCGCGAGCACTTTGAGATCTGCCGGCTGATGGGCATCAAGCGCGGGCTCGTTGCCATCAACAAGGTTGACCTGGTTGACGACGAGTGGCTCGAAATGGTCAAGCTGGACGTCGGCGAGATGGTCAAGGGCTCCTTCCTTGAAGGAGCACCGATGATGCCGGTCTCCGCGATTACCGGCAGGGGCGTGCCCGAACTCAGGCAGATGATTATTGACCTGTCGCGCACGGTCGAGACCAAGCCGGACCGCGGCGTCTTCCGGATGCCCATTGACCGGAACTTCTCGATGAAGGGCTTCGGCACGGTCGTCGCCGGGACGATCCTGTCCGGCCATGTCCACGTCGGCGACACGCTGGAGCTGCTGCCCCAGAAGCGCGAGGTGCGGGTCAGGGGAATCCAGAAGCACAATGCGGCGGTCGAGTCAATCGGGCTCGGGGAACGGACCGCGCTCAACCTGCAGGGGTTGGAACGGGAGGCGGTGACGCGCGGCAACGTGCTCGCGACGCCCGGCTATTACACGCCGACGCTCAACTTCAACGCGACTTTCTACCTGCTTCGGTCGGTCGCGAAGCCACTCCGGAACCTGGCCAGCCTGAAACTCCATGTCGGCACCGCGGAAGTGATGTGCCGGGTCGCGCTGCTCGACTGCAAGGAGCTGGCGCCGGGCCACGAGGCGCTGGTGCAGGTCCGCGCCGAAGAGCCGGTCGTCTGCGACTGGAACGACCACTATGTAATCCGGACGTTCGCGCCCCAGCAGACAATCGGCGGCGGGGTCGTGCTCGAAGCGAACCCGTCCAAGGAGCGGAGGTTCGACGAGGACGTGGTCAAGCGGCTCCGGGCGCTTGCTACCGGTGAAGCGGGCAGCGTGCTCGAACAGTACCTGCTCAAGCGCCGGTTCGAAGCCAGGACCCTGGCACAGGCGGCCAAAGACCTCGCGCTGGCCGACACCGACGCGAACGAGATGCTCGGCCTGCTGCTTGCGACCAACCGCGCGCGCAGGCTGGTGTACGAGGCCAAGGAGTTCCTGGTCCACGAGAAGATGGTCGCGGAGGCGCGCGCGGCCGTGGTCGCGACACTCGACCGGTTCCACAAAGACAATCCGCTCCGGCTCGGACTCAAGCGGCCCGAACTCCGGGCAAAAGCGGCGCCCAACTTCTCGCCGCCTTTGTTCGAGACCGTGCTGGCCGGGCTGCTCGACGATAAGGAGGTCGTGGTCGAAGACGACCGGGTCCGCCTGGCGGCGCATCAAATCAAGCTGGGCCCGGCGTTGCAGAAGGAATATGACCGTCTCGACAAGCTGTTCCGGGAGATGGGTTTCTCGCCGCCGAGCTTCGAGGAGGCGCTGGCCGGTACCGAGAAGAAGCTGGCGCAGCAGGCGCGCGTCGCGCTGCTCGAGTCCGGCCGCCTGGTGGACGTCGGCGAGTCGGTGGTGATGCACCGCGAGGCGGTGGCGCTGGCCGAACAGAAGGTCCGCGCGCTGTTCGCGCAGAAGGCCGAACTGACCGCTTCGGAGATCAGGCAGGAACTAGGCACCACCCGCAAGTACATCATCCCTTTGCTCAACTACCTCGATTCGCGCGGCGTGACCCAGCGCAAAGGCGAAGTCCGAATACTCAGGCACAAGGCGAACGACTAATGACTAATTCCCAATTCCCAACGAAGCCCAAATGGACGGAAGTGTCGGAGTGCACATTGGGCATTCGGGCATTCGTTAGGAATTGGCAATTGGGAATTCGTCATTTGTCCTGAAAGGAACTATGGCTAAACGTGGCATACTCGCTACGGTAACCTGCCCCGGCTGAGCGTCCAAGCTCAGCAAGGCGCAGTTAGCGCAAGCACTTGAGGGCCTGAAGCCCCAGAACGACCCGCGACTGCTCGTCGGCATCAGCACGGCCGACGACGCGGGCGTGTTCCTGCTGCAGGATGGTCTCGCGTTGGTGCAGACCGTTGACCTGCTGACCCCAATGGTCGAAGACCCGTACGTATTCGGGCGGATTGCGGCAGCGAATTCACTCTCCGATGTCTACGCGATGGGTGGCACCCCGCTTACGGTTCTGAATATCGTCGGTTTTCCCGGCCCGATGGACAAGCGCGTGCTGGCCGAGATTCTACGCGGCGGCCAGGACGCGGTAAGCGAGGCCGGAGCAGTGATCGCGGGCGGGCATACGTTCAACGAGAAGGAAATCAAGTTCGGGCTGTCGGTGACGGGCCGGATCGACCCGAAGCGGATTGTCACCAACGCTGCGGCAAAGGTCGGCGACGTACTTGTGCTCACCAAGCCGCTCGGGTGCGGCGTATTCGCCCAGGCGATGATGACGCAGGATGAGGTTGACCCCGAACTGTACGCGGCCGCCACCCGCTCGATGATGCAGCTCAACAAAGTGGCGTCGGAGATAATGCTCGCCTGCGACGTCCACTCGGCCACCGACATCACCGGGTACGGGTTCCTCGGACACACGCAGGAGATGGCGCAAGGCAGCGGAGTGCGGCTGCGGTTTGACGCGTCGGCGATTCCGTTGCTGCCCAAGGTACTCAGCATGGCTGAGACGTTGGTGGACGCCGGCGTGGCGATGAACGAGAACTCGTTTGGCGACAAGGTCGAGTGGCGGGACGACGTCTCTTCCGCGCTACGGAATATCCTCTGGGAGTCGCAGAGCTCGGGCGGGCTGCTCGTGTCGTTGCCGAAGAACCGCGTCGCCGATTTCCAGCACCGGGCCAATGACGCGGGTGTCCTCGCCGCCGTCGTCGGTTCAGCAGTCGCCGGGCCTACCGGCACAATTGAGGTTAGGAGGTAGCCCTTGTTCTGGCACAACCTGTGGAACGTACTCAAACAGCAGTTTCTCACCCCGGAGAAGTTCGCCCAGTATGTGGTCAAGCTGGGCAGCATCGTCCTCATCATCGCGGCCCTCTGGCTTGCTGGCCGGATTGCCACGCTTGTCCTCAAACGGCTGCTTCGCACCAGTGGCCGGCTCCTTCGGGAACGCCATGCCCGGACCCTGCTGATGGTCAGCCGGAGCCTGATCAGCTACGTTCTTTTCTTCGTCGGCCTGGTGATGGTGCTGCGGGTGCTGGGCGTGGATTACGCCGCGATTCTGGCCGGCGCGGGCGTGGCCGGACTCGCGATCGGGTTCGGTGCCCAGACCCTGGTACGCGACTTCCTTTCCGGTTTCTTCCTCCTCTTTGAGGACGTGATGGGCGTCGGCGACGTCATCACGAGCGGCAAGGTCGCGGGTGTTGTCGAGTACATCGGGCTCAGGGCCACTCACATCCGAGCGTTTGACGGTACACTCAACGTCGTGCCCAATGGCGAGTTCACGACAATAGGTAACTGGAACCGCGACTGGATGAGGGCGATAGTCACGGTTGACCTTGCCTACGAGCAGGACGCCGAGCGAGGCATGGCCGTGGCCAGGCAGGCCGCGGACCAGTGGTTCAGTGAGAACCAGGACATTGCGCTGGAGCCGCCCGAGGTGCAGGGGATACTGGCGTTCGGCGAGTCCGGGGTTACGGTCCGCATTTTGGCCAAGGTGCGGCCGCTCATGCACTGGAAGACCGGGATGGACCTGCGGGCCCGGCTCAAGAAGGCGTTTGACCAGGCGGGGGTAGAGATTCCGTTCGCGCGCCGGGTCGTCTACCACCGCTCCGATTCCGAAACCAGTCCCCGACCCAAGCCTTAAGGTCGGCAGCCTCAGGTCCCAGGCCGCGAGTTGCTAACGGTCGGTCTTCATTGGCTCTTTCCTGCCTGTCAAATGTGAACCGATGCCGCAGGCCTGCAGAGTGCAGCCGTGCTTGATTCAGGCTGACGTGCGGGTATATTGTGAATGCCGGCGGGGACGCCGCCGACGGGAGGCTTCATGATACCGCGATTCGATGACATCTGGCGGGAGAATCCCGAACTGCACGCCATACTGTGTGAGGCGCCGACTCTGGGGAGCGCCCGCAAACGAGTCTTTGACTACCTGAGCCAGCAAGAGCTGGTCTTCCTCAACCACGATTTCGATACGCACGCACTTGAGCTCGCCACCGTGCTTGATTGCGTCGACGTCATGAAGCAGGTGATTTCCGTGCGCAGCGAGGAGGTCGCCGGCTGCAGCGCGCTCAGCCAACTGCACGACGCCGCGCACGGGCTGGCGCCGAGGGACGAGTTGGCGCCGGGGTTCATAGCGGAGTTTCGACACCTGTTCCGCGCACTTCGTGGTCAGAGCAAGCTCTACCCGGAACCGGTCGCGAGGGTGCCGAAGCGGCTGTCCGGCCGCGCCGCGGCGAGAGTCCGGTCCAAGGGCCTGGACGAACTGGCCGAATTCGTGGACGAGGGCATCCGGCGCTTCCCGACCGGCCTGGATCCGGCCGTGGTCGTGCGTCGGGAGGCCAACCGGCGCCGGGTGCTTGAGGTAATGGACGGCCGGCGCCGCGACTGGCTCGACTACTCCTGGCACCTGCGGCACGTCATCCGTGATTCCGCGACGCTCGGCCGGATGGTCAGGCTGTCCCCGGACGAGCAGGAGGCGATCGACCGCGCCGTTGCCGGCCGACTGCCATTCGGGGTCACGCCCCACTACGCGTCGCTGATGGACTTCAACGCCAGCCGGATTCTCGACCATTCGGTTCGCGCCCAGGTGATACCATCGCTCGGTTACGTCGACGCGATGCAGGCCAACCGGGAGCAGGGGCTGCACTCGCTGGATTTCATGCAGGAGTACGACACCTCGCCGATTGACCTCGTAACGCGGCGTTACCCGAAGATCGCGATACTGAAGCCGTTCAACGCCTGCCCGCAGGTCTGCGTCTACTGCCAGCGCAACTGGGAGATTGCCGAGCCGATGGCGGCGGGTGCCGCCGCGACCCGTGACCGCATCGATGCGGCAATCCGGTGGTTCCGCCGGCATCGCCAGATCTCCGAAGTGCTTGTGACCGGCGGCGACCCGCTGGCCGCGGGCAACGACTTCATCCTCGGCATCATCGAGCGACTGGCCCGCATCCGGCACATCGAGCGAATCCGCATCGGCTCGCGCGTCCCGGTCACCCTGCCGATGCGCGTAACCCCGGCGCTCGCCACGGCCATTGCCCGGTTCCACGTCCCGGGCCGGCGCGAGATATGCCTCGTGACCCATATCCAGCACGTGTACGAGGTGACCGGCGAGACGTTGCGGGCGATACAGGAGTTCCGAAGTCGCGGTATCGCAGTGTACAACCAGATGGTCTTCACCCGTGAAAACAGCCGACGATTCGAGGCCGCGGCCCTGCGGCGACTGCTGAGGCTCGTCGGCGTTGACCCCTACTACACGTTCAGCGCCAAAGGGAAAGAAGAGACCATGGACTACCGGGTGCCGATTGCCCGGCTACTGCAGGAGCAGAAGGAAGAGGCGCGGCTGATGCCGGGCCTGGCTCGAACCGACGAGGCGGTATTCAACGTTCCGGGCATGGGCAAGAACTACGTCCGGGCCGGCCAGCACCACCGGCTGATCATGATTCGGCCCGACGGCCGTCGCGTCTACGAGTTCCATCCCTGGGAAAAGGGAATATCGCTCGCGCCGACCTACGTCCAACCCGACGTCGGCATCTGGGAATACCTGGAATGGCTGAAGTCGGTTGGCGAGAACCCTCGCGAATACCGCAGCATCTGGTATTACCACTAACGCTCGTCAGGCGGGAGGCGTCATCGGCGCGAGACGGCCGACTAGGTAGTTCCAGGTTCCAAGTTGCCGGTTCCTCGCCAGCAATCATCCGCAGATTATGCAGATTGCGCAGATTTCCCGGCCTGAATCCTGCACTGTCAGACAGAGGCTGCGGCTAGCCCGTGGACCGTTGAACGCCGGGTCTGTCACCGTTCGGTGACAATCTGTAACCGAACGGACACACTTCCTGCAGCCCGCTTCGTCTAAGTCTCGTACTTTCAACCCGTAGGTCTTTGGCACCAAAAGTGCATGTCGACAGGTCGTGATTACCGATGGGCGCCGCCGGACGGGTGAAGGAATCGGAGGTGCCGTCCGGTCGGGAGGATGGAGCCAAGGGGTCTTGAGCTCGGGGGTCCTCCCGACCGGTCGGCCTGAGGCGGCAGAACAGAAGAAGGAGGAAGGATGCGAATGAGGCTAGTTACGCTTCTCGCGTTCGCAGGGCTGTTCGCGACAGCCTTGTCAGCGGGTGCCTTAACCGGGCTCCCGAACGAGAACGTCTGCGGGAATATGGAAGCAATGGGCGTACTCGCGCCCGGACCGTCATCGCAGAGGACGGCGATTGAGCAGACCGAAGTCAATTCGGGTGGCGGTGTAGCCGAAGTGGACGGCTGGGACCCTGAGGTCCAGATTACAGACAACAGGCTGGAAAACGTCACGTACCACAACAACGGTCACAAGGTTGTCTACGGCGCGGGCGGCGTCGGACACGTGGTGTGGTACGACAATGCTGGAGACGCGGTTTACTACAAGCGGTACTACCCCGGCTCAGGCTGGTCGAAGGACTTGCAGCTCGCCAAGACGGCCGGCAAACCCGATCCCGATCCCGCAATCGCGCTCGATTCCGACGGCACAACCATCCACGTGGTGTGGCGTATGTGGAAACACGTCGGCACCACCAACTTCCACATCTACTACTGGAAGTGTGAGGTGACCGGCCCGGGCACCGGCGGCTGGGTTGGTAGTAAGCCGCTCGACCTCTGTGAGAACGTCTCGGGGCACGACCACGTCTATCCCGCCGTGGCCTGTGGGCCAAACGGCCAGGTGGTCGTTACTTGGATGGAGGCTTGGGGGTATCCGGACATGGTCCGGTCGTATGGGTTCCGCGAGTATGCCTCGGGCACATGGCAGCCCCAGACTCTGATTCAGGACGCGATTCCGAGCTACCGGTGGACTCCGTCGATCTCTACTGACAGATCAGGGAACGTGTTTGTTGCCTACTACGGCAGCCAGTCCGTAGAGGATAGGGACAGTTTCCATGTCTACGTGAATAGCCGCATCGGCACTGAATGGCAGGAATGGGAAAACGTGACGAAGTCGATTCCGTATCCGGATTCATTCATCGTCCCCGACATCGACGTCAATCCGGTAACAGGTCGCCCGCACATCGTCTGCCACAGCTACTCAATAAGTGTGTCAGGAAACGACACCACCAGGTACTATCACATCTACCACTCCTACCGCGCCGATAATGGTTGGACGGTCCCTGTGATGATATCAGACCCGGAAGTTCGCGCCGACTGCGGACCCAGCATGTTCTTTGATGCCAACGGCAAGGCTCATGTCGTCTGGTACGGGTACAACGCAAGCCTAAGCAACTACGGCGTCAGTTATGCTTGCTGTCCCTCCGAGGGCGGGGAATGGACCGGGCCATACTGGCTTTCCCCTAACTCCGCCAATCTCCGGGACTTCTATCCCAACATCACCGTTGCAGTTGGTGGTGCCCTCCAATTGGTCTGGACTCGCTATGACGCGAGCTCCAGATACCCTTACCAGATATGGGGCAGGACTGGGACCACGAGCTTCGGCTTCGACGGTCCTGCTGCCGGGCTGGCTGTGTCCCCTCTCGAGTTTGCGCTCGACGTCTCGCCCAACCCGGCTTCGCGCCGGATGGTGGTCAGCTACTCACTGCCTGCGGCAGCCAATGTCTCCCTCAAGCTCTACGACGTCCGTGGAGCGCTGGCGAAGACGGTGGCCTGCGGTTACGTACTGCCGGGCAGCCACGCGGTCAGTCTCTCCAGGCAGGACCTCGCCCGCGGCGCGTACATCCTGAAGCTGGAATCCGGCGCAAGTAGCTTTACCCGGAAGCTCATTATCGAATAGCCGCACGACTGTTTGTTCGCCTCCTGAAGACGGGGCCCTTGCGGCCCCGTCTGACTTATCGAGCGTCCGGCGTGGGCGTTGTCCCATCGCGGACCAGATAACCGCCGAGGAGGCCAAGATTCGAAGAGGAAAGGGGAAATGGCAAAGGGGGGACAGGGGCCCGCTGGTCAGGAATCCCTTACAGCGTAACCGGTCGCGCGGGCTAGTCGGATTCCTTCGAGTCACGGGAGACGCCGCGGGCCGATGCCACGACAAGCTCGTCCCGACCGCGTACCTTCCGCAACTCATACGTGACGACTACGCGCTCGTCGCCGGGGAAGTGGCGCTGCTTCCGCTCTATGAGGTCGCGCATGATGGGTTTCAAGTCATCCGCCGCCTGCTTGCCGGCTTCGGCAAGTACAGCCCGACCAGCTTCATCCAGGAACTCCTCGCGCTTGTCTTCCGGCAGCAAACTGGCGTTCCATGCCACCACGGCCGTCGTGACCAGACCGTCCAGCATCTCCCCGTTCTCGGCGTAGTGGAGGTAGGGCTTGATGAACGCCAGCAGGACTTCGGACATCCTGCGGCCCGGCCCTGATTCGCTCGTGCTCCCCGGTTCGCCAGTCAACCCGACCGATTTGAGCTTCTTCTTGAGCAGACTGAGCACTGCGTCAGCGGACAGACCCTTCAGCCCCCCGAACGCCTCCGGCTCCTCACCTGCCCGAATTCTGGGGTCGTTACCAGTGTCCCGGTTTCTCATCTTGCCTCACCTTCGGCGATTCTGACTTCCTTATTCCGTCGGTCCATACAACTCATACGCCGGCGCGTGGTTCGCCGCAGGCCCACGGCTCACGGCCAACTACTCCTACGCGGTGCTGGTCCTGCATCCGTCAGAGGCCGCAAGCCGTAAGCTGTCAGCCGTCATCAGCATCTTCTCGACCATCTGCATCATCTACCAGATACCCGGCAGCAACCGGTACCTGGTTCTGCGGGCGTAGTCGGCATAACC
This sequence comes from uncultured bacterium, assembly GCA_964597845.1. Taxonomy (GTDB): domain Bacteria; phylum Hydrothermota; class Tepidihabitantia; order Tepidihabitantales; family Tepidihabitantaceae; genus UBA2258. Next base: position 8,114 of record CAZQZR010000040.1, on the reverse strand, counting down.
TTCGAGTTCGGCCTTCAAAGTGCGGTCCTCCAGCCAGGTTCGAACCACGAGCAGGACGAGCGAAGCGACCGCGGGAACCAACGACCAGGACGAACCGAGCAACAGCGCCGTGCCGAGTGCGAACAGCGACGCCCCGACGTAACCGGGGTGCCGGACCGCACGGTACGGACCGCCGGTCGTAACCGTCTGGCCGCGTTCTTGCTGAAGCCTGACGCTGAACGCAAAGAAGGCATTGGCGACCATCGACCAGGTGATGAGCCCGTTACCGATGAGCGCAAGCCCGAGCCCCACGAACTGGAGCCAGGCCGGAAAGCGAATGCTCCAGCCGAAGCGCATGTCCAGTCCCGCAATCACGAGCACCGCAAGCGTGGTCAAGCCATACACCGGGAGCAGGACCCGGTCCCACGACTTGGTGTTAGTGCCCATGCGCGAAGCCCGTTCGGCGAGAAGCCCAGGACGGCGAGGCAGCAGCAGAACAAGCTGGGCGATGAACGTTGCTGCATAGACGCCGACCAGTGCCCAAGCCATCGCCCAGTCCCAGCGCCCCGAGGTGACAACCAGCAGGGCGCCAGCCATGGCCGTGCCCGTTGTCTCTCGCACAACCCATCGACGCACGCCCGCGCTCGTCGCTCCGCACTCATCACTCATCGTTTATCGCTCTCCGTGTGAACTCGACCATCTTGTCATGCCGCGCCTTGACATCGGTCGGAAATGTGGGGAGCGTTCCCCGCGCCTTAGTCGCTGCCGGGTAACTGGTCGGCGTCGCGAACGAACATCGGCGACGCAACGGACTCCGGATACGCGCAGCCGACTTCGTCCCAGAAACGGCGCGACGCCTTGCGGAAGTAAGCCAGAAGCGCCGCCGGCGACGCACCTCTCGTGTCTTCCATGACTCGCTCCTGCAGGCGGTCTTTCATTTCCAGCGTATGCAGTCCGGGCTCGACCGGGAACCGTTGCCATAGCGGACTACTCATCGAAACACCCGCCGATGACCGACGTGTCCAGGTACAATCTCCAAGCGGGCTTCGTCATCGTTTCACCACTATGTCTGTACTATAGCAGGTCCGGCTGTGCTGGCAAGCACTTCATTCTCGCAGCGATTCTGCAAGCGATCCTGCGCCGCCGTCGGCCGTGAGCTGTCGGTCGCACACTCCACGACCGAATCCTGTCCTTGACCGGGCCGTAAGCTGTAAGCTGAAAGCTGTTGGCTGTCATCAGCATCGTCTCGACCAGACCGACCATCTTGTCATGCCGCGCGGGGACATCATTCAGGATTGTGGGGAGTGTCCAACCTCCGCTGGATTCGCTCCAACCCCGTCCGGAAGTCGACCTGAGCGGCTTCCCGCTCCTATGCTCGGTCAGGCCGGCCCGTTCAAGCGCGACCCCGCAATCTCTCGCGGCGGCGGCAACGCTCGGATACCTCCCTCGAATGCAGGCCCGCGCGAACCGGTCCAGGATTCGCAGTTCCTCCGGACTCCAAACGGGACGCCAGAGCCTGCCGTACATGTCCACAAAGCACCGGCTAAACCTCCACCTGAGGCTACTCTCAGTGAGGCTCTTGTGCCGGCCAGTAGACCGGAGCGACTTCAGGCAGACGCGCAAGGCAGCCTTCACGGTCCGGTATCGCCCTGCCGCCAACGCCATGCCGAACTGCCTTACGGTTTCGATGTCCTGCTCACTCCACCGTTCAAATGCCTGCCAGCCAAGTCTCCGCGCTCCGGCTTTGATAAGGTCAACCAGTCTGTGCTCGGGTCGTCGCCACTCCAGCCCGGCGCGGGAGAGGGCACGAAGGCAGTCGGGAACCGCGGCCCGGCCGCAGGAGTATCTGCCCCGAGCCAAAGCCCGGCTGAAGCCGGTGATGACGCGCAGCTCTTCCGGGCCGAGGGGCGGATTGACTCGGGACGAGACGTATCCCAGCGCACGCGCGCGAACCGTGATGCGGGCACAAATGGAGCTGTCCGGATGTCGGGCCGCAAGCCCGGCCCGCGCGCACGCAGTCTCGTAGCAGCGCGCCGCGGTCGCAATGTTACGGTACTTCCCGTGCGCGAGCGCCGAGGCGTGGCGTTCGAGCAGCCGCAGCTCATCGTCCGTCCACAAGTGCTTCCACCGCGGCAGGCCGAAATCGTAAGCGCGGCACAGAAGTCTCCAGGCCGCTGCCGTATCGGCACGCCTGAGATCCGGCCGCGCCCTCTTGAGCTCGCGCTGACACTCGGGCAACGCCTCTGTCACGTTCCGATACCGGCCACTGACGATTGCGCGGGCAAAGCGGTCAACGACGCGGTCCTCAGCAGGAAGCCATGGGTGGTAGATAATGCCAGGCATCAATTGCTCATTTCGCCGAGGCCGTAAGCTGGAAGCCGTAAGCTGTCGGCTGTCGTCATCGTCTCGACCAAGCCGACCATCTTGTCATGCCGCGCCTTGACATCGCTCAGAAATATAGGAAGTGTCCCGCATTCTCTCCTGGCGCGTACGAATCAGGTGCTTGTTGGGCGTCGCCACGTCACCTCTAAGCCGTCACGTGATGGATGCCCGCCGTTCACTGATTCCTGAGAGTCTGTCACCTTCTCCCGAAAAGTTCCGGCACCAGCATCATAAGTGCTCCACATGCGTACATGGTACTTGCGGTCCGAAGTGCCTCCGCGGTATTCGAGTTGGACAGAGAGGTCGAGTTTGTGCGAGGGAGAAGTGCTACAGGCATGTGTTTCTTCTGATACAAAGAACGTGCAGGAACTGACCGTTTGTGGATCAACCGCAAACTGATTCAGGAGAAACAATGGTCTCACCATTTCCTTGTCAAGATACACGGCGGCATGCCCATTGACATGCGTAGCCCGTTCATCTGAGATGTTTTCGATGCGCACCTTTATGGAGTGCGGCCAAGAGGTCCCAGTTGACGAAGACGTCGGGCCGCCAAATTCTGATTCTCCGAGGATTAAGAATGGCCGATTCCTCTTGTCCAGCAAGAGGAAGCTCATCGCCTCCCGCAGGAGGTCGTAGTCGACGGCCGAGCCTAGGCGGCCTTCTCCCAGTGGCCCGACCAGGTCGCCGAGCCGTTTGGTTCTATCGAGCTCTGCTTCTATCATCTCAGGAGTTAACCGTGGGGGGACACTGATGACGTCTGCATCCTTGGACAGTCCGACATAGAAGATGTTTTGCTTCGTCTTGTCACGGTCACCATCTGCAACGCTCTTGGCCCTCGGATCATCAGCCGTCGGCCGCCAAATGATGTGCTCCTGAGGTTGCACCTCCTCAATGTACCGCTTCACTGCATCGGCGACATGCGTGGGCAACGTGCGCTCTCCTCCTATTCTCTCAAGCCTCCCGAGGAAATCGTCGTCCGAAGGGCTCAGCCATTCCATGATGAATCCCCAGAGCTGCTTGGGTTTATGACTGCGCAGTGACTTGCGCACCTCGACTGTCCACGGAATGGCCCCCTCACAGACCAGATGGAGGAGGAATGCTTTAGCGAACTCCTCTTGAGCCAGAATGCAGATCGCAACGGCCGTGGCCGACCCGTTGGCCGACCCGTAGTCCCGCAGAGTCTTGGCATCCTCGTGCAGGCGGAGCCCATTGTCGACGCACGCGCCCATCGCCTTCCAGAGACGGCTCTTGTCTATGTTGATTGCAGAGGGAATTCGGGGACGCATTGCTTACCTCGGTTCCGTCACGGCCGGGCTAGGTTCATGGCACAATACGGTCCGCATGATACGGGCGGAGGCGGAGATGTCAAGGTGGCGGGGTGGGACGGACGACAGCCTGCGGCTCGCGGCTGACGGCTTACGGTTCACGGGTAGCGGCTGCGGGATTCGTGTGAAGCGAAAACGGTTACCATCTCCGATACTCCCCGATGTGTTCTTCATGGGCATTACTTCAGAAACAGGCCAAGAGATATTTCACGAATACACTCTGATGGCCGAGCAACACGAACCCCTTGCACATCAGCGATGGCTTCTGTCCTGACACGTGTGCGGTTGATGAATCTCCTGTCATTGGTCAGAAGCCACGACGCCCTCAGCACGATGGCCTCAGCAAGATGCCTTCTGTCAGCCACGCCGTTGATGTTCAATGTGCGGAGGGAACGTGCGACAGAGAGAATCCTCTCTTCGCTGGCGTCAATAATTGCGCGCCATGCTGAGTCCTTCCAAGCCTCCAGCAAGATTGCATAGACTTCTCGCACCTGCGGTTCCGGTTCGCCGCTCAGAAGCTCCCTCATCAAATGGGCTGGCGCAGCAACCTCCCATCCTTCACCTAGCTGCTCAAGTTCCACTAGCCTGCGGAGGGCTCTCAGTTCCTTCAGCAGCTTGGCTTCGCTGACAGGCAGTGCCGTGCTTTCGCCAAGAACGAAGTCCTCATAGACCGCACAATACTCAACTACGTTGGCGTCAAAGTAGATGAGCATGAGACCATATGACTAGGAGATAATAAGGGCGCCAATCATTCCCAGCCCCGTCATCACAACTCATGAGGTTGGCAGAAACGCTCCCCAGGTTTTCTGTCTTCATTTCTGCCCTCCTTCTACGATTCGGATTTCGTCTTCGGTCAATCCGTACAACTGATACACCAGCGCGTCGAGCTGCTGGTCGGTGAAGGCGAGCTTCTGGTCGAGGAGTTGCTTCGCGCTGGGGCTTTGCTTCTTCGGGGCGCGGGCCTGCCGCTTCTTCAATTGCATCATCCGCGTCACCAGTTCGACCATCTTGTCATGTCACTCGCTCAGAGGCTCATTTGCCATACCTTTGAATTGCACGGTCGGCCTCATACCACAATGACCGCGGGCCGCGGGTCGAATGCGACATAAGCTGTCCGCCCGTCTCCGGTGCCGAGCTTATCCCGCAGCTGCTCCAAGGTCACACCGCCGGCAGGCGGTGGCAGCACAGCAAGGTGCTGCATGTTCTGAAGCTGGACAAACCCGAGTAGCACCGGCAACTCTGCGGCGGTGCCAGAGAAAAGAGCCACGTGCGACTCGCGCAATGCCAGTTGGTCGTAACCGGGCATCCGGAGGGTGTACGCCTTTCCTGGCAGGCTCATGGAGTAGACGTACGGACGGTCGACGGGTTGTCCCCTGAGCTTCTTCCCGACCCAGGCCAGTTCACGCCTTAGGACGTAGGCATATCCAAGCCACTTAAAGGACGCCAAGTATGCGACCTTCAGTACAGTCAGTCGGAGGGACCTGTCTACCCTTGGCTTGTCGAACGCTAGGGCGAACTCCAGCCGGGGCGGCTCGACAATCGGTCCCGGCTTTGCATCGGGGAATACTCTCTCCATGTCACCAGGCTTGGGAAAGTGAATGGTCCAGCCGTTGTTTCCACTGAACCTAAGGTGTGCGTGGGCTGGCCCCGTGTCGGTCTTGATGCGGAACCTCCCGCGCACGATTCCGTCAGCCCTACCGTATATCGCGCGACCGTCTTTGACAAGCTTGATGAGTGGCGCTTCGATACTGTGCCCCATGAAGTCTTCGCACTGCTTGCAGACGAGCACCGTTGAGATGCCTCCAAACGCCGCCGGAATGATGTGGCCCTTCGAGACAGAGATGGGCTTCGTAGGGCATGAGCACGTTTCTCCACAGATGGGGCATACGAAGTCGACGTCGGGAGAGTAGCCGCACTGCTTCAGGTCCCGAGAGTATGACGGCCAATCCGAGAGGACCGTCGCCGTGTGCTCGTTCATCGGCCTCATGCCGGGCGCGCGCGGCCGGCCCGCAGTTCGGAGAGCCTGACCCACTTGCCGTCTGCATTCTTGAACTTCCACCACCACCAACCATTCATGGACTTGCCAGCGACGGCGGCTGCGGCCGCTGACGGCGACAGGTGCAGTTTGCCTCCGAGGCGCTGCGAGTCTGCGCTCTCCCGGGCAAAGGAAATCGCGCCATTCCGCCTTACGTGTGCGACGTAGACCTTGCCCTTGTAGCCCATTCTGACATGAAAACGCTGGGTTACGTACTTGCTCAGCACGGTATCAAGCTTCTGCCCGACCGGCCCGAGGAAACGCCTGAGATTCCGTTCCGGTTTCTCGCGCTCCGGCTCAGACCAACTGGTCATTTCTTCGACCTTGTGGTTCCAGCTTTCCTTCAGCCGACGACGGAACCTTCGCTTCAGGTCCTCAGACGCGATGAACTTGCCCGTGACCTTGTTGCCTCGCGTGTCGACTATCCGCAGTATCAACGACTCCAGTTCTTTCAGGTGCTCGTCGTTCTTAGTCAGATAGATGCTGAACCGGTCCCACTTCCCTGCATGACGGTCTCGCGTGTGGCCGCGGAGTCGTGACCGGAGATTACGGGCCAGTCCGACGTAGTAGAGCCGGTCGCGCTTGTACAACGCGTAGACGCCATTCCGGCCTCGGATGAACTCGCGGATAACGGCAGGGTACTCGTCCAGCGCTGCCCCTGCGATTCCCTCTAAATGCTGCACAACTAGCCGTGCCTTCACTTGTCACCTCCCTCAACTATCCGAACCTCATCCTCCGTCAATCCGTACAGATCATACACCAGCGCGTCGATTTGCTGGTCGGTGATGGCGAGCTTCTGGTCGAGGAGTTGGCGGGCACTGGGGCTTTGTTTCTTCGGGGCGCGGGCCTGCTGCTTCTTCAATTCCATCATCCGCGTCACCAGTTCGACCATCTTGTCATGCCGCGCCTTGTCCGCCTTGTTCGAGAAGTCAATACGTCTTATCGGCAGCTTCTTGAGGTAGGGCGCGCTGAACTTGTAGTATGCGCCTGAGAAGACAGGGCTGTGGTGGATGGCGTAGAAACTCAGGAGCCGCGAGTTCAGCACACCGAGCAGGTACAGGATGCTCTCGCGCACATCAGGCTTGGGGATGATAGATGTCACTCCCGCCGTTCCTGTCGCAAACAGCGTTCCTTTGCCAGTTGTGAAGTTGGCACAGTTGCTGAGCGACGGTGTCAGGATGTGTTCGCTCTCGAATGACGACCATGCGTCCAGATACATCATTCCGTACCACTTGCCTGACAACTCTGTCGCGGTCTTATCAAACCACACGCGCTCTCCCAGTCTCTGCCGATTGCCCGCGAGATACCTGCAAAGATGTTTGTGCCGTTCCATCTCGGATTCCGTCAGGATCACAAACCTACCGCCTTCGACCTTATACGGAAAGACCAGCGACTTCGGCTTCTCAGGCGTGCCGTATCTCCTCACATCCCGACCTCGCAGCACGGGGCGCAAGACGTCCTTCTCGATACGAAGGGAACCGGCGGTCTCTTCGTCGAGCGCAAGCACCCGGTCCGCGCCACTCTGTACTCCCGTGCCGAAGCGGGCCGTCAAAGCACTTAGCGGCGTGCCTTCTTTCTCAATCTTGCTGAAGAGAACGTTGATTCTCTGCGATGAGAAGTGCCAGGCTTCTGCTCCGAGCGAAGCCAGCGGCACGCTGTATTCCTCCGTGACCTTGAGCCCGGCCATAGCCTTCGCATACTCGAGATTCTTGAGTGGCCTCTTCTGAAGAAAGAGCATCGAGGAGTAGTTCGTGGCACCTTTGAACACCTGCTCGTCTCCGAAGTCCACGATGCTGCGGATGCCCCTACCTTCCGCCAATAGCGCCCGAAGGTTGGCAGCCGCGTTCGTGTGGAAGAACTTGTTGGGTATGATCATGCCGAGCAGCCCGGTGTCTGATATCAGTCTAACGCCCAACTCAACGAAGAGGTAGTAGAGGTCGAACTTGCCAGTTGCGGATTTGTACCTACGTCTCAAGTGGTCCAGCGTATCCTTCTCGTGGTAGGCAGTCATCACCCACGGAGGGTTGCCGATGTCGGCATCGAAGCCGCCACGGGCCATGACTTCGGGGAAAGCTTTGTGCCAGTCGAAGGCGTTGACGCGGCGGATGTCGGCATCGAACAGGCCGCCCTGCTGGCCGCGATAGAAGTCGGAGTCGATGAGCGAGTTGCCGCACTTGATGTTGGAGTCGAGGTTGGGCAGGGCGCGTTCGTGGTAGAGCTTGAGCTGGCTGTTGATTGTCTCTCGGTTCTCGCCTTCAAGGACTTTGAGCAGGAGGCTGAGCTTGGTGACTTCGACGGCCTGCGGGTCGATGTCCACGCCGTAGATGTTGTTGAGTAATATCCGCTTCTTTTCGGCGGTGGTGAGCAGGTATTCGCCGGGACGGATGGCGAAG
>CAZQZR010000039.1:0-25365 GCA_964597845.1 uncultured bacterium | reverse complement strand
AAGCTCGTGCAGAGTACGAGCCCGGCCGGCGTCCACGCAGTGACGTGGGACGGAAGCGACGATGCGGGTCGCGCAGTCCCGGCCGGAGCCTACTTCTGCCGGTTCGAGGCCGGAAGCTTCCGCGCAGCCGCCGCGCTGCTGAAACTGTAGCCAACTCGGACAGCCCCCGCGGGCTCGGCCGTTCACGACGGCCTGCATGACCGGCGGCGAACCCGCCCTTGAGCGGGATTCCTGAGCGGACGGCGCAGTCAAGATACGACGGTTGACTTCGGCATCCGGCCGCACTAGCATCACGCCATGGACTACCGATTACTGTCGGTGTTTGCGCTCGTGCTGTGGGGAGCCTGGAGTTTCCTCGCCAAGGTCGTCTCAAGCAGCGTATCGCCGCAAAGCCTGGTATTCTGGAGTACCCTTGCCACGGTGGTACCGGTCGCCGTGTTCGCGCTTACGGACAGCACCGGCAAGTGGACCCGGCCGCATCCGATGGCGCTCGGGGCCGGGCTCGCCTATGGTCTTGCGCTGGTGTTCTTCTTCATCGCCCTGCGCCGGGGCCCGGCATCGGTGGTCGTGCCGTTGTCCGGGATGTACATCCTTGTCCCGGCCGTGCTCGGGTTCATCTTCCTCAAGGAACCGCTCACGGTGACGCATGTGCTCGGGCTGAGCTTTGCCGGTCTCGCGGTTCTCTTCCTGAGCCTGTAGGTCCGGCGTGCCTGGTTTGACTCGGTCGGGTCGCTGGCTAGCATTGTACGAAGACGAAGTCAGCAACCCTGAGGAGGATTCGTGGCTAAGTACATCATAGTCCTGAAACCCATGACCGCGGAGGCGGTGAAGACCGCCTGCTCTTCGGTCATGACGGCGTCGGCTGGCACCGGTCTGACAATGGACTGGGCCTACGTCGACAAGGCGACAAACCAGCCGATTTGCTGCTGGGACGCACCGGACCGCAAGAGCGTCGAGGACCTGTTCAGCCGCGCCGGTCAGCAGGTGGACACACTGCGCGAGGTGGAGCCGTACAAGTCACCCGGCAACTAGACGGCCTGGGGCGGAAGACGCTCAGGGCTTCGGTCCAGCGGCGGGTCTGTCGGCAACCGGTGGCAGGCCCGGCGCGGGATTTGACAAGGCCGGGGCACGGTCTATCATCGTATAGTGACTGCTGGTAAGTCTGCCTTGATGCGCCGGAGGCGCGTGCCGTGACTCGGGACACTTCCCGGGGCCGTGCGCCTCGGAGACCGGACCAGACCGAATCAGTTAGCAGTTATCAACTAGCAGTTAGCAGTTCCAGAACCACAACAACAACCTTAGACAGGCCAGCGGCATGACTGACCGGCTTTGTGCCGGCAGTTTGCCGGCTCGGAATCTCAGAATAGGCCTAATAGGGCCTACAGGACCTATACCAGAGGAGGCATGATGCCGAAGCGATACGACTATACGGGCAAGGATGTCCAGGACGTCTACGACGGGCCGGGCGGCTTGCTGTGGGAAGCAGTGATGTCCGAGCAGATACACTCGGGCAAGGACGAGGTGACCGACCGCATGGCTGCGGCCGTAGGCCTGAAGCCGGGGATGCACGTGCTCGACGTCTGCTCGGCTTTGGGCGCGCCGGCGCGGCAAATCGCGAAGAAGTACGGGGTGAAGGTGACCGGGCTCGATTTTACCAAGACTATGAATGTCAAGGCAATCGAACGAAACAAGGCCGCAGGTCTCGACAACCTGATAACAATCGTCGAGGGCACGGCGCTGGATATGCCGTTCAAGAAGGAGACGTTCGATGTGGTCTGGGGCCAGGAGGCGTGGTGCTATGTGACCGACAAGGAACGGCTCATAGCCGAGGCCGCGCGCGTGCTGAAGCCGGGCGGTAAGCTCATCTTCACCGACTGGGTCATCACCGGCAAGGTCGAAGAGCCACTGCTTGCCAAGCTGTACGAGTCAATGGCGTTTCCGTACATGGAGACCTTGCAGGGCTGGGCCGACCTGATGAAGAAGTACGGGTTCAAGAACATCGAGGTCAAGGACCAGACCGACGAGTATGCGAAGTGCTTCGACGACTACAAGAAGATGGTCGAGGTGGACCTGAAGCCGACTATCGTGGAGAACTTCGGCAACGACCTGTTCGGTTTCGCGACCGGGCTCGTGAACCTGTGGCGCGACGCGGCCCACGCACATAAGGTCGGGCGCGGCTGGTATCAGGCCGGGAAGCCAACAGACGGTACGACACAGGGCTGAGTGACGGCCAACGAGATAGGAGATACATGAACCTGACCGACAAGGACAACGCCAGTATCGAGCGGGCGCGCAAGGTCGGCGCGGAACTCGGGTACGTCCTGAACCCGGACATCGAGCGGACGCTCAAGGTGTCGAACCTGCTGGCGCGGAACTTCGCCGAGCACGGCAAGTACTACTGCCCGTGCAAGCAGTCGCATCCGTTGGACCCGGCGAAGGACGTGCTCTGTCCCTGTCCGACTTTGAAGGACGAAGTCGCCAAAGACGGGCGTTGTTTCTGCCGGCTCTTCTTCAAATCCGGAGCCGCCGATGAGGCGTCTCCTTCCGCTTGCTGCGGTTCTTAAGGAGGATGAATGTCTGAGCACAACCAGTTGCTTGAGGAACTCGGGCTCGGTGTGCCGCTGCTCGTGCCGGATGGGCCGCAGATTGTCGGTGCCCTTGGCGCCGCCCTGAGCGCCGGAAACGGAGCGCGGTCATGAACGGATTGACGCGCCTGCTGCGGCTGGGCCGGAGGTGGAACTCGTGACTAACGACCCCGAGGGGGACAGGCTGTCTCCCGATGACCGGTTCCAGCCGTCCGCTTCCTCAAACCGCAAAGCAGCCAGAGCGAGTAGAAACGCCGCGTCGCGACGCGTTGTGTCCGGGCTACTACTTCTGGTCGCGCTGACGACCTTCGCCGTCGGCTCAATTCAGCAACAATGGCTGAGAGTGTATGCATTCAGCTCGCAGATATGCCTGTCTTGTATGGGTCTGGTCTAGGTCGACTCTGCTGTCGGAAGACCGGCAGCCTCCGGCCTCTGCAAGGAGAAGAATGTGAGAGATAAGCACCTGTTTGCGGCACTGCCGGCCATGATGGTTGGCGCCGGATGCGCTGAGCGATTAGTGACGAGTATTGAACGGAGGATGACATGAGAATTCCGCGGATGCCGATGGGGATGCTGCTTTCAGTCGGCCTGCTGCTGGGCGTGGAGGGCAGTAAGCAGGAGTACGAGCAGGCGCCGAACTTCACGCTTAGGGACCTGGCGGGCAAGGACGTGCAGCTCTCGGAGTTGCTTGCGACCGGGCCGGTCTACATGGAGTTTTGGGACCGGTCCTGCGCCAACTGCATCGCTGAGATGGACGCGCTCTTGCCAACCTATGACACGCTGAAGGAGCAGGGTCTGCAGATTGTTGCCTTGTCGGTTGATAAGGCAGCCGATGAGGCGAGGGTAAAGGCACTCGTCAAGGGCAAGAAGTGGCCGTACGTCTGCCTGTTGGACCAGCAGAACGAGGTGAAGAGGGTATACGGCATCATCATCAAGCCGGCCGCCTATCTCATCAACCGGCAGGGAGAGATTGTCTACACTCACATCGGGTACAAGAAGGGCGACGAGAATCGCATCAAGGCCGAGATAGTGAAGTGGCTGCCGGAAGAGCCGGCGGTCGTGAACGACACCACACCGCGCTCGGAGTCCCCAGATGGCGACCATTAGCTGGCAAGTCGAGCCATCAGTGAACCCGCATTGAGGTGAAAGCTACTCCGCATCAGAGGCAAGTCGCTTGAAGGGAGGTCGCACGATACGACGTCTGGCTTTCTGGATCATGCTGGCCGCCGGCGCTCTCGCGCTGGTGGTCGGCATCGCCCACGAGGACTGGGCACGGATTCACCACTTCAGTTCGCAGATATGACTGTCTTGCATGGGCCTGGTCTAGGCCCGTTCGTCCGTGCAGTGGGACATCAGTGCCTGTCACCGGCACTACCCGCATTGTCCGTCAAACGTCGGAGAAACAGGAGGTCTGAATGAAGAATCTGTCACTACTCGGACTGGTTCTGCTCGTCCCATTGACGCTGCAGGCCAGCCAGCGGGTGATGGTGATTGAGGATGTCACCGCGACCTGGTGCACGTACTGCCCGGGTGCGGCGCGCGGAATCGAGGAACTCGACTTCCGCTCGTATGACTCGGTAGTCCCGATTGCGTATCACGCGTCGTCAAGCGACCCCTACTACACGGCCGACGCGGCCGTCCGGTATAGCTACTACGCGATAGGCGGCTACCCGACCGTGGTGCTGGATGGCAGTTACAAGATCGTCGGCGCCCTGCACACCGGGACAATGTACTTGACCTACCTCAACTACTTCCGGACGCGCATGTCCGTGTCCAGCCCGCTGACCATCGCGCTTTCCATCACCTACGACACGACCAGCCGCCAAGGCACCTTGACCATCAAGGTCAACAACACCAGCGCCAGCTCGGTCTCCGGCCAGCTTCACACCGTGCTGACCGAGAGCCACATCTACTACCCGTGGCAGGGAATGGACAGCCTGCAATACGTAGAACGCACGATGCTACCCAGCTCGTCCGGTGAGGCGGTGACGATTGCGGCCGGCGACTCCCTGACCAAGACACGGGATTTCACGGTCTCGCCGTCCTGGGTGGCGAGTCACTGCGACTTCGTTGTGTTTGTCCAGGACAACTCCTCTAAAGAGATGTCCCAAGGCGCGCGCATCGCCATCGTCAACGTCCCTGAGCTGGAATACTACGGCTACCAGTCGGCCAATCCCGTGCCGAACAGCGATGTTAACTTGACCGTGGGTCTGCGCAACATGGGTACTGGTGAAGGTCAGAGCATCACCGGGACGCTCTCGACCACCGACCCGTACATCACTGTGACCACGCCCAGCGCCAGTTTCCCGAACATGCAGGCCGCGGCCAGCGCATACTCGACTACTCCGTTCCAGATTCACGTGGATGCTGGTTGCCCGAACCCGCACCTCGCGACGATGAACCTCGAGGTCACTGCGACCGGTGCACCGACCGCCAACTTGGACTTCCCGTTGAACGTGACCACGGCCCATGGGTTCGCCGACAACATGGAACACGGCATCGGCCAATGGACGCACGGGGGAATACGAGACAACTGGCACCAGAGCACCTACACCTACCAGTCGGAGAGCACAAGCTGGTACTGCGGCGTGGACGGCAGCCAGCAGTACACCAACGAGAACGACTCCCGCTTGATGACGCCCCTTTTCACAGTCGGTGACGACACGATGCTGGCTTTCTACCACTGCTACGCTATCCAGCAGAACAACGACTTCGGACTCCTGGAGATAGGCAACGGCTCGAAGTTCTGGTGGCCGCTGGCGAGCTACACCGGGTCGAATTCCGGCTGGGAGCAGGTCAGCATCAGCCTGGGCGCGTACCGCGGTCAGACCGTTCAGCTCCGCTACCGCTTCATCAGCGGCTACAGCGGCACCGCCGAGGGCTGGTATATTGACGACGTCGAGGCAGGTGCCGTCCTCGGTGTCAGTGAAGACCGGACCCTCTCCGGCTGGCGTGTTGTGCCTTCCGGCACTCTCGTAAGAACATCGGCCCACGTGAACTACCAGGTTCCGGCCGGGGCTACCGGAAGCCTTGCCGTGTACGATGTGGACGGGCGCTTGGTCCAGCGACTGGGCCGCAACCTGTCAGGCAGTGGATGCGCGTCCTGGAACCTGACCGACGTCAGCGGTCGCGCGGTCCGGGCTGGAACGTACTTTGCACGTCTGGCGTCGGACGCCGGCGGGGCCGTCGGCAAGCTGGTAGTGACCAGGTAGGCGGACCTGAGCAGGACAACGGGCAGATTCGGTCTGCTGATCAGCCTCGGAGCGCTGGCGGTCCTCGCTGGCTGCTCCGAGGCTCCGGTGATCGAGATAAGACCGACCAATCGGGTCGTGTTGGCCGAGTACTTCACATGGATGCGGTGCGGCTACTGCCCCTATGCCTCCCGTGCGCTCGACAGCGTGGCCGCCGACTTTCAGGACAGCTTAGTGGTGATTGCCTACCACCGGCGCGTGGCGGGTGACACGCTCAGTCCGGAATACGTCGAGAATCGAAAGACGTTCTACTACAGCACCAACGGAGAACCGGCCACCGTCTTCGACGGTGGGGAGGTTGTCTGGACGCCCGGGCCGGAGTACAACTATTCGACCTTCCACGGCAAGACCGTGGTTGCCCGGAATTCTCCGCCCGGTGCCCAATTGTCCATGGCCGCTGCGCTTTCCGACAGCGCAGGCGCGATTACCGTCTCAGCTACCGGAGTTAGTTCGACGCCGACCGAAAGCCTGAGGTTATTCGTCGTGATTATTGAGGACAGCGTCCACGCGTACCTGCCCGGCGCGTACGACTCGGTATTCCGGTACGTGATGAGGCAGATGCTGCCGGGTGAAGACGGGGCTCCGGTCAGCCTGGTTGTGGGCGACACGGTCATCGTCGAGAGACAGTTCCAGCTCAAGCCGTTCTGGAACCGGTCCATGCTGGGCGCGGTCGCCTTCGTTCAAGACATGGCGACACACAGCGTCCTTCAGGCAGCCTGTTTGAGCAGGTTTGAACAAGAGAGGCGGTGAGCAATGAGGAGAATACCACGTATTGGGAGTTGCGCTTCGAGTCGGGTCCTGGCTGTGGTGTTGTTTGTGGTCGTCTACGGTCAGGCGCTGGCGGGCTACGGGCTAGAGCTAACAGCGCGCGGCGACACCGTGCAGCACGTCAGCCCGGGCGGGCCCGGCGAGTTCCATTTCGCGCTGACGAACACCGGCAGCCAGTTAGATGCGTACGAGTTCGACTGTCGCGTGGTTGCGAGCGTTCCGGGATGGGTGGTCGTGTACTGTGTCGGAGGTCAGTGCGTCGAACCCGGGAACTCGGTCTACGATACCCTCGCGGCCGGAGCCGCGGACACCGCGATCAAGGTCATGGTGTACACGAACTCAACCGAAGGAGAGGGAGTCGTATCCCTGCGGGCACGTTCGATGGGCAACCCGGTGCTGGTCGAGTCCATCGCAACTCACACCGTCGTCGGCACTGGCGTCGAGGAGGGCGTACGTCCGGATGCGCCGGAGGCCTGCTTCTTCGTGGCGCCGACCCTGGTGAGCCGGCGGACCGGGGCGTCGGTGACGTTCTCAACGCTCGGGCAGACATCCTTCAGAGTGACTCTACACGATGCAGCCGGGCGTCGGATCCAGACCGTTGCCGTCGGCATCGTGCCGGCCGGATCGCACCGCGTTGCCTGGCTGCCGGAGTGCAGGCTGTCCCGCGGCGTGTACTTGCTCCATTTGTCGGCGGGAGGCGAATCCGCAGTTGCCAAGGTGATTGTCGAGTAGCCGAGTGATGGCTAGGACATGATGGTGATTTGCTCCGACAGCGCCGGCGGGGCGCGGCTCGTGCGAGTGTAGAAAGGAGGCACGATGCAGGAACGTCGTCTTGTGGACTACGCGCGCGCTGCCGGCTGAGCGAGTAAGGTATGTCAGGAAGACCTGCTGCAGGTCCTGCAGCAGCTTCCTGTTTTCCGGCATCCCGACCTGCTGGTCGGAGGCGATACGTCGGATGACGCCGGTGTGTACCGGCTGGACAGCGAGCGGGCGCTGGTGTTGACCATTGACGTACTGACCCCGATTGCCGACGACCCGTATGTCTTCGGCCAGATTGCCGCTGCCAACTCGCTTTCAGACGTGTATGCTATGGGCGGCACGCCACTGGCCGCGCTCTGCATTCTCGGCTACCCGGTCGGCGAGATAGACAACGACACGATACGGGCGGTACTGGCAGGGGTGTGGGAAAAGGTTCGGGAGGCGGGTGCGGTGGTTGCCGGCGGCCACACGACCAAAGACATGGAACTCAGATGTGGCTTGGCCGTAACCGGCCTCGTCCACCCGGACCGTGTGGTCACCAATGCCGGTGCGCGGCCCGGTGATGCTCTGGTTCTGACGAAACCGCTCGGAATCGGCATCATCACGACGGCGTTGCGGGCCGACCTCGCGCCCGCCCGGGCAATCGAGCAGGCTAACCGCACGATGTGCGAGCTTAACCGTGCGGCGGCCATGGTGATGACAGAGTTCGGCGTGAATGCGGCGACCGACATTACCGGGTTCGGACTGGCTGGGCACGCTTGGGAAATGGCGTCGGCCAGCGGTGTCGCCATTGAGATACAGGCAGATCAGGTCCCCATCATCCCCGAGGCCTTTGACCTTGCCCGGCAGGGCCTTTTCCCGGGCGGGTCGGTGAAGAACCACGAGTTCATGGAGACGAGAGCCGACTTCGCCCCGTCAGTGCCCGAGGAACTTCAGATGCTTCTGTGCGACGCACAAACGTCCGGGGGTCTGTTGGTTTCCCTGTCGACCGAACGCGCAGCGGACTTCTGCGGCCGGCTGATTGGTGCCGGTGTTGTACGGGCCGCTGTCATCGGCCGGGTGCTTCCCGGCCCGGCACGAATCCGCGTAGTCCGCTAGCCCGACGTTTGGCGCGGTTTCTGTTGCCCGCCGCCGCTTAGCGAATATGATGAAAGACATGCCCGAAAGAGATCTGTTCGACTTCCTCGCCGAGGCGGTGACGACGATGAAGCCGGAACTCGTTGCCGAGCTGGCGCGCAAGGTGCTGGAACAGGGTTTGTCGCCCGAGGACGCGATGACGCAGGGTCTTGCCGCCGGCATGCGCCGGATGGGCGAGAAGTACGCGGCCAAGGAGTGCTTCGTACCAGAGGTGCTGCTCGCGTCAAAGGCGATGTACGCCGGGTTCGACATCCTGTCCAAAGCCCCAAGCCACAAGCCTCAAGCCACAAGGGGAAAGGTCATTCTCGGCGTGGTGCAGGGCGACATCCATGACATCGGTAAGAACATCGTGAAGGTGATGGTGCAGGCTGCCGGGTTCGAGGTGATTGACCTCGGCAGGAACGTGCCGCTGCCGGAGTTCGTGAAGGCGGTCGAGTCGCACTTATCGGACGGGTCAGAACACAGCCTGGTGCTGGGCATGTCCTCGCTGATGACCACCACGATGCCGCGGATGGGCAAAGTCATCGAACTGCTGGACAAAGCCAGCCTGCGCTCGAAGGTGAAGGTCGTCATCGGGGGCGCGCCGGTTACCGAGCGGTTCGCCAGGAACATCGGGGCGGACGCTTCTGCCCCGGACGCGCACTCGGCCGTGCTTGAAGTCGAGCGGCTGGCGGGGCAGGTAGAAGTTAGCAGTTAGGAGTTAGCAGTTAGGAGTGAGTCGGACAGGAGCAGGCGGTTTGCCGCGCTGCTGCGCGGCGAGAAGCCGGAGCGGCCGGTCATCTTCCCGATGGTCGTGGCGAACCATGCGGCGCGGATCGAGGGCTATTCAATCTCCGAGGCCGTGACGCAGCCCGACGTGTTGGCGCGGGTGCTCTACTCCGCGTACCGATTCTATGGTTATGACCTGCTCACGGTTTTCTCCGACACGATGGTCGAAGCCGAAGCGATGGGCGCGCAGGTGTTGATTCCCGAGGACGACGACCCGTTTCTGCTCGAGCCGCCGCGCGTCTCGAAACTCGAGCCAGCCAATCCCGAAGCCGATGGTCGGATGCCGGTTGTCCTCAATGCAACGCGCCGGCTCAGGAAGCTGCTTGAGGATGAGGCGCCGATTCTGACTTCGCTCAAGGGGCCATTCTCACTGGCCTCTTTCCTGCGCGGGATTGACGGGTTCCTCGAAGACCTGCTGAGCGACCCCGGCCGGGCGAGGGACTTCCTGCGGCTCGCGACCAAGAACCAGGTCGTATATGCCGAGGCAATCATCCGCGCCGGTGGGGTTCCATTTGTCGGCGACCCGGTCGCATCGGGCAGCATGATTAGTCCGGAGATGTTCCACGAATTCGCATTGCCGTACCTGGCGCAACTGGTTCGTTCGGTTCACGAGCAGGGCGTGAAGGTGGGGCTGCACATCTGCGGCGAGACGAGGAGTCTCCTCAAGGATATGCTGGCAACCCGAGCTGACTTCCTGAGCATCGACGAGATGGACTTGCGGCAGGCGCGGGGCTCGGTCGGCGACAACGCAGTCCTGATGGGTAATGTCTCAACCAGACTGCTTCTTGAAGGCAAGCCGGAACAGGTGGCGGCAGCGGCAGCCGAGTGCATGGCGCGCGGCGGGCCAATGCTGATTCTCTCTTCAAGCTGCGACGTACCGGCCGACGTACCGAAAGAGAACGTGAAGGCCTTGGTCGAGGCGGGCCGAAAGTGGGAGACAGCCTGACGGTCACGGTGGTCCCACGGGGCACTCACAGCCTGCGCGAGTTGCTTGCCGACGCCGGCGTCCGCCTGCCTTCGGATTGCGGCGGTGCCGGCACTTGCGGCAAGTGCCGGGTGCGGGTGCTCGACGCCGACGGCGAGCGGAGCGTTCTCGCCTGCCAGTACGTGCCGGCGGCGCCGGTGGTGGTCAATTGGGATGAAGTCAGACCGGCCGGACGAAGGAGACTGAACCATCCAGGTTTGGGGACAGTCCCCGTGCGGGGACAGTCCCCGAGTCTGCGCCTTGCGGCCGATATCGGAACGACCGCGATTTCGCTGGCCGCCGTCGACAAAGCAAAGCGTCGGGTCGTCGCAAGGCGCGAAGTGCTCAACCCTCAGATGATATTCGGCGCCGACGTGATGAGCCGCATCGCCGCGGGGACGAAGGTCCGTCGGACCGCGCTGGAGCCCGTATTGCTGTGGTTTATGGCCGACACCGGCATCGCGAGCGAGGGCCAGATTGTGGCCGTGGGCAACACGGTAATGGCTCACTTTCTCATGGGACGGAGCCCGGCATCGTTGGGCGAGTTCCCGTACGAGTCGCGGCTGCCGTTGGGCAAGAGCCTCACCGGTCAGCGCGGCGGCATCCGGACGCACATGCTGCCGCTGCTCGGCAGTTTCGTCGGCAGCGACTGCACCGCGGCAATTCTCGCTTCAGGCATGCACCGGACAAGGCGGCTGTCCCTGCTGGTGGACGCCGGCACCAACGGCGAGGTCGTGCTGGGCAACCGGGAGCGACTGCTCGTGACCTCGACCGCGGCCGGGCCCGCTTTCGAGGGCGCGACGCTTCAGTGCGGCAGCCTGGCGCAACGCGGGGCGGTGAGGGCGGCGCGGTTTCGGGACGGGCGATTCGTCCTCGACGTCATCGGCGGCGGCGAGCCGAGGAGCATCTGCGGGTCAGGCGTGCTTGACGTGGTGGCCGAGGCAACCCGCGCCGGGCTGGTTGATGCATCCGGTCGGATCGTCCGCGGCACGCGGCTGGATATGAGCCAGCGCCGAGAGCCGGTCTACTTGTCCCAGAGCGACCTGCGCGAGATACAACTGGCCAAGGGCGCTATCGCAGCGGCAGTCAGGATTCTACTGGCAGAGTGGGGTGCACCGGCGTCCGACCTCGAATGCATCCATGCTACTGGCAAGTTCGGGGCCGCGATGAACCCCGCCTCAGCGGTGCGAATCGGCCTGCTGCCACAGATACCGCTCGCACGAATCCGGCGGCACGGTAACCTCGCACTACTCGGTGCGGTCCGGGCTACTCTGAACCCGGGCCTGTTCACTGAGGCTGAGCGGTTCGCGGCGAACTGCCGCGAGGTCAGGTTGAGTGACCACCCGCAGTTCGAGCAGACCTTTATTGACTCAATGCGGCTCGAATCATGGAACTGATACCGCGCGCGACGTTCGACCAGATACGGCACGAGCGGGTTGAAGAGATACTTGCCGCGCGCAAGCAGGGCGCAAAGGTCGTAGGTTACTTCTGCATCTACGCTCCGGTTGAGATGGTGCAGGCGGCCGGGGCGATCCCGGTCCGGCTGATGCGCGGCGGGCAGGCGGCCGAGGAAGCGGGCGAAAAGTACCTGCGGGCCGATGCCTGTTCGTTCTGCAATAGCTGCATGGGCAACTTCGAGCGCGACCAGTTGCACCAGCAGGTTGATGCCGTGCTCAGCGTGAACACGTGTGACATGATGCGCCGGCTGCCCGAATCGATTGAGAAGCACTTCGGAACCCCGGTGTATCAGCTCTACATGCCGCGGACATCCGAACCTCTGCCGCACCGGGTAGCCGAGTTCAGAAGGCAGCTCGACGGGCTGGCCGGAGAACTGGCAACCCTGACCGGCATCGCCATCGGTACGGAGCGACTGGAGTCCGAGATTGCCGCATTCAACCAACTGCGGGCGATGCTGCGGCAGGCAAGCGACACGCGGCGGATGAACGCGCCGCTGCTTTCCGGCGGCACGATGCTCGATCTTGCGGCGACTGCATGGTCGCTGGGTCCGGTCAAGGCCGTCTCGCTAGTCGAGGAGGTGCTGCGGATTCTTGCCGCGCGCCCGCGCGGGGAAGGGCGACGGCCGCGGCTGATGCTCGGCGGCAGCATCTTGACTGAAGATGACCGGTGGCTACTCGACATGGTCGAAGAGAAGGCAGACATCGTGACCGACATCCTTTGCACGGGCACGCGCTGGTTTGCCGAGGAGATTCCGTCTGACGGCGCGCCGATGGACCGGCTGGCGAGTTTCTACTTCAGCCGGCCGTGCATGCACCGCCGGCCGAACTCGGCCATGTACGAGTACGCGCAGCGACTTGCCCGCGAGTTCCGGGTCGAAGGGCTGGTGTATAAGACGCTGCTCTACTGCGACCCGTGGAGTTTCGAGGCCCGGCGGCTGCAGGAGGCGATGGGTATTCCGCTGCTGCACCTCGATACCGATTACTCGACCGAGAACCGCGAGCAGGTGCGGACGCGCATTGAGGCGTTCATGGAGACGTTGTGAGAGCGGAAAGGGATCAAGGGATCGAGGGATCAAGGGATCGAGTTCCGGCGTGGACGGACCCGAAGCCCGCACGGGTCGGCTTTCGTGACTGGCTGGACCTGTTCGAACGCGTGCCGGAGGAGCTGATTGACCGCTATCACTACTATGGTAGCACCGAGGCGTGGTCAAAGTATCTGTTCCCGCCGCAGACGTTCGCCATCTACGGTATGCGCCACCTGCGCCGACTCAAGTATGACAACTCACTCGCGGCTTTGCGGATGTGGGGCTTTGTGCAGAACGAGACCGAGCGGCTGTTCCGGGCGCGGCAGATTGGGCTCCGGGTCATCGCGACGATGGGCGACCTTGGCGCGGTGCCGGTTATCGTCAATTCATTCCCGGATTGCATCGCGTTCTACCCGGACTGCATCTGGTGGACGCCGTTCGCGATGGAGAGCAGGGTGCTGTTCGACGCCGCGGCCGAACTCGGCGTCGGCGATGCGGCTTGCTTCTCTCGCGCCGCTTTGGGCGCGTTTGCCAAGCACTCCTACTTCCCGGACCCGGACCTTGTCATTGCCTCCACCGGCGCTTCGTGCGACGACTACTCGGGTGTGGAACAACTGGCGGAGCGATTTGCCCGCGAGATGCTGTGGGTGGAAGTGCCGATGCGGTGCCAAATGGGGCACATGGGACCGATGAGGCTTATGCTGGTGAAGGAGTACGAGCGCGTGGTCGAGGCGATGGCGCGACTGACCGGCCACGAGCTGACCGAAGACGAACTCCGGGCCGGCATCCGGCGCACGAACACGGTCAGGAAGATGGTGAGCCGCCTGCGCGAGCTGGCCTACGGCCGCGGCGTGTTACCCGCACTCGAGATGATGGTCGTGGAGTTCGGCAGCCTGCACCACTACTCGGACATCACCGAGTGGACCGCCGTGCTTGAACACCTGCTTGCGACCGCCGAGGAACGGGCGGCCAAGGGCGGGCGCGTTCTGAGCGAGGACGCGCTGCGCGTCGTCTGGGTTACGCCGCCGGCAGACCCGCTGCTGCTGACCTACGTTGAAGACGCGGGCGCGCGGGTGGTCGGCACTGAGTACGTCATCAACCAGGCGCTCGAAGTGATGGACGAGTCGAAGCCGCCACTTGAGGCGATTGCCGAATCGTTCATGGCCGCGTCGCTCATCGGCACTTCGCGGGCGCGCGCGCAATCGGCCATCGACCAGGCGCGCGAGCACGGCGCTGAGGGCATTATCATCTCCAGCATCTTCGGCGGCTCGCACTGCGCCATGGAAGGCCGGTTGATTGCCGACTATGTCAAAGCTGAGCTCGACCTGCCTGTTTTGGAGTTCGACGTTGCCCCGCCGTCGAACGAAATCAGCCGCCAGTTGCAGACGAGGATTGACGCCTTCCTCGAAGTCCTGAGGAGTCGCAGGTGAAAGACCTGCTCACGCCGCGCGAGCGGTTTGGCCTTCTCGTTATCGACGAGCCGCAGGACCGCGTGCCGGTTTTCCCTCTCGTTACGGCCCACGCGGCCCGGGTCGCCGGCGTACCGGTCCGCGACTACTACACCGACGGCGCGGCGATGGCGCGCAGCCAGCTTGTTGCGCAGGAGCTCTACGGAACTGACTTCATCTCCTTCTTCTCCGAAGTCGGGCTGGTTGCCGAGGCACTTGGCTCTCAGTTCGACTATCCTGAGGACGACCTGCCGTTGCTCACGATGCCGAAGTGGCCGGGATTGGCGGCGATGGACGAAGCGGAGGTTGACCCGTTCAAGGACGGCAGGCTGCGGGTCTATCTCGATGCAATCACGTATGCCTACGAAGCTCGGGGCGACACGGTGCCGATTCTCGCCTACGTCCCCGCGCCGTTCACGACGGCGCAACAACTCGTTGACCAGGAGGCGTTCCTGCTCGGCTTGCTGACCGAGCCGGACCATGTGCACAACCTGCTTGTCTACGCGACGCGTTCAATCATCCGGTTCTGTCGCGCCATCATCGGGGCGGGCGGGCTGCCGATCCTGGTTGACCCGCTGGCATCGGGGAGCGTCATATCGGTCGAGCACTACCGTGAATTCGCACTGCCTTCCGAAGCCGAGGTCATTCGCTACCTGCACCGCTACGACCTCGACGTCGTGCTCCACATCTGCGGCGACACTGACTCCATTATCAGCCTGATGCCTGAGTCCGGCGCCGACCTGCTGAGTATTGACCGCATCGGCTTGGAGGCGGCCATAGCCGGGGCCGGTGACCGGTGCCGCATCATCGGCAACTACGATACCTCAGCGATCCTGCTCTCGGACCCGGCGACAATCGAGCGTGAGGTCGGCGCGATGGTACTCGCGGGGAAGCGGTGTCCCAAGGGGTTTGTTGCGGCGACGGGATGCGAGGTGCCGGTCGAAACGCCGCCGGAGAACGTGCGGGCGTTCGTTCGAGCCGCGAAAGAAGCCGGGGTCAACGCCGCCTTTGCCGGCTTTGGGGACAGTCCCCGTGCGGGGACAGTCCCCCCGGATGCCGGCTTTGGGGACAGTCCCCATGCGGGGACAGTCCCCCCGGACGATGCGAGGAGGAAAGCA
The DNA here is from genome assembly GCA_964597845.1 of uncultured bacterium. Taxonomy (GTDB): domain Bacteria; phylum Hydrothermota; class Tepidihabitantia; order Tepidihabitantales; family Tepidihabitantaceae; genus UBA2258. The sequence continues at coordinate 10,085 of CAZQZR010000039.1, read as the reverse complement.
TGATTACTGCCGGGATAGACGTGGGCTCGGTAAATACCAAGCTGGTTGTGTTCGACCGCGTCAGCCGAGGGATATTCTGCGAGAAGGTCGTCCCGACCGGGCCACGGCCGCGGGAGACCGCGCATCAGGTCATGGCCGAGTGCCGTAGTGAGCACAAGGACCTGGCCGGCCACGTACGCGGCGTGGTGGCGACCGGGTACGCCCGCCACGTTGTGGACCACGTGGCGGGAACCATTACCGAAATCAAGGCGGCGGCGCTCGGCATACGATATTGGCATCCGGAAGCCCGAACCGTGGTGGACATCGGCGGGCAGGATTCGAAGGTGCTCAGCCTCGATGCGACGGGCAAGGTGCGCGACTTCGTAATGAACGACCGGTGCGCGGCCGGCACCGGCCATTTTCTCTCGGTGCTGGCGCGGACGCTGTCAGTGCCGCTCGAGGACTTTGGCCGGCTCAGCCTCGAATCGCGGCGACCGGTGCCGGTCTCCAGTCTCTGTGTAGTGATGGCCGAGTCGGAGATACTGTCGCTCTTGGCGGCCGACACTCCGGTCGCGGACGTGATTGCCGGCCTGCACGAAGCGCTGGCGCGCCGAATCGCCAACATGGCGGCACGGCTGCGGATTCAGCCCGAGGTTGTGTTCACGGGCGGCGTGGCGCAGAACCCGGGGATGAAGGCGGCGTTGGAAAGGGCGCTGGGCATGCCGGTAACAATCGCCAGGAAACCACTGCTGGCCGCGGCGCTGGGCGCGGCGCTGGCTAGCGAACCAGAGTAAACCGAACCGGCCGCGCGTCGCTGCCCGCCGGGAAAACGATGAAGTAGCTGCCGGAGGCCAGACCCACTGGTCGCCAGGTGACCGACCTTTGCCCGCCGGGGACTACGAACGCCGTCACCTGCCGGCCCGCGGCGTCCATCACCCGTGCCGTTCCGGCGCGCACCGACGCCGGCAGGCCGACTAGCAGCGTGTCCCGCGAAACGGTCGGTCTGATCGTCGAGGTTGTGTCCGAGATCGGGGCATACGGTTCCCGGCGGAGGTAATCCCAGAACTGCAGATAGGTTTTGAGAACAATCGTGCATGCCTTGTCGGTCAGGGCCGCCGCCTGTTCCGGAGCCGGGTCGGTCAGAGGCCATTCGGCTTCCGCGCTGTCAACCATGCTGAAGAGCCGTTCTTCGGTCGGGGCAAAACACTCAAGCATGTCCGCAAGCCGGTAGGTGTTGTCGGCAACGGGATGGTCCGGGTCGCAGCGGATGTAGTCGCGCAGACGGATGGCTTCGTCACAGATGGAAGCGTGGTCGGGGCCATCGAGCGCTTCGGGCAGAGGTCCGCCCCGGACCCAGACCGGGACCGGCAGACTTACATCAGGCGAGCCGAGCAGTACCCACATCATCGTTCGGGCGGCGGGTTCGCCGGGCCTGGTTCCAACCATGACTTCGGCCGAGCGGGTGGTGCGGCGGCAGAGCGTGCTCTCGACCGGCAGATACCCGGGCGGAAGCGTGCCGTACGTACCCTCAAAAGGCAGCGGATACGGGTCGAGGAACGTACGGCCGATGTCGCGGCTCAGGGTGCGGATGATGAATCTCGAGTCAATCCGGTCTTCGTGGCGCGCCGGGACTGCGAGTTGCATAGCGCGCTCGTAGCGGTCCCTGCCGGTTTCCCGGTTCGGGCTGCCGGACATCGAGTAGTTGGCGCGGATGATGAAACCGAGAGTATCGTCAGAGCAGTCGTAGCGGTTGTAGAAGAGGTTGCTGGTCTCGAAAATTGAGGTCGTGCCGGTCGAGTCGAAAACACCGTAGTTGGCCGGGGTCTCGCGGCCGATGACGTTGAGCGAATCCAGCAGACCGGCAAATTCGCTAACCGTAGCGCACGTACCGAGCGCCAGGCTCATGATACTTCCGTCATCCGCCGCGCCTTCATCCCGGGCCATGATATTGAACGAGTTCGAGTTCATGATGGCGAATCCGGCCTCGTTGATGCCGGCCCAGGCGTCCAGCGTGTCGTTGGCGTAGACGTTCGTCACGTAGCGGTACTTCGGTCCGGTAAGATAGCGGACTTCCTGATTCTCGTCATTCACATCGCGGTTCTTCCAGAGCATCGGCCGGCCGCTGGCACTGGCGCTCGGGCCGAAGACACCGATGGTGCAGGCAGAGGAAAAGGACAAAGTCATAAGGACCAATGACAAAGTCAGGAGGCAGAAGCGACGGGACGGAATGACAGTCACTGGGATCTTTTTACCTCTCGGATCAGAGTGTCGACGAGCTGGTCTTCGCTGCACGTCTTGACGACTCGGCCATGGGCGAAGACGATGCCCCTGCCTTTGCCACCCGCAATCCCGAAGTCGGCCTCGCGCGCCTCGCCCGGCCCGTTCACCACGCAGCCCATCACCGCGACCTTGATCGGCGGGGTCCCCAAATCCGAGAGCGCTGGCGGGGACTGTCCCCGCATGGGGACTGTCCCCAAATCCGAGAGTGCTGCCTTGACCTTGCGGGTCAAACCAATGACGTCAATCCCGGTGCGACCGCAGGTGGGGCAGGAATAGACCAGCGGACCCCGGCGGCGGATGCCGAGGGCCCCGAGCAGTTCGTACCCGGCCTCGACTTCCTGCACCGGGTCCCCGGTCAGCGAGATGCGAATCGTGTCGCCGATGCCTTCAAGCAGCAGCACCGAGAGCGCGGCGGCAGAGCGAATCGCGCCCTCGAACGGCGGCCCGGCCTCGGTCAGGCCGAGGTGAAGCGGGTAGGGCCAGCGTTTCGACAGCTCACGACAGACGGCAATCGTCTCCCGCACATCGGTGGTCTTGGCCGAAAGCACCAGCGCCTTGAACCCGGCCCGCTCAAACGGCTTCAGGCAGCGCGCCATGCCGGCGACCATGGCCGGGACCGAGGGGCGGCCGTAACGCCGGAGAATGGACTTGTCAATCGAGCCGGCGTTGACGCCGACACGGATTGCCGCGCCCGAGCCTGCGGCCGCCTTGATAACCTCCCGGATCTTCCAGGCAGCGCCGATGTTGCCGGGGTTGATGCGCACCTTGTCGAACCCGGCCCGGATGGCGGCCAATGCCAGCCGATGGTCGAAATGAATGTCGGCGATGAGCGGCAGGGCGACGCGCTTGCGGATTTCGGGCAAAGCGGAAGCCGCTGCCGCGTCGGGTACGGCCAGGCGCACCAATTCGCAGCCCGCGCGTTGGAGCCGCTGAATCTGGCGCACCGTTGCCCTGACGTCATCGGTGCGGGTCTTGGTCATGGACTGGACTGAGACCGGCGACCGGCCTCCGATTGTCAGCGGGCCGACCCGGACGGCCAGGGTCTTGCGCCGCGGCTTCCGGCTAGTAGCTGACGCGCTCAATCTTCGCCCCGACGGCGCCGAGTTTCTGCTCGAGTGATTCGTAACCCCGGTCCAGATGGTAGATGCGCTGGATTTCGGTATCGCCCCGGGCGGCAATCGCGGCCAATACCAGCGCCGCCGACGCCCGGAGATCCGAGGCCATCACCTGGGCCCCGGACAAGCGCTCAACCCCCTGGATAACCGCCGTCCGGCCGTTGATGTCGATCTTCGCGCCCATGCGGTTCAGCTCCAGCACGTGCAGGAAGCGCGATTCGAAGACGTTCTCGGTCACGACGCTGGTGCCAAGGCCGGTGGCAAGCAGCGCGGTGAACTGGGCCTGCAGGTCGGTCGGAAAGCCGGGATACGGGGCGGTCGCCACGGTAACCGGCCCGGCCCGTCGCTCGGCGCTCACGACCAGCCGGCGCTTGCCGGTCTCAACGGTCGCACCCGCCTGGCGCAGCAGGCTAATCACAGCGGTGAGATGCTCCGGTTCGCAGCCGTTGATCTCAAGATTGCCGCGCGTGATGGCCGCCGCAACGGCGAGGGTGCCGGCTTCAACCCGGTCCGGAATCGGCCGGTAGTCGGCACCGTGCAGCCGTTTCACGCCCTTGATTCTGATTACAGGTGTCCCGTGTCCTTCGATCTTCGCACCCATGGCAATGAGGAACCCGGCGAGGTCTACTACCTCGGGCTCGCAGGCCGCACCCTCAATGACCGTTTCGCCGCTGGCAAGTGATGCAGCCATCATCGTGTTGGCGGTAGCGCCCACGCTAGGGCCGGACGCGCCTTCCAGTACCATGGTTCCGCCGCGCAGGAGTCGGCCCTTGGCGTGGATGTAGCCGTGTTCGAGCTTGACCTCGGCGCCAAGTGCCGCGATGCCTTTGAGATGCAGGTCAACCGGCCGTGGGCCGATGGCGCAGCCGCCGGGCAGCGAGACCCGCGCATCTCCGAACCGGCCGAGCAGGGGCCCGAGCACGTAGTAACTGGCTCGCATCTTGCGCACGATATCGTAGGCCGCGGTCCGTTCCACCTTTCCGCTGGCGGCAATCTTCATGGTGCGCTTGCGCAACTCGACCTTCACGCCCATCGAGCGCAGGAGCCGGGCCATGGTGCTCACGTCTTCGAGCAGCGGTACGTCGCGGATGATGCACGGTTCCTCGGTCAGCAGGCACGCAGCAAGAATGGGGAGCACCGCATTCTTGGCGGTGACGTTCGCGACCGACCCCTCAAGCCGGGTCGGGCCGTGGATAAGAAACTTGTCCATGGGACTAATATTCTTGGGTCTGGGCGCCGAAAGTCAAGGACAGGAGCGGTGGCTCGCGGGTTTGGCGACCGAGGTGCCGACCGGCCGGCAAGCGCCGGCCGTTCCCGCGCGCGACTTCTGCTTGACATCCGGCGTGGGCAGCCTATATTCAGAGTTGCAGGAAGTCTGCAGGACAGCGACCGGCGCTGTCTTGGTCAGATTGTGAGCAGTCATCAGGTTAGAGATAATATGGCTCTGCCCGCGCAGGGCCAAGAGGAGGTCTGATGTTCGTAACAATTCTGTCGATCGTGCTGGTAGCGATGACGCCGGCCGGTTTTGTGCCGTCGAACGCGCCGGTGCTGCTGGGCGGCGGCGGGCCGGACACGTACGGGTACATGTATCTGGACTCAGATACGACCTGTCCGGGCGCTCCGACCTACAACTGGGTAAGCATCAAGGGCGTCGGGACTGAGATAACGACCCTCGGCGACGACAACACCGCCGGGCCGTTCCCAATCGGGTTCGACTTCCCTTACTACTGGTACAAGGTCAGTACGTGCATTGTCGGGTCCAACGGCTACATCACGTTCGGCGACGCCGCCCCGAACTCATCGCCGTTCAAACCAGTCCCGAACGACACCCCTCCGAACAACCAGCTTGCCGCGCTGCTCAGTGACCTTGAATGCAGCGCCGCCGGCTCACCCAACGGTTCGGTCTGGTACTGGTCCAATGGATCTGACAGCTTCATCGTCGAATACGACAGCATCCGGTTCTGGAGCACCGGCGGCAATAACACGTTCCAGATTATCCTGACCAAGGCGGACTCGTCAATCACGTTCCAGTACAAAGAACAGAGCGGCGCGCCGTTCAACGGCTGGGCGCCGACCAGCAACCAGACCGGCGTCGAGAATATCTCGGGCGCAATCGGCCTGAACTACCTCTCGGGCACGATTCCGCCGGGCAACATGTACCACACCGACCTCGCGGTCCGCTTCTTCCCGCCCGAGTCAAGTTCGCTGCAGATACATGACGTGGGCGTCCGCAACGCGATGAATGACCGTAACGGCGGCCTGTTTACGGTCAAGGAGCGGCCGCTCTCCTTCTGGGCGATGGTCAAGAACTACGGCAACCAGTCCGAAGCCGCGTTTAAGACCTACTTCGAGGTCTGGCGGCAGAACGACACGAGGGTCTTCTTCGACTCGATGACGACGATGGCGTCGGACCCGGGCGAGACCGAGTCACTCGCGCTCACCAACACCTGGCGCCCGAGCACCATCGGCACGTATATCATCAAGGTCTACACCAAGATGACCGGCGACATGCTGCCGGTGAACGACACCGCGACGATTGAACTCCGTGTGGTTACCATTCCGGCGATGCTCACCTACGACCGCGGCACACCGGTCAACTCGACGGGCTGGCTCGGCCCGGGCGGAATGGGCAGCCGCTTCGTACCGCCGGTCTACCCGTGCTCAATCAGCGCCATCCGTCAGCATATGACCTCGGCCGGGTCGGTTGACGTGCTGCTGGCGGTCTACGACGACGACGGTCCGGGCGGCGGCCCCGGAACCATCCTCTTCGGCGACACAATCACCGTGACTGCGGCCAACTGGTATTCAGTCACCCTGCCTACGCCGGTCGTGGTCACCGAGGGCGCGTTCTTCGTCGGCGCAGCCTCCGAGACGTCCGAAGACCCGTCGTTCGGCTGGGACTCGATACCGCCGATTTCCTTCCAGGGCTGGGAGACAAACACCGGCACCTGGTCGCCCAGCCGTGACGGCGCGGTGCGCGACGTCTGCGCGAACGCGACGGTTTTCGGACCGGTCGGTATCTTCGAGTGGCTGCAGCCGACTCCGGCCCCGGTCCCGGCGCGGATTGACGTCAACCCGAACCCGTTCGGCGGTGCGACCAGTATCCGGCTGCTCAACCCGACCGGGCGCGAGACGGCAGTCGAACTCTACGACGCGACTGGCAGCGTAGTGCGTACGCTCACGCTCAGCCGAGGCCAGGCCACGCTTGACGGCCGGCTGCTGGCGGACGGTATCTACTTCGCACGTGTCGTTGGCACCGAATCACCGGTGGCCAAAGTCATCGTCACGCACTGAAGGAACAGCCTTGCACATTGCGGCGGGGAGGCAACTCCCCGCCGCTCCTTGTGGTGAGCCAGGCGTTGCTCACGCCGAGTCGCCGCGAAGAAACGCAGTTGCGTTCCTTCTTCTTGACCGATGGTTGCCAGTGAGATAGAATGGCTGCGATGCAGTAGTCAGGGAGAGCCTGCAGTCGCGGCCGGGCCGCGCTTGACGCTCGGCACCTGGCAGACGGCATCTACTTCGTCCGTGTCGCAGGCACCGAGGTGCTTGTCGCCAAGGTCATCGTCACGCACAAAGCGGACAGCCTTGTACGTTGCGGTGAGTCCGCAAGCAAAGGTCTGTCGCCGTCCCGGGCGGAGTGGGCGGCCATGAGGCAAAGCGAACCACGGCCCTGCCGATGCAGGGTCAAAAAGGAGGTCCGATGTTCGTGACTATCTTGTCAATTGCGCTGATAGCGCTCTCACCAGGCGGAACGATGCCGTCCAGTGGGCCGGCGCTACGGGGCGGCGGGCCGTCGAGCGCGCCGGTACGGCTGGGCGGCGGCGGTCCGGACGTTTACGGCTACAAGTATCTGGACTCAGATACCACCTGCCCGGGCGCTCCGACCTACAACTGGGTCAGCATTAAGGGCGTCGGGACCGAGGTAACGGGACTCGGCGACGACACGTGCGTCGGGCCGTTCCCGATCGGCTTCGAGTTCCCGTACTACTGGTACCGGGTCGACTCGGTCGCCGTCGGGTCCAACGGCTACATCACGTTCGGCGACGCGACCAAGTCCCAACAGCCGTTCAAATCGGTTCCGAGCACACAGAGGCCGAATGACCAGCTTGCCGCGCTGCTGAGCGACCTCGACCCTGAGGACACCTGCTCACCTAACGGCTCGGTCTGGTACTGGTCCAACAACGCTGACAGCTTCATCGTCGAGTACGATAGCATCGCATTCTGGAGCGCTGGTGGCAACAACACGTTCCAGATTATCCTGACCAAGGCGGACTCGTCCATCACGTTTCAGTACAAGGAGCAGATGGGCACGCCGAACAACGGCTGGGTGGGGGAGAACGCCCAGACCGGCATCGAGAACGTATCGGGCGCAATCGGCCTGAACTACCTGTCGGGCCAGACTCCGCCGGGCAACATCATTCACCCCGACCTCGCGGTCCGTTTCTTCCCGCCTGAATCAAGCTTGCTTCACGACGTGGGCGTCCGTAACGCGATGAATGACCGCAGCGGCGGCCTGTTCACAATCAAGGATCGGCCGCTCTCTTTCTGGGCGATGGTCAAGAATTACGGCAACCAGTCCGAAGCCGAGTATAAGGCCTACTTCAAAGTCATGAGGCAGAACAACTCGGTCGTCTTCTCCGATTCGATGTGGGCAATGGCATCGAACCCGGGCGAGACCGAATCGCTGGCGCTCGCCAGCACCTGGTGGCCAAACACGAACGGCACGTACATAATCAAAGTATACACGAAGCTGTCCGGCGACATGGTGGCGGTGAACGATACCGCGACGCTTGAGCTTCACGTGGTCACGATGCCGGCGTTGCTCGCCTATGACGGCGGCACACCGAACGGCAGCATGTGGGCCTTTCTCGTCGCGGGCAACGGGTACGGCAACCGTTTCGTGCCGCCGGTCTATCCGTGCTCGGTGATGAACGCGAAGGTTTACATGCAAATGGGGACTACGCCTACGAGTCCGTACGTCGGCATTTTTGACGACAACGGTCCAAACGGCGGGCCGGGTGACACGTTGTACATCACGACGGTCAACGTCTCGACGGCGGACTGGTTCACTGTGACTCCGCCCAGCCCGGTGGTCATCAACGATGGTGCCTTCTTCGTTTGCGCGACGCAGGTCGCGGACACCAACCCGTATTTCGGCTTTGATTCGATGCCGCCGCTCTCGTTCCAGACATGGGAAGGTATCTCCGGCGTCTGGGCGCCGGGCCGCGACGCCGGGGTGCGCGACCTCTGCGCGAACGCGACGATTTCCGGTCCGGTCGGCATCTTCGAGGATCTCAGCCCGACGCCTGCCCCGCTGATGGCGCGGATTGACGTCAATCCGAACCCGTTCGGCGGCGCGACCAGCATCCGGCTGCTCAACCCGACCGGGCGCGAGACGGCAGTCGAACTCTACGACGCGACTGGCAGCGTAGTGCGTACGCTCACGCTCAGCCGAGGCCAGGCCACGCTTGACGGCCGGCTGCTGGCGGACGGAATCTACTTCGCGCGCGTCATCGGCACCGAATCGCCGGTGGCCAAAGTTATCGTAGCGCACTAGGTACAGCTCGCGACAGTCCTGCGGCGGGGAGGCAACTCCCCGCCGCTTCGTCAGTGCGCCCGACCACTTGGGTGGTTCAGGCTTGTTCCTTCAACTTGACCTGAGTCTGCTCCCGCGATAGAATCGCGCAATGCAGTCGTCAGGGAAAGCCTGCAGTCGCGACCGGGCCGCGCTTGCGCTGATCCTCGGCTTCTCGCTCCTGACCAAGCTCGGCCTGGCCTTCCTGGTCTGGTTCCGCAACCGCGCCGCAATCTGGCACCCTGACTCAGCATCCTACCACTATTTGGCCTTGAACATGTTCAGGCACGGCCTGTTCAGCCGGTCTAGTGGTCCGCCGTTTGTATACGAGGCGTTCCGCACGCCCGGCTATCCGCTGGCGCTGGCTGCCGTGTACCCGTTGTTCGGCGACTCCGCGCTGCCGGTGATCGTTCTGCAGGCGGTGATAGCCACCGGTACAGTCGCACTCACCTGGTTTCTCGGCCGAAGACTGTTCGATTCGCGAGTCGGCACATGGGCTGCGATTCTTCTGTGCCTGGACGTCGCGAGCGTCTGTTCGGCCCAGATGTTGATGTCCGAGACGGCTTTCACGCTGCTCGTGCTGACGGCCATCTGGCTGCTGGTGAGGAGTCTGTCGCCGCTGCGCGGCTGGACCGGGTTCGCGTTGTCCGGACTCGCGTTGGCGTGCGCCATTCACGTCCGGCCCATCGGGTACTATCTTGCGCCGCTCGGCGCTGCCGGCATCGCGGCCTTCCTCGTGCTGAAGGACCGGGCGACCGCTACCAGCAGTGTCAGGTGGCGGCTGGCCCTGACCCGCGCCGGTGCGTTTCTGCTCGCACCGGCACTGCTCGTGGGTGGCTGGCAGATGAACAACCTGCGTAAGACCGGCAGCGCGCGGTTCAGCCACCTCGAAGGTCTCAACATGTACTTCTACCGGGCTGCCGGTGCGATCTCGATGCGCGAACACAAACCGCTGTTCCAGGTTCACCGTGAGATGGGACTCGAAACCGAGCGCACCGACTTCACCGGCTGGGTGGCCAGGCGTCCCGAGTTCGCCGGTCGGAACCATGCGGTGCTCGGCGAGCAGTGGTTCCGCGACGGTATAGCCATCATCGTCCGCAACCCGGGCTGGTACGTACTCATGCACCTGCGCAGCA
>CAZQZR010000038.1:0-25388 GCA_964597845.1 uncultured bacterium | reverse complement strand
AGAGCAGCATCTCTCTTTGCAGCCAAGCCACGTTTCTATCTCGGGACTAGGGCGGCCTGACGTAGCTTGACATGTCCTGCAGGATGTGAATAATAGACGAAGTCCCTCGAGTACTCAACACTGATTCAAAAGGAGGCCTGAATGGCTGAACCGAATGCTGCCCCGGCTGCTGGCGTGTCGAGCAAGAGCAAGATAACCGCCCTGCTCCTATGCATCTTTCTTGGAACGTTAGGTGTGCACCGGTTCTACGTCGGCAAAGTCGGGACCGGGATTGTCTGGCTGCTGACCCTGGGTATATTTGGCATTGGGGTCCTTATCGACATCATCATGCTCGCCACGGGCAAGTTCAAGGACAAGCAGGGGAACATCCTGGCCTGACCACACCCTCAGACTTTGCACGGCCGCTGCCTCGCGCAGCGGCCGATGCTCTTGTGGCGCCATCAAAGCCGGGCTGGAGTCACAGCGGAACAAATCACGAGACAAATCACGGCACAGGCAACGGAACCGGCGACAGAACAGACGGCGAGACAAACCGCGAGACAAGCGACGGGAGTCACAGCGTATCATACAACGGGCGTCACTGCGATTCACATCACGTGTCAATGCGCGAGACAGGCTGCGATACAAGCGATGAGTCAGACGACGCATGAGACTGCCAGTGAAATGATACGCCACACCGCGAATCACACAGCGGGACAAACGGCCACTCACTAAAAGGGCCAAACCGCGAGTCAAACAACGGCTCAAACGACCCATCAAACGACCATTCATACAGCGGTTCAGACCGCGGTTCAAATGGCGGTACATACCGCAGGGGGTATTGCTCCATGGAAAAAGTGGAAATGAGGCTAATGGGCTGTCTTTTCGGGCCTTTGCGCCGACAGAGCCCTTGTTAATTGGTCTACTTTTAAGTAGACTTAAACCATGGCAGGCATAGACGCAAACAGCAATGACCCTCTGGCCGGCTTGTTCCCGATTCTAAGGCAGATTCGCACCCGGGCAGGGCTGACCCAGCAGCAGATTGCCCGGGCAACGGGCGCGGGCGGTAGGCACGGCCACAAGCTGATCGCGAGGCTGGAGGCGGGCCATGTCTCGAATCCCTCGGTAAAGCTCGTTCTCGGTTACCTGCGTGCCTGCCGAGCCACGTCACAGGACCTGGCCGATTTCCTCGACAGCTTCCTCGGTGTGCCACTGGCCATACCCTCGCGGCACCGGCGCGGCCGGCGACAAGCGGCAGCGCAGGGACATGACCGAAACTCTCCGGGAGTTTCGGATCGTGTCCCAAGCCCATCCCAGGACGCAACCACTCTCGCCTTGCGCAAGGAGGCGGCATGGTGGAAACTGCGCCGAGTCATCGAGGAGACACTCCATCAGGAACTGACCAGGCTCGGAGCAAAGCCGATGACCGTGGAACGCAAGGCCGCAGCCGGCTATGGCCTCAAGGTCTTCCGCAGCCTCTACCGGACTCGTGGTTCAAGCCCGACCGTGCGCGAGCGCAGGCTTGGGCGCTGCCTGGAATGGGCTGCGAACAAGGGCGTGCCGGACGAGGTCCGCGACCGCGTGTTCGAAACGATGTCCGCGCTTTTCGCAGGAATGGACGCCAAGGGCCAGCTCGACCTGCTGCCGTCGCCGGAGGAGGCGAGACATCTGATGCTGCTGAAGCCCAAACAGAGGTTCGTGACTGACGAGGCGATGTGCCGCCACGAGTACTGGATGAAGGCGGCCGAGGAGCACAAGGCACGGGAGGCGGCACGCAAGCCGGTTATCGAGGCGGCGATGAACATGCTTCACTCAACGGGCCTGACCCCACAGAAGCTTGGCAACTACCCCAGCGTCATCACCGCGTTCCTGACTGTGGCCGAGAGTACCCAACCGGGCTCAACGGCCCGCGACCAAGGGCTCGCGGATGTCTTTCACAGCCACCAACAGCCCTACTTCGACCAGGCCCTTCTCCGCCGATTGGCGGAGCTGGTCTTCACTCTTCGCGACCAGCGGAGGTGAACCAGACCGCCCGCCGTACTCCAATTCGCGCCGGTACCGTGGGAATGGCATGCGCATAGCGGTTTGACTTAGGATGGCCAGCTTCTAGAATCACTGCCAACGATGCAGCGCAAGCAAGCGTACAATGAGAGTATGCGGACGGCGAGAGGAGGGCGAGTGAGAGTCTTGGGATTAGTGCTGGTGATGGTCGCTTCAGTCATGGCCGGGCCGGTGCAGCAGTACGGCCCGGAAACGTGGTTCGAGCAAGACCCAACCCCGATTTCCATCGGGGAAGGACGAAGCTCGAAGTCCGAATACCGAATACCGGGAGAGTCAATCGGCAATCCGCTGGACTATGCCGGAGCGAGAATCGGGTTGGACGTGCGGAATGTCGAGCTGCCGCGCGGATGGGAAGGCGGCTACCGCTACTGCTGCAGATTTGATGTCATTGACCTTGTCGCGAGCCGGCCCCTCTTCATGAAGCAATGGGCCGAGAGTATCTCCAGCCTGGTTGTGAGCGGGCAGCGAAGAGACGGCCCTGCCGGCGTGGCACCGACAGCGGCCGAGATCCTCGCATGGAGCGAACACCGGCGCCGACCACCATCTCCGGGTGACACGAGCGTGTGGGTGTTCGTCGAGCAGCACCTCGGGGCATGGCTATCACCGGAGCACCTGCGCGCCTTTGCTGCTCTCTATGATGCCCTGGAGAAGGCAGACGGTCGTCTACGTTGGGCCAAGCGCGGACTGACGGGTGAAGACAGCGTCTTCTTCCGTGCGAATCCGGGGTACTACCTCTCGCCTGACGGCAAACGGATGGCGGATTTGACCGGCAACACCGATGGCCAAATGGACTTCATCGCCCGGGCCCGTCGATTCCCGTGCTACGAGCCGGTCATCCGCTTCGAGACACTCGCCGCCGCGGTTCACGCGTACGTCGCGGAAGTGCAGCGTCTCGGTCCGGGCCGTCTGTTGCGGCCCGGGGCCAAGGCCGACATGGTTATCGAATTCGACAGCCCCATAGGTCCGATTGTCGTGTCCGGGTTCAGCGCGGACACGCTGCGCACCGACGCGGCGTTGCAGGTGGACTTGGGTGGAGATGACGTCTACCTTGACAACGTTGGTGCGACGTCGTTTGACCGGCCGGTCAGTGTCTGTTTGGATCTGGCTGGTAACGACCGGTACGAGGCACCAGAATCGAGCTACGCGCAGGGATTCGGGTTCTTGGGCGTCGGGATGCTCGTGGACGTCGCGGGCGATGACGTCTACAGGGCGAAGCACTTCTCGCAAGGCGTGGGTATCATGGGCGTCGGCGTGCTCTGGGACAAGGCAGGCAACGATACGTTCAGCGCGCACACGTTCTGCCAGGGTGCAGGCATGTTCGGGCTGGGCATGATGCTTGACGACTCAGGCGACGACGTGTATGACTGCGCTTCCAATGGGCAGGGCTCGGCGACGACGCTGGGACTTGGTATCCTCTCAGACCTTGGAGGTAACGACAAGTACCGGCTCGCGTGCGACTCGACGAAGGACGCGATGGGCGGGATTCCTGGCTACGGCCAGGGCGGGGCGCTGTCGTTCCGCGCGTATCCGTGGGAGAAGAAGCTCGTTGCCTACGGTGGAGTCGGAATGCTCGTGGACGACGAAGGTGACGATGAGTATGTCAGCAATGGTTGGAATTCTCAGGGCGGCAGCTACATCATGTCTCTGGGTGTGCTCGTGGACAACGCCGGCAACGACCACTACATCTGCGGCACCGGCCAGGGCTCGGGAATCCACGTCACGAACGCCATCCTGATAGACAAGAAGGGCGACGATGTCTATGAAGGCGGGTTCCGAGCCGGCGGTTCCGGCGGTGACCGCTCGCCCGGGTTCCTGATTGACTACGAGGGCAACGACACCTACAAGTCCTCGACGTCCTCCTACGGCACAGCCTGCAAGCCGTTCGCCTACTCGCTATTCATAGACTACAAGGGCGACGACAAGTACATCTGCGACCGGCCCAAAGGCGACGTGCTCTTCAACGACTGGCACAGCTTCGGCGGGGTCTGGCCCGAGTCTGACCCGAATGCTTGGCCGTATGCCCTCTGCCTCGACCTGGGTGGCAAAGACGACTATCAGGTCCGCAACCGGGCCAACAACTCCGAGACACATAGCTTTGGCCACGGCATCTTCTTGGACATGGAGTGGAGAGGCGATGACGTGATAGGCAAGGTGTCGCCGCCAGTCCCTGAGGCGCTCATGACGCTGGCGCCTCCTCAGCGTGCCGAGGCCTACATGTACGAGTTGAGAGGTGGGAATCTGGGACGGTTCAGTACCGTAGGTCGCATCATTGCCGAGGACAGGCAGAGACGGAACATCGTGCTCCGTCTACTTCAGTTCAGAAGCGGAGATAATCGAGACTACGTTGAGTGTATTCATCATTGGATTGTCCCCGGACCGACTGGCGACATGGGAAGTTTGAACGTCCCATCCCTGCTCTCCGCAAGGGACCCGGAGGTCAGAATAATTGCGGCCGACGACGTTGGACTTTGGAACATGACCAATGCTGATGGCGCACTGCTGACGGCCGCCGAGAAGGACAACAATGCGCAGGTGAGAAGGTTCGCCCTGCGGTCGCTCATCAGGCTTGAGTCGGCCAAGGCTCTTCCGATTGCACGGAAGCTGGCGACCGAGGACACGTCCGAGGATGTACGGAGAATGGCCGTAACATTGGTCGGCAAGGTGAAACCGGATACCGCGGACCTCTCGCTGTTCCGTTGGGTTCTCGCTGAGGACCATGCTTCGTCAGTGCGCTGTGCCGCGGCAGACGCACTGGGGAATCTCGGTGACCCGCGTGCCGTGGAACCGCTGCGCAATGCGGCAAAGACATACGATGTCTACGTGCAACGCGCGTGCGGCAAGGCGCTGTGTGCCCTGTACCAGGTCGAAGGCATCGACCTGCTCATCAAGTCCATGTCGTTTCCGTCGATTGACGCGTTCTACAACTACGACCGGAACGTACCGAACTACGTCTCGACCTTTGCCGGGTTCGACCTGCCTGATTCGGAGCGCTACCTGCAGGCGAAGTGGCAGGCATGGTTCGATACCCACCGCGACAGCATCGACATCAAGTTCAACGCCGACGCGTACAAGGCGTGGACCAACCTGAGCGATTCGCTACGTGACGCACCGGACACGGCACAGGTCGCGCGCTACGAGGCATTCCTGGTTCGTTTCCCAGGTTATCAGCGGGCGAAGGCCGAACTCGCGGGCAAGCTGAACGGCATGGCGTGGAACCTCGCGACCGCGCCCAAGACGCGGGACATAACCCAATCCCGCCGAGGGATTGGGATTGTGTCCCAAGTCTCAGAGGTGAGCCTGGCCCTTAAGTACGCCCTGCGTGCGACCGAGCTCTCCGATGACGTGAACATCTGGGACACGGTCATCGAGGCGTACCTGGCCAATGGCATGAAGGCAGATGCCCTGCGAGTCTGCAACGAGGCGCTGGCAAGGTATCCGAATGAGCAGATACTCAAGGACAGGCTGCATCATCTGGAAGGGAAGTGAGCGGTGGAGAAGCACAGTGAGATAGTCGCAGCAATCAGGCGCGAGTTTGAGGCGGCGGCAGACCCGAAGTACCGTGAGTCCATCAAACGGTTCTTCAAGGAGGAGATAGAGGTCTACGGCGTGAGAACTGCCGACGCGCGGAGGATATCGAACGAGTACTTCAAGAAGGTCAAGCATCTGCCCAAGCGGGAAGTGCTCGAGCTATGCGAACTGCTGCACAGCGGCTTGGGACACGATCCGAAATGTCGGACATTTCGGTCATGTCCCGCGCCGAAGTACGAGAAGCACGGCGTCGCGTTCAGTTGGGCGGGGAAGTTGAGCGCCAAGTTCGAACCAGCCGATTTCCGAATGCTCGAGCGTTGGCTGAAGAAGTACGTCAGCAACTGGGCTGCATGTGACACCTTCTGCGGCGGTGCGGTCGGTGAGTTCCTGGTCAAGTTTCCCGAGTTCCTGCCGAAGGTGCGGGCGTGGGCCGGGTCGAGGAACCGCTGGCTGCGTCGGGCATCGGCAGTCGCCCACATCATCCCGAACCGGAATGGCATCGCGGTAGATTCCGCCTACAAGGTCGCAGAGGTCCTGCTTGAGGACACGGACGACATGGTCCAGAAAGGCTACGGCTGGATGCTGAAGGAGATTGCCAACAAGCGACCGCGCGAGGTTTTCGACTTCGTGATGGCGCGCAAGGACCGGATGCCGCGCACGGCCCTGCGCTACGCCATAGAGAAGATGCCTGCCGCATAGAAGAAGCGGGCGATGGCCCGGTAGCAGGTATGGCCGTCGTACTTGCCCGTTGACTAGATCTCAGGCATACTCTATGCCGTTGTGAGCGCGTTAGTTACCGTTCTGCTGGCAGTCGCGGGCTTCACGGTTTCTCCGTTCGACCCCGCCCTGGTGCAGGCCCCACGTTTCCATCCTTATATATCCTTGGCGACCGGTCTGCAGTACAACTTGCCGATGCGGCTGGTCCTCAGGCAGTCGGGTGAGCCTGACATCAAGCTGACCGCGCGCTATGACACGCGGCCGTTCTCAGAGGTCCCCTATTATGACCTGAAGGTGGGGATTGCTCGGAGGCCCTGGGCGTTCGAGTTGGAGTTGGTGCATCACAAACTGTACCTCACGAACCCGCCGGCCGAGGTCGACACGTTCACGATTACCCATGGCTACAATCCGCTGCTGGTGAATTGCGTACGGGACTGGGCCGGCCTCAAGCTGCGCGCCGGAGCCGGCGTGGTGATTGCGCACCCGGAGACGACGGTGCGCGGACAGCGTTTCCCGGAGACCGGCGGCGTTCTCGGCTGGTATCTTTCCGGTGCGGCGCTGCAGGCGAGCGTCGGCAAGGAGTTCGAACTAGGGTCGCGGTTCTTCGCCGGGGTCGAGGGGAAGACGGTCGCGGCCTACGCGCGCATCCCGATTCAGAACGGCAGCGCCGATGTGCCGAACGTCGCACTGCACGCCCTGGCCACGGTCGGATTCCATTTCTAGGCGCGCCGCCGCCGGGTAGGGAGCCAAGTAGCGGGTCAGTACGCTCTTGGCGACTAAAGGCGGTACAGGTCGGTACGGCGGTCGGCGAACAAGTCGTTGCGGGGGGTTACCTTTTTGCCCAGGGCCTCTGCCGGGTCAATCTCGGAGATAATGGTCTCTTCTGAGTCCGGGCCGGCGTGACCGAGCAGCCTGCCGTCCGGCGCGACTATCTGGCTTCGGCCATTGAAAGCCAGCCTCTTGTCGCCGATGGTCTCCGAGCCGGTGCGGTTGGCGAGTATCCAGAAGACCCGGTTCTCGGCCGCACGGGTGATGGTGTTGGCGTGGGCGTACTCGAGGACGAGGTTCGAGGGATGGCAGATGATTTGAGCACCGCGCAGGGCAAGGGAACGGGCAGCCTCCGGGAAAAAGTGGTCGAAGCACACCAGCATTCCGACTTTGACCGGACCGAGGTCAAAGACCGGGAACGGTGAGTCGCCCGGGTCGAAAAGGTCCTTTTCATCGAGGAAGAGATGGGCTTTGCGGTACGTGTGGAAACGGCCCTGGGGAGTGACCATTACCGCCGAGTTGAATATGCGTGAGCCGGCTGATTCCGGCATACCCCAGACGATGGCGGTGCTCGTATCCCGGCTGAACGCGGCCATGGCTTCACAGGTCGGGCCGGCCGGCACCGGTTCAGCAAGCCGGGCGAGTTCGGAGCGGGAGGCAAAGAGAT
This sequence comes from uncultured bacterium, assembly GCA_964597845.1. GTDB lineage: Bacteria > Hydrothermota > Tepidihabitantia > Tepidihabitantales > Tepidihabitantaceae > UBA2258. The sequence continues at coordinate 17,668 of CAZQZR010000038.1, read as the reverse complement.
ACCCGGTCGTGCACAACTCCGGCAGGACCATGAGCTCGGTGCGGACTCCGGATAGCGCGCCGGCGATGTGGTCGATGTTGGCCCGTACTGCTCCCGGTTCCGGCGCGAACTGCAGGAGGCCGATGCGCATGGGGCTAGGTGCGGGGTTTGAACCCCTCGCCGAGGACTTCGTACACGTCGGTGATGATCACGAAGGCGCGCGGGTCAATTTCGCGGACGATTTCGCGGGCCCGCGCTACCTCGCGCTTGCCCATGACCGAAAAGACCATGTTCTTCTTCTCGTGGCTGTAGGCGCCGGTCGCGTTCAGCACGGTGGCGCCGCGGTTCATCTTGCCGGTGATCGCGCCGGCGACTGCATCGGCGGAATCGGAGATGATGAACAGCGCGCGGGTGTAGCTTAGACCCTCCAATACCAGGTCGATTGCCCGGGTCTGCAGGTAAAGGTTGAGATAGCCGTAGAGCGCCAGTTCAAACTGGCCGAAGCAGAGACCGGCGGCCGAGATGACGACGAAGTCCACCATGAGTATCGCGGTGCCGGTCGAGAGGTTGGTGTAGCGGTTCAGCACCTGGCCGACGATGTCCGATCCGCCGGTCGAACCGCCGCCGCGGAAGACGAGCCCAAGTCCGGCCCCCAGCATGATGCCGCCGAAGACACATGCGAGGATTTTGTTGTCGGTTGCCGGACCAAGATGGAGGACATAGGTGAATCCGTCAATCAACAGGGACGAGATTGCGATGCCGATTATGGATTTGACGCCGTAGGTCCGGCCGATGACCTTGACGCCGAGGACGAACAGCGGGATATTGATGACGAGGATGGCAAGCCCGACCGGCGTCGCAAAGAAGTAGTTGAGAATCATGGCGATGCCGCCGGCACCACCGGGCACGATGCGATGGGGTATCAGGAACAGGTTGTAGGCCAGGGCGGTTACTGCGGAGCCTGCGACAATGTAAGCAGCCTGACCTGATTCTCGTAGGATCCGGCTTTTCAACGGGAAAATTGTAGCCCGGACCGTCGCAAAGTCAACCGTAATTGGTGCGACATTCAGCTAACTTAGCTGTGGGCAATAAGATAAGCAGGTGTCGCACTTGCGGCAGAGTGTCGCACTAGTTGTTGACAGACCAGCCGGGGGGGGCTATAATTTAGCATGCAGCAGCCGTCAGGAGCACTCCACGCATCCCAATTGGTATCGGATAGATACCAGATTATGCAGTTGCTGGGGGGCGGCGAAATCACAGAAGTATACAAGGTCAGGGACATTATCGCAGACCGTGTCCTTGCGTTGAAGGTGCTGCGAGAGGATGCCCCGAAAGAGGCCGAGCTCCGGTTTAGCCGCGAGTTCTACTACCTATCACGCTTCACCCACCCGGGAATCGTCGCAGCCATCGACTACGGCTCAACTCCCGAGCACAGGCCATGGTTCACCATGGAGTTCTTCGATGGGATGCCGATAACCACCTTCTTTGCTAACGGCTTCAGCCCGGAACTCGTCGGAGTGACGCTCCAGTTGCTGCAGGCGTTGGACAACATCCACGCTCAGGGTCTGATTCACTGCGACCTGAAGCCGCAGAACATGCTGGTTGCTGGTGGCGACGGTGAGCCCCGCGCCAAGTTGCTCGATTTCGGCTTCGCAGAACGGGCGTCGCTGTCGGATGCGACGGCGCCCCGCGGAACTCTCGGCTACATCGCGCCCGAGGTGTTTAAGGGCGTGGATGCGGATGCGCGTGCCGATCTGTACTCGCTGGGTCTCGTGCTCTATGAGACAATCACCGGCCGCGGGCCGGGCAAGGAGAAGGACCTTCGCGCATGGCTGAAGCGGCAGTACTACTCCGAGTTCGAGGCACCCCGTAAGTCAGATGAGAGAATCCCGGAGAGTTTCGAGGCCGTGGTCATGTCGTTGATCCGGAAGGAGCCGGAGCGAAGACCGCGCTCGGCGGCGGCGGTAATTGAAGAGCTGTCCGGTCCGGGCAAGAAAGGCGTGGTAGTTCAGGGGCCGCGGAAGTACCTGATGGCGCCGGGTTTTGTCGGCCGCAGCGACGAGCTGGCCAGGCTGAAGGAGATGCTGGACAATGCGGGCCAGGGCCGGGCGGGCGCGGCCTGCATTTCGGGCGAGCGGGGCGTCGGGAAGAGCCGACTTCTCTCCGAGTATAAGTTCATGGCCCAGCTTGAGGGCGCGACGATTCTCTCGTTCGAGCCGGTCTCGCTCGGGGCCAGGCCCCAGTCGTTGATCGAGACCGCCCTCGGGTACCTGAGGGTCTATTCGACCTCCGGCGTTCCTACCGTTGAGGAAGGCGGGGTCGCGATTACCGAGGAGTCCAAGTACCGGCTGTTTGAAACCGTGACGCAGCGGTTGAAGGAACTGAGTTCGTCGCACCGGGTGGGACAAAGTCTCGTGCTGCTGGTTGATGACTTCGAGTTGTTCGACCCGACCAGCCTCGAGTTCCTTCGTTATCTCGTGTTCAGCCTGAGCAACGAGCGGCTGATGGTGCTCGTGTCCGGGCTGAAGGAAAAGCGGTTCCTTGACCTGATTGCCGAGTTTGACCGGCGCAGTTACTTCCGCCACGTGCCGCTGCCATCGATGGAGCGGAGTGAAGTCGAGGCGCTGGTGGGTTCGCTGGTCGGGGAAATGCCGGGCAGCGGAGTGCTTGTGGACTGGCTCATGCGGACCACGGGCGGGAACTCCTTGTTCGTCATCGAGACGGTCTACTCGCTCATCGAAGGCAAGGTCCTGCTGATGCAGGACAACCACTGGGCGCTGGCCGCGGATGCGCTGAACGCGTACCGCCCGCCCGACACCGTGACCGACGTGGTGCGAAGGAGGCTCGAGAACCTCTCGACCGAGGAACTCGACGTCCTGCAGATCGGGGCGGCGGCGGCGGGGCCATTTGCTCTGGAGTTCTTGCGCACGGTGCTGGGGCAGGATGAGAAGGTGCTCTTCAACGCGGTTGCGAAGCTGAAGAGCCTGGGGCTGCTCCGCAGCTTCGCCGGCGACGGCGAAGCGTCGTTCATTCTCTCGAGCAAGATACTTGAAGCGGCAGTGACCGAGCGCCTGTCGGTCGGGGATCGGCGCGAGAACCATCGCCGGGTCGCACTTGCGCTGGAGCTGCTCTACCCGGAGAAACAGGACAAGCTGATATTCGACCTGGCACACCACTACACCCAGGCAGGAATCAAGGATCGGGCCTACTCCTACTCGATGCGGGCCGGGGCCCGGGCCCGGGAATACCAGTTGAGCGGGCAGGCGCTGGGGTGTTTCGAGACGGCGCTCGCGCTGTCAGCGCAGGCGGCGTCGCCGAAGGAACGGGTAGAACTGATCGAGACCGTGGGGGAGCTGCGGGAGGCAACCGGCAAGTACCCTGAGGCGATTGACATATACATGCAGGGAATGTCGGTTATTGTCGCAGACGGGGAGTTGTCGAAGGATAAGGCGGTGCTGGCCCGGTTTCTGCGGAAGCTGGGACTGGTGCACCAGAAGCAGAGGCATAACGAGGAAGCACTGAGTTTCTTCAACCAGGCGCTGCTGATGCAGCCGGACACGAGCACGCCCTCGTGCATCAACATTCTTAATGACCTCGGCTGGTCGTACTGCTCGGTGGGTAGTTTCGACAAGGCGGAGGGGCTGCTGACCCAGGCTCTACAACTGGTGGAGAAGCTGAAGATCCCGTCACCACTGGTCTACAATCAGCTTTCGGCCCGGACGCTGTACTATTTCAGCGTGCTGGCCTGGTCACGGTTCGATTTCGTGCTGGCATTGCAGTTGGCGGAGCGGAGCCTCGGGATCTACGAAACGATTCGGGACGACTACTACACCGGTAAGGCGAGCCAGTTCATTGCGACCCTGTGGTGTCGCCGCGGGGAGCTGGCAAAGGCGCGGGATTACTATCAGCGGTATATGGCCGCACAGCGGAAATCGGGCGACGTATACTTCCTGTTGCGTTCTCTGCAGGGGCTCGGGGTGATCTGCCAGGAGGAGGGCGAATGGAGTAAAGCATACGACTGTTTTGCTGAGGCCCTGAGCCTGGCGGAGCGGATCGGGGATGTGACGGCCATGGCGGATCTCAACTCGAATCTCGGGATGGCCTGCGATGAGCGGGGCGACTGGGATCAGGGGCTGGCGTTTTTCCAGCGGGCGATCGAACTGCAGCAGAAGCTGGAAGGCAGTTCATACGGGCGGAAGATCGTGCTCGTGAACCTGGGTTACTTGCGGACGAAGCAGGGAGAACTAGAGGAGGCGGAGCGGGTTTTCAAGGAGGCGCAGGCTCTGGCCGAGCGGAGCGAGGACCCGGATTTCCGGTACATTCTTGCCGTGTCCCGGGTGTACTTTCTGCTGCGGTCGGAACAGCATGATCTGGCGCGAAAGGCCCTGGTGGAGGCTTTCCTGCTGGCACGGCGGGAGCGGGATTGGCGGAAGCTTGCCCGGCTGCACACGCTGGCCAGCGAGTTGCGGCTGGCTGCCGGCGATTTCGCCCGGTCGGCCGAGGACGCAAGGCGAGCGCTGGTCTATCTCGGCGACGTTGCGTCGTCCAAGGAGTATGCCGTGGCGCTGCGGCTTTCGGGACTGGCCAAGTGCCTGCTCGACCGGCCCGAGCGCGGGACCCAGGAGATTCGTCGAAGCATCGAGTTACTGCGGAACATGGGCTCGAAGTATGATCTCGCGCTGTCGCTCCTGGCTTCGGTGCAGGCGCTGACCCGGCAGAGTTCCGGGGAGATGACCGTTGATCTGAAGATGCCGCTTTCGTTCCGGCCGGTTCCGCAGCAGGACGTCAATGAGGCGCTGGCCAATCTCAAGGAGGCGCAGGTGATCCTGCGCTCGGTCGGCGCCCGGCTGGACGCCCAGCGGGCCGATGACCTGATGGAGATGGTGACCCAGGTGTCGGCGACCATGCAGCTCAAGGCGCGTGAACGGGGAGAGTATCTGAAGGTCTTCTACCAGCTCAGCGAGTTCATCAGCATGGACCTGGATAAGGACGATTTCTGCGAGCGGATTCTGGACCTCGTGATTGACGTGACCAAGGCCGAGCGGGGCCTCCTGTTTCTCGCTCGCGGCGAGAAGCTCGTGCCGGCCGCCGCGCGGAACGTCGACCACACGACGCTCGAGGATGCCGAGGCGGTTTCCCACTCGGTGCTGCGGAAGGTGAAGCGCCGCGGCGAGATGATTTTCAGCGCCGACGCCCTGGCTGACCCGCGGTTCAACAGCGCGAACAGCGTGATGCTCAACAAGATCCGGTCGCTGCTGTGCGTGCCGCTCCGGGTCGAAAACCGGGTGATCGGGACGATCTACGTCGACAGCCGGATTACCGCGCACCTGTTCCTTGAAGAGGACAAGAACCTGCTCGTTTCAGTCGCGAACCTGCTGGCTGCGACTATCGACAAGTCAGTGGCGTTCCGGAAGCTGCAGGAAGAGATGTCCGCGGTGCGCGAGGACATCCTGGTGGACGCGGTCACCGGCTGTTTCATGGGTCGTTCCAAAGAGATCAAGGACGTGTACCGCGTGATTGACAAGATTGCGCCGTCCGGCTGCACGGTGCTTCTGACCGGCGAGACCGGTACCGGCAAGGGTGTACTCGCCCGGCTGATTCACTCGAAGAGCGAGTGCCGGGGGAACAAGTTCGTGTCAATCAACTGCGGCACTCTGCCCGAAAACTTGTTCGAGTCCGAGTTGTTCGGCCACGCCCGGGGTGCGTTTACCGGCGCGGTGAAGGACAAAGAAGGGATTTTCGAGACCGCGACCGGCGGGACGATTTTCCTGGACGAGATCAGCAACACGACCATCGGCGTTCAGGCCAAGCTGCTCCAGGTGCTCGAAGAGAAGGTCATTCGCCGAGTGGGCGAGACGCAGACCCGCCGGGTCGACGTCCGGCTGATCTGCGCGACGAACCGCGATCTCAAGGAAGACGTGCGGGCCGGAAAGTTCCGGGAGGATTTGTTCTACCGGATGAACGTCGTGTCGATCAATGTCCCGCCGCTGCGCGAGCGCGCTGCCGATATCCCGCTGCTGGCCAACTACTTCCTGAAGCGCTACGCGAACCAGCTTAACAAACCGGTGGCCGGGTTCGAAGAGAGCACACTGGCGCTTTTCGCCAACTACGCATGGCCGGGGAATGTCAGGGAGTTGCAGAACGTCATCGAGCGTTCTGTTATCATGGCCCAGAAGCGCAAGATCGCAACCGAAGACCTGGGCGGCCAGTTTGCCGCGGTTGAGGCGAAGGCCGACATCCCCCCATCAAAGCGCCGTCTCTTTGACCGCGGCGAGGTCATGAATGCACTCCGGGAGACCGGCGGGAACGTCAGCAAGGCGGCTGAACTGCTTACAACCCACCGCCGACAACTCCAGCGGTTGATACGCCGCTATAGGATAGACAAGACAAACTTGAGTTAGGTCATGGTCGCACCCCTGAGGCCAGTCGAGATAACAGTCCAACTGGCAGTCACTTATGTCTTTTCGGCGCCAGACTGCGACAATGTGAGGTCATTTCGAGGTCGCACCCATCTCTGCGAAAATCGGCCTATATGCCGTAGATACGTATGTTATGATGGCTGTCGCTCTGTTGGCATTAGAAATGCTCTGTAAGTACTCAAGAGCCATAACTAAACGGAGGACATTTTGAACGATTCATATCCGATTCTCCCGCAGCCGGGTCCGATTGCCCCGCCCCTAGGTATCTAAGAGTTGTAATCAAACGGAGGCTATCTTGAACGATTCATATCCGATTCTCCCACAGCCGGGTCCGATTGCCCCGCCCCTGTATTGAGCATCATTCATCTCGGGGCAGACTAGCCACATCTCGCCGCCCGACTGAGATATTGCCTGGCCGGACACAGACATGTGTCCGGCCAGGATTGCTTCTGTCCAGCCATTGCGTTGACTGTGGCATCCTGTATCGTATAATCGAATGGTGAAGGCTGTCGCAACGAACCGCAAAGCGCTGCGCGACTATGAGGTGTTTGAAAAGCTCGAGGCCGGAATCGAGCTCTTCGGCACTGAGGTCAAGTCGCTTCGGGCGGGCGGTGTCTCGCTAGACGAAGGCTACGCTGCGGTCGAGGGCAGCGAGGTTTTTCTCGTCGGAGTAACGATTGCACCCTACGCGCAGGGCAACATCTTCAACCGCGACCCGAAGCGGCGGCGTCGGTTGTTGCTGCACCGGGACGAGATCAGACGGCTGTTCGGCCGCACGACGCTGCGGGGCTACACGATGATTCCTCTTAGTATCTACTTCAGTGACCGGGGTCTGGCCAAGGTGGAACTCGCCTTGTGTCGGGGCAGGAAGCAGTACGACCGGCGCGAAGAACTGCGGCGCAAAGCCATGGAGCGGGACGAACGGCCGGAAAGGAACCGGGCTAGGTGAGGAGCGGGCAAGGCGGAGTGGCCGGGGTTGGAGTTCTGTTGTTCTTGGCAGTTGGGATGATTCAAGCCCGAACGGTGGATATCGGCGGGGCTCGGGTCGAGACCCGGATGGCGGGCAAGGTTGAGTGCGTTCCCCTGTCCGCCGTGGCCGCGGCACTGAACGGCAAATACTGGCGGGTGGACAACCGGTTCGTGATGGTGTTGCCCGGGGATTCGGCCCGGCCCGGCCGGGAGTACGTGCTGCGGGCCGACAGCACCTGTGCGTTGTGTGACGGCCGCCGCGTCACCCTGCCCGCGGCGCCGGTCCTCGACGGCGGCTGGCTTTACCTGCCGGTCGTGGCACTGCCCGATCTGTTTCCGAACACCAGTGTACCGGACCTGACTACTATTGATACGGCGCGGCACGGCGACACGCTGATTTTCACTCTTGGGGGTCAGTGCCGACCGGGCGAGAAGTTCGTCGCTTTCGGGGATTCGCGCTCAAGCCTTGAGTACCGGTTGGTCATCGGCGCCCGGCGCGACTCCGGCCTCGGCCAACAGATCGCGCTCCTCTCCCTGACTCCACCGGGCATGTTGAAGACCGTGACGTTGGACAGCGGCACCGGAACGAGCCTCGGTTTCAGCTTCCGGCAGCCGGCGGCTGAGCGACTCACGGTCCTTCAAGACCGGGTGGAACTACGGGTATGGCCGAGACCCGTGCGCGCGATCAAGCGGCTTGTACTGGACCCCGGACACGGCGGCGAGGACCCGGGGGCGCTCGGCCGGAGCGGAACGCGCGAGAAGGTGGTCGCAATGGACGTTGCCTTGCGTTTGAAGAAGAAGCTGGAGAAGCAGGGCTTCGAGGTGATTCTGGCCCGCGATACGGACAGGTTCGTTTCGCTGGCCGAGCGCTCTAAGTGCGGCAACGGCCGCAAGGCAGACTTGTTCATCAGCATACACGCGAATTCATCGGCGAATCGGGCGGCGTGCGGGTTCGAGACCTACTTTCTGTCCGAGGCCAAGACCGACTGGGAACGGGCCGTGGCCGCACGCGAGAACGCCGCGTTCGACACCGGGGAATCGAGCGTCGGGCTGAATGCCGACGGCGACGTCGGGCTGATCCTTGCCGACCTGGCCCAGAACGAGTACCTGCTTGAATCATCGGAACTGGCGGCGCGGATCCAGGAAGCGACCGTACCTTACGCGAGGATCAATGACCGCGGGGTGAGGCAGGCAAACTTCTACGTCCTGCGCAATTGCTTCATGCCGGCGGTGCTGATCGAGTGCGGATTCCTGAGCAACAAGAGCGAGGAGAAGTTGCTGCGTCAGCCTGAGCACCGTGAGCGACTGGCCGAAGGCATCTGTCGCGGCATCGTCGAATTCACAAAGCTCCGTAGCCCCAAAGCAGATGGTTCTCGGACTGGAGGTACTGATTCCAGGGTCCTCAAGTCGAAGTCCTGACGCCGGCCCGCCTGCTGGGGCGCGGGCAGGCGCGCCGATCGGCGTCTTCGATTCCGGTATCGGCGGCCTGACCGTGGTCCGAGCGCTGCGTCGCCGGTTGCCCGGTGAGAGTATTGTGTACTTCGGCGACCCGGCACGGTTCCCGTACGGCACCAAATCGGCTGACACGATTATCCGGTTTGCCGTTGAGGACGCCAATTTCCTGCTGAGTCGCGGGGTCAAGCTGGTCATTGTGGCGTGTCACTCGGCCTCATCGGCGGCGCTGCCCGAACTCGCGCGCCGGCTGCCGGTGCCTGTGCTCGGTGTTGTCGAACCGGGCGCGCGCGCGGCAGTGCGGATGACGAAGTCGAACCGCATCGCGGTGATTGGTACGAGTGCAACTATCGGCTCCGGGGCTTACGAGCAGGCGATCCGGCGCCTTAGAAGGGACGTCGAGATTGTCGCCAAGTCCACGCCGTTGTTCGTGCCGCTGGCCGAAGAAGGCTGGTTGGACAACGAAGTGGCCGAGGCCGCAGCCAGGCGCTACCTGGTGGGGCTGGCGGATGAGGGTGTGGACACCTTGCTGCTTGGCTGTACTCACTTTCCCCTGCTGGCACGCGTGATGGGTCGCGTACTTGGCCCGACGGTCGGGCTCGTCGATTCCTCGGAGGAGACGGCAGCTTCTGCCGGCGAGCTGCTGGCCGAACAGCAGTTGCTGAACCCGGGCGGTCCGGTCCGGCACCGGTTCTACCTGTCAGACCTGGCGCCGAATTTCCAGACCGTCGGCGAGCGGTTCCTCGGGGAACCGATGGGCGAGGTGATGCGCGCGTCCGTGGGCGAGACGCTGGAAGCCCAGGAACCGAGATAGGAGTTCACCACGAAGACACAAAGACACGAAGTCGGGCACGGGCTAACTCAGAGGTCAGATATCAGAAGTCAGAATGCAGAAATCCGGAGTCCGGGATCTTGGCGTCCTTGGCGGTTCAATTCCGGTTCTCGGGCGGAAGGGAAACGATGAGCCGGGACAATGGTCGGCGGCCGGACGAGATGCGGCCGGTCACGCTCGAACTTGGATGTCTGAAGTACGCCGAGGGGTCGTGCCTGGCAGTGGCGGGCAACACGCGGGTGCTGTGCGCGGCTTCGGTTGAGAAGCGGGTTCCACCGTTCCTGGCCGGCAGCGGCCAGGGCTGGGTCACCGCCGAATACGGGCTGCTGCCGCGGTCCACGCACCAGCGGACCGCGCGCGAGTCCGACGGTCCGCGCAGCCGCAGCCAGGAGATCAAGCGTTTTCTGGGGCGGTCGTTGCGGGCGGTCTGCGACCTTTCGGCGCTTGGCGAGCAGCAGATTATCGTTGACTGCGACGTGATTCAGGCTGACGGTGGAACGCGCACGCTGGCGCTGACCGGCGGGTTCTGCGCTCTGAAACAGGCCGTGGAGTGCGTGCGCGGGCGCGGGTTGGCCTCGGCGGCCCCTGTCGGACAGCGCGTCGAGCGCGACCCGCTGATCGAGTACGTTGCTGCCATCAGCGTCGGCATTGTCGATGGCGAAGTGCTGCTTGACCTCGATTACTCCGAGGACTCGCGTGCCGACACGGACATGAACCTGGTCCTGACCGAAAGCGGCCGCATCGTCGAGGTCCAGGCGACTGCCGAGCACGTGCCGTTCGACTTTCAGGAGTTCAGCCGGATGTACGACCTGGCGGCGCGGGCGATCGGCGAACTGACTCGGCTGCAGCATGCCGGTCTCGGGTCGGTTCGTGGCTAGGGAACCGGCCGAGACCGAAGACGGCAGCGCGTCCAGCGTGACGAAGCGATTCCACCGAACCGCATCGGAGCGACTCTGGGGCAAGCGTCTTGACCAGTACCTGATCCAGTCGGGCCTCGGCGTTTCCCGGACGCGGGCCGCGCAGTTGATCGACAACGGCAAGGTGCGGGTCAACGACAAGTCCTCCAAGCCCAGCTACCGCGTGAAACCCGGAGACGAAATCAGCGCGTCCTTCGAACCGGAGCCGGAGATAACGCTCGAGCCCCAGAAGATGGACCTGAATATCGTCTACGAGGACGACGAGATCCTGGTGCTCGACAAGGCCGCCGGCATCGTCGTGCACCCGGCGCGTGGGAACCGGGACCGGACGCTGGTCAACGCGTTGCTCTACCACTGCAAGAGCCTGCCCCTGCGTCAGGATTCGTTGATCCGGCCGGGCGTCGTCCATCGGCTCGACAAGCACACGACCGGGCTTCTGATGTTCGCCAAGACCGACGAAGCGCTGCGCGGGCTCGGGTACCAGATTGAACACCGGACGGTCGTGCGCGAGTACGCGTGTTTCGCCTGGGGTGACTTCGAGGCCGACGAGGGGACGGTAGACGCGCCAATCGGCAGACACGCGATCGACCGTACCCGCATGGCGGTGACGCCGTTTGCAGCCCGAACCGCGGTGACGAACTACGAAGTATTCCGGCGCTACGGCGTCTGTACGTACCTGCGAATCCGGCTCAAGACCGGCCGGACGCACCAGATTCGCGTGCACATGCAGCACATCGGTCACTCGGTCGTCGGTGACCCGGAATACGGAGGTCGCAGCGCGGCGGTCATCACCCAGCGCGACCATATGACCCGGTTCCGGGACATACTCGCGATAATGAACCGCCAGGCCCTCCATGCCGCAAGACTCGGCTTCAACCATCCGCGTACCCAGAAGTACATCGAGTTTTCATCGTCACTGCCGGCGGACATGGAACGGCTGCTGTTCTATCTCGAAGAGCACGCCCGGCTGAGGGATGATGGGGTATAGAAGCGAAGGCGGGCTGGCGGAAGCGCGGTGCTTGACTGGACACTGCCGAGGGCTAGGATTGACGCGATGAGTGCGCTGAAAGCGGTGCTGGCCGTGGGCTGCCTTCTGGTCGCAGCCTGCATGGTCGAAGACCTGGGGCCGATGCCCGTTCTGCAGACTCCGCAGTGGCAGGACGGCGAAACCTCGGTCTATCAGGTAACCCGAAACGACTCGGCTCTGTACCGGTCAACCGTGACGCTGGCATTCGACGAAGAGATCGGCGGCGCAGGGCGGGGTGACAGCGCACGGGTCATGCCGACACTAGTCGCGACGAACGTGGTCAAGCCGCTTTCGGATGCCGAGTACTTCTTCGATTCAGTCCAGGTCGTTTTTCGGCGGGACAGCCTTGCGCCCCTGCGCTCGTACCGGTCGGTCGAAACCGACATCTCGGAATTCGGGATCTCTGCCCGGTACGGGCGGGCCCGGGTACAGATTGAGAAGCAGACGATTGACGGCAGCGTTCAGCAGGAACTGCGTCTGCCCGGTCGTTTCCACTCCTACGACATGATCCAGACCTGGTTCCGTTGCATACCGCTGGTCTCCGGTACAACCTTCCGCGACAACCTCGTCGTTCCGCTCGAATTCAGAACGGTACCGGTCAAGGTCCTGGTACTCGGCACCAAGCTGGTCACGACCGGGCTCGGCGATATCATGTGCCGTGAGATGGTCCTGATACTGCCCAACCGCGAGGTGAAGTTCTGGTACGAACTCGCCCAGCCGCACCGGTTTGTCGGTCTCAGGGATGACCAGAACGCAACCCAGATGCTGCTTGAGCGTTACCAGCCGGCACACGCGGACTCGCTGCCGGCTCCAGCGGTTCGCTAGACCGGCAGGCAAGGGCGGGGGCATTGCCGCCCGGCGGAGTTTGACCGGTGTGGCCGGGCACGAATTGTGTTGACAGAAAAGGAGTGCTGATGGTTAGACATGCTGTTTTCGCGCTGGCGCTGGCGGCGCTGGCTACCATGTCCCATGCCGAATGGGTCGCAATCGGTCCGGACGGCGGCCTGGTGCAGGCGCTGGCTATTGACCCGCAGCAGCCGGCGACGCTGTATGCGCTGCCGTACGAGTACCCGGCCTACCCGCGCGTGTTCAAGACCACGACTGGAGGCGCGAGTTGGGCCTGTATCCAGCAGCGCCTGCCGGCCGACAACGTCACGGCACTGGTTGTTGACCGGTCGGGTACGCTCTACGGCCTGACTTCTTCCGCTGTCTGGCGGACGACCGACGGCGGCGCGTCGTGGACGATGCACAGCCTCCCGGCCACGGCAATGGGCATTGCCGCGGACCCGCTGGTGGCGGGCCGGCTGTTCGCCTCCGGGTACAACTACACCACCTATCCGGTGCCGGTCGTGCTCATCTCCACCAATTACGGACAGAACTGGAGTTCGACCACGCTCGACCCGGACACCGGGTACTCGTACTGCGCCGCGTTCGACCCGGTCCACGTGAGTACGGCGTATGCGGGCTGCGCGAATGGCTTGGTGTTGAAGACCACCGACGGCGGCGCGAACTGGGCTTCGGCGAGCAACGGGCTGCCCGCGACCAGCTACGTCCAGCGCCTTGCCGTCAACCCCGGCAATCCCGGCATCGTGCTGGCCGCGGCCAACGACGGTGTGTACCGGACGACCGATGCCGGCGGGTCATGGGCTCGGGCAGGCGGGATGACCATGGCGTTCGACGTGGCGTTGACCGCGGCCAATCCCGCTCTTGCGTACTGTCTCGGCTACGACTCCGCGCCGCGGCTGTACGTTTCGACCGACACGGGCGCAACCTGGACGGTCCAGCCCGGCAACGTGCAGCAGAGCAAGGGCGGCAGCCTCATTACTGACCCGACGGACGGCGATGTGGTGTACTCGCCCGGCGCGACCGGCGTCATGAAGACGGCTGACCGGGGCGCACACTGGGCAGCGGCGAACACCGGCATCCGTATCGCCACCATCTCGACCATCAGCTCAAGCCCGTGGGACATGAGCAACGTGTACCTTGAATGTTATTCGAATGGCGTGTTCCGGTCCACCGACGGCGGAACGGACTGGACGCGCTGTGCCGACTTCCTGTCCTGCGGTGCCATCTGCGCCATCGGGCTCGCGCCCGGCGGGGGTAACGACATCATGTATGCGCTCGAAGGCGCGGGCTGAGGGCAGGCCGAGCTCTTCAAGAGCACAGACGGCGGGACCGTCTGGACACAAATGGACTCCTACTACGACGATGGCGGTTGTTGCATCGTCCATCCGGATTCGGCCAACCTGATTCTGACCGGTGGCAAAGGTCCGATCACTCAGACCAACTGGTCGTTCGTTGTATCGTATTCCCGCAACGGCGGCAGCACTTGGACCCGCCGCAATCTGTCGGGATCGAGCTCCGGCTGGTGCTATTCGCTCGCGGTAGCACCATCGGCGACTAGCACCATCTACGCGGGCGGTCAGGTGGCGGGCGCGGCGGCGGTCTATCGCTCCACCGACTTCGGCGCAACCTGGTCACCGACCGCAACCGCGCCGACCGACACGGTCGTGTCACTTGAGGTCGACCCGGCGGATGCGGCCAGGGTCCTTGCGGCCACGCCCGACGGCGTGTTCCTGACCACGAACTCGGGGGCAACCTGGACCAACCTGCATGGCGGCAACGTGCGGACCGTGCTGCGGTATCCGGGTAGCCCGGACACGCTGGTCGCAGGCGGGGCGGCAGGCGTCTCGATCTCGACCGACGGCGGCGGCACATGGAACCCGATGAACTCCGGGCTTGAAGGCCGCGCGGTGACGGCGCTTGAGTTCGCGGACCACGGCGGCACCTACCTCATCGCGGGCACGGCCGGCGGCTCATGCTATGCCTGGCAGTTCGATGCCGGCATCACCGAGAGACGATGGACGGGTGGCGGTGGACTGGGGACGGCAGGCAGTCCACAAGTGTGGCCCAATCCGTTCGTCTCGTACTGCCGTGTTGTCGGGCATGAGCGCGACGAGTTCAGCATCTTCGACCACTGCGGCCGGCAGGTCGGCGTGGCGAGAGGTGACAAGATTGGTGTGGGGCTTCCGGCCGGCGTCTACTTCCTGGTTGGGGCGCAAGCCCAAGCTCAAGCACAAGCCATCGGGCCAATCAGAATCGTAAAGACGAAGTAGCAGCGGCAGGTAGCCGAAATCGAGCCGGGGCAGGCGTCACGCCTGCCCCGGCTTAACTGTGGGGCAGACCTACTGCTCGAACTCGCCGCCGCCGTCGATTTCCTCGGGTCCCTCATCCCGCAGGCGGCGGTCAGGTCTGAAGTTGTTGAAGTTCCAGGTCAGGTTCAGGCTGACCATCGGTGCGCTGTGCGTGAACCGGGAGTGGCTGTAGAAGTCCTCGCCCTCGGCTGTTGACTCGAACCCGCCGGTGCCGAGCAGGTCCCGCACCTGCAGCGTAACCGAGAGCTGGCGGTTGAAGAACTGCTGCCGGATCGCCGCGTCGGCCATCCAGTGTCCCTCGTCGCGGCCCTGGGCCTCGACCTCCGGGCTCTCGAAATGAAGGCCGATGGTCAGGCGGGTCTGGGTCGGGAGCCGAAACTCATTCGAAAGCCTGCCGCCCCAGTTGAAGCTGGTACTTGAGAAGTCCTGACCCGCGGCCTGGCCCACGACGCGGTAGTCATACAGGTCCCCGGACAGGTTGACCTGCCACCACTTGACCGGCTGCAGGTCGAAGAGGAGCTCGGCCCCGAGCGAGTAGTCGGTACCAACGTTCTCCGCGGTGTGAAGAATCACACCCGGTTCGTACACCGACTGAACGCGTTCAATCAGGTCGTGGGTGATTCGATAGTATCCCTCGGCCGATATCCGGCTCCCACCCAGCGGCATCTGCCAGCCGGCCTCGAGTGCGTCGGTCAGCTCCGGTTTGAGTTCGGGGTTGCCGCGCCGGACGTTGTAGGCGTCCTGGCGTGACAGGAACGGCCAGAGCTCCCAGCCGCGCGGCCGATGGATGCGCCGGGTGTAGCTTGCCATCACCTGCTGGTTCGCGGGTAGGTCGTAGGACAGGTGTAGACTCGGGAAGTAGTCCCAGCGGTTGAACGGGTACGTGCCCGAGTCCGAGACGACCGCCCGGTCTGAACGCTCGACGCGCAGTGCCGGCTGGAACCCGAACTTGGAGAGCTTGCCGGCGTACTGGGCGTACATGGCGTGAATGTCGTCAGAGTAGTCCACGCTCAGGCTGTACTCGGGTCGGTACTCAAAACTGTCAACAGCCGCGACGTACTCAAAGACCTTGGTCGTGTTGCGGGCGCGGTGGAATCCCGCCTGGTACCCGGCTTCAAACTTGCTCTCCGCGCCCAGCGGCAGGGAGTAGTCGAGCTTGGCCCGCACCGGTTGGCGCGGCCCGGACTCCTCTTCGCGCCGGCCGCTCAAGAGGCTTCCAGCCTCGGTGCTCAGCAGGTTCACGGACCGGTCGGCGCCGTCGTTGCGGTTGTAGGTGACCGAGGCTGCGAGCTGGTGGCCTTCGCGGTCGAATGTGTGCTGGTGGTCAAGGTTCAGGGAGAGTTGACCGCCGCCGCGGCGCGATGAGTCCCGACTCAGCTGGACCGACGTGTCGGCGCCGGGCACGGTCCAGCGCCGGTAGGTCGCGAGCTGGTTCATGCCGAATCCGCGGTCGCCGACCCGAACGCTCAATCCGGTCCGGTCGTGGTTCGAAAACTTGTAGTCGCCACCCGCGCGCAGGCCGTACGAGTTATGCCCGCGGTCACCGGTGCCGGTCGAGTTGCTGAAGGTCGTGTCACCGGTGCTATCGTCATACGTCCAGCTCTCGGTCGTGCGAGTGCCCGGGAACTTCCTGTTGCGCAGGTTCGCGCCCGCGAACAGGCTGAGACCGTTGAGCCGCCAGCTCAGGAGGAGGCTTCCGCCGTAGCGCTGGGGCCAGCCGCCATCCAGAGTGGCGGTGCCGCTCAGGCCGGCCTGGCGCTGTTTCTTCAAGATGACATTGATAATCCCGGACACGCCCTCGGGGTCGTACTTGGCTGACGGGTTCGTGATTAGTTCTATCTTGTCGATGGTGCCGGCCGGAATCTGCTGGAGTGCGTCGCTGCCCTCGACCGGCGACGGCTTGCCGTCGACCAGCACCGTGTAGTTGCTGCTCCCGCGCAAAGTCAGGGTGCCCTCGACGTCCACTTTCACCGAAGGGACGTTCTCGAGCACATCTACCGCCGTACCGGACGCGGCCGTGGCCATCTTGGAGACATCGACGACCTTCTTGTCGATGCGGTATTCGAGCGTGGGCCGTTCCGCAGTTGCCTCGACGCCGGGCATCGCCACCGCCGATTGCCGAAGCGTAAGCCGGCCGAGGTCCCGGACCGCGCCCGGCCCCACCGCCACGTTCCCGACCGTCTTGTCGCGGTAGCCGATGAACGACACCTCCACGAAGTACCGGCCGGGGCGGACTCCGGGTAGGGTGAAGCGCCCCGACTTGTCGGTGATGGTGCCGTTGACCTGTGAGCTGTCGCGCAGGGAGTGGAGTACGATGTTGGCGTACTCAATCGGGACGTTCAGGTCAGCATCATAGACCTGACCGGTAATCGAGCCGGCGGCCATGCCGCGGCCGGCCTCGGGTCCGGGCTGCGCGAAGAGAGCGCCGGCCGCAACCAGCACTAAAACGAGGACGGCTGCACACGGCAGCCTTGATTGACGATAGTTCATTACCATATCATAACATAGACACGAGGGCGGGGGAAATCCTGCGTGCGTTCGGAACGCCAGGGGGCATTAGCCCATCCCCTGGAACCGACATAGCCCTCGTTTGTCACCCCGAGCGAACGAAGTAAGTCGAGGGGTCTCTCAGGCGAGATTCCTCGACTCCGGCGAGGACGCCTTCGTGTGGCTCCGCCACCGTAGGAGCGAACGGAATGACAACACCCGTCGGGTGAAACTAACCATCCTGTTCGGCCAAGCGTACTCGCACGCATTTGAGGTTCAATGTCGGATTCAGGGCCATCTTCTAAACTTGACTGAGCCGGACCGGCGGGTACGATAGCGTACCATGAAGAAGCATGCAATGGTAGGGGTCATCGTGTCAGAGAAATCGAAAGCTGTAAACAGATTGTTTGGGATGAGAGAGTTCTGATGAG
>CAZQZR010000037.1:0-25480 GCA_964597845.1 uncultured bacterium | reverse complement strand
TGTGGTGCAGAGCAATCGCGTGCCACAGTTTGCTGTCTTCGGGCGACAGCTTCAGCGCGCCGCCGCCCGACTTGATAGCCACGACACGAACCCCGTCAGCCGCGCGCGTCGCTCGTCCGCCCAAGAAGATCAGACAAGTCGGCGTTCCGTGGCCTTCGAAGTTGAAGCCGGAGCAATCTACTACCTTCTGCAGGTTGACGGTGGGAAAGAAGCGCTCGACAAACGGCTTCCCGAAATCCCGTGTGCCGAAGGCGTTGGCGACGATGAAACCCAGTTGGCCATCGGTCTTGAGTAGGCCGACGGACAACGCGAAGAACGGCACGAGCATGTGGTACTCTTTGTAACAGTACGGCTGCCAGCGCTCACGATAGAGTTCGCGCTTTTCTGCGTTATGGGCCGTGACGAATGGCGGGTTGCCGACGAAGATGTCGAAACCGCCAGATGAAGGCGTCGGCACTGCCAAGTCCATCTGACCCTTGAGGTCGTTGCCGAGTGCCAGCTTGCCGTTCAACGTGGTCTTTGGTCCCTCGGGGTAAAAGACCTGCGGGAAGTCTATGCGCCAGGCGAAGTTGAACGGCGCGTCGAAGCTCGCGCCTTCGAGCTTGCGGAGCCTCTGGACAAGGTCTCGGTCTATCGGCGCGGCCTCCAGTCGGTCCCGTTCTTTCTGCGCAGCCTTCACGCCCCTCAGTGCGACCTCAAGCTGCTGTGTTTCGTGGGCGATGCGCTGGCGACGGTCGGCGTCAGACTTGCCCTCGCCGAACAGCCCCGCCGCAATCGAGTCCTTCCGGCGCAGAAGCTGAAGCTCGTCGCCAATGACCGACTCGCTGACCTCAAGCCGCTTCTTGAGGATGTCCAGGCGGAGGTTTCGCTTAGCGTTCCAGGACTTGGCTTTGTGCAACCTCTCACCCAAGCGATGTATGGCGTCAAATTGCTTCTGGTGGCGGTGTTCCTTCCCCGGCAGGATGACCACTGGCACGCCGCAAATGTGGTCGTGCAGGCTATCGCCGCGCTTGAAGTTCATCTCTAGATTGGGCAGTTGGGATATTTCCGCCAGAGCTTTGAGGAACCGGCTGCGTTCGGCCGAGAACGGGTCAAGTCCGAGGTCGTAGTCAACGACGATGGAAAGCCATAGCCGCAACATGCAGATTTCGATTGCCTGCTGCTGGATGTCCACGCCAAACAGGCAGTCCTGAATGATGTCGGCCTTGGTCTTGTGAAGCCAGCCCGCGCCCTTCTGGCGGGCCGGGTCAACGTAGCCGTTGGCTGCGGTCTCGGCGAGGCGGCGCAGGTTGGTGAGTTCGTGCAGGAGTCCGACCATGAACGCCCCGGAACCCACTGCAGGGTCGCAGCAACGAAGAGCCTTCACCAGTTCCAGCAGGCGCGTGCCGTCCTCGGGCGAAAGGCAGGACCTGAGGACCTCCATCTCGTCCGGGCTGATGCCGTCCGAGGCGTCCAATTCGAGCAACTGCCGCAGCCGGCGCGGCCAGTCGCCACCGGTGAGTCGTGGTAGCAGCCACTGGTACAGGACTTCGCGGCAGATGAAGTGAACGACGATGCGCGGAGAGTAGTTTGAGCCGGTCTGCTTCCGCGCATTTCGGGTAGTCAGGCGCTGGTCAGGGGCGAATGGGTCCATTTGCTCGGCGTGTAGCACGATGGATTCAAAGACCTTGCCGAGCATCTCCGGGTCAACGGCGACTTCCTGGTTGAGCGGCGTGTCTTCGCGCACCGTGAAGTTGAACGCCTCCAGCAGTTCATCGAAGACCTTCTCAAAGGTCGCGTTGCGCACCGGTAGCGGCGGGTTGTCCTTCTTGCGGCGCGGCGACGGCTCGAACTCGTCGTCGTTGAACAGGCCACCGTTAAGAAACGGGACGCCGGGTATGCGTTCAAACCTGGAGTTCTCCTCGGCGCTCAACGCGTAGAAGAGTCGCTCCAGAAACTGCTCGTAGTATGTGAACGTGGCGGGCTTGTCGCGATGCAGCTTAAGACCATTGAGCAGGAAGTCCGGGTCCTTGTTCAGCCAGCCCCGCTTCTGGACGAAGTAGAGGAAGATGAGCCGTTCGAGCAGGAGTTGCGCCTTGGAGTAGGCGTCGGGCGACTTGAGTTTGCCGAACTTCTCAAGATCGGTCTTTATCAGCTCCAGCGCGGCGTCGAACTGCTTGAAGAACTTGCGGGTGAGCGGCTCTTTGTCGAAGGCCGCGGCCCACGCTTTAACCCACTCGTCCTTTTCGGCCTCGTTCTCGGGCCAGGCAAGGTTGGGCAGGTTCTCGGTGACGGCCGTGCGCGAGGGCTCACCCGGAACCCAGCCGAACGTTGCCAGTTTGGCGTCTGCAACCTTGCCGGTGCCGAAGGCGTCCCGGAACATTGCGAAGACGTACTGCTTGTAGTTGTGGGTGCAGATGAAAAGGATGTTGGCGAGGTCCCAGGAGGGCAGGTTTGCTTCTTTGCGCTTACCGGCCACGAGGCGGCGCAGGACCGCGCGCAGGGGCGTGCCGAACCCGCGAGTCTCGAAGACCTTGGGCTCGTCGAACTCAAGCAGGAAGATGCCCCACGGCTGGTCCGCACGCGGGCGCAGGAGAATCTCGTAGGCTTTGGCTTTGTGTCCGGTCTCGGGCATGCCAAGCTCATTTGCGCTCCATTCGTAGCCGACGTCCTGCGGCTTGATGGGCTTGTCGCCGAGCGGCCAGCGCAGGCAGTCGCCAAGCAGGTCGCGGGCGAAGGACGGGAAGTCGCGGGCGTTGGCGAGGGCGGAGGCGAGGAGGTCGGGAGTAGCCAAGGGATTATCCGACGGATCGGTCGGAGCGGACGGATCCGTCTGATGAGCGGGTGCCTCGGCACTCGGGGTATCCTGAACAGCCGAGGAACTGGCTTCCGGCATGCGGGCCCTTGCGGGCGGTCCGCAGGGTCATGGGTTTGCCGCAGAGAGGACAGGCAGGAAGAGAATCAGACCGATCGGACGGAGCGGACTGATCGGACAGAGCCTTGTTCCGCTCGGCGATGCGCGCCGCGGCAAGCTGCTCGCTGTAGCCGCCTTCCTTCACGAACCCGCGCTCAAGGGCTGCGGTTTGCCGGTCGAGTAAGTAGTTGGCTTGGTGAATCAGACAGATTACCGCATTGGCGACAACTGCGGGGTCGGGGGAGGCGAGCCACTGGGAATAATCGGACTGATCCGACGGAGCGGTCGTATCGGTCGGCTTGCGAGTGCCCAGCGCGCGGACTTTGCGGGCCTCCGCGTCGTCCTTGGCCCATTGCCGCAGGCCGCGCTGACGCAGGAAGTCTTCGTAGTCGAGCAGCAGTTCGTCGAGGCTAGCGCGGGCGACGTTCACCAGCCGCAACTCGGTCTGGCTTGAGGTCGCGGAGGCGCGACTGCCCTCGGCGATGTTCTGCCGGCCGCTGCGTGCGGCCTGCACCATCTGGTCGTGGGTGCGCGACCGCTTGTCCACGAACCGATCACAGAATGCCACGGTGGCATCGTAGATGATGGTCGCCACCTGGAACGAACGCAGCTCGCGGTAGCCGCCCGAAGGGCGGAGACGCTGACCGGTCAACTCACCTCCAGCCAGCAGACAAGCTCGGGCTTCACAGTTAGCGGCAGGCCGCGGTCGCGCATGAGCTTGTGGACGTGGCCTTGCTCGATAGCCTCTCGCTCCGAGGCCAATTCCTTGACGCCGAGTCGCACTTTGCGCTTCTCGGACTGCTCGCAGCGTACTGCGGGCCAAATCTGCTCGATGCCGTCGTGAATCGCGCCGGACTCGCGTTCGCGATAGTACCAGCGGACTTCAGAGGTTGCCTTGTTGGCGTCGTTCCAGATGCGGTAGGCGCAGAACACGCCCGGCTTGAGCTTCAGTTCCTGTGTCCACTTGCGGCCGGAGAACACACGCTTGGGCAGCGTCGGCAGGCTCACGTACAGATCTGGATGCTCGCGTTCGATTGCCTCCAACGCCAACCGCAACTTCTCCTCCGTGCTCTCGTGTCCCTCGTAGGCCTCGTTGAATTCCTTCAATGTCATATCCGGGTCGTCGGGCGTAAGCAGCGCACCTTCGATGCCGAGCGCGGCGTTGATGCGCAGCACCTTGCCGGTCACTCGGCGGAACAGGCCGAGGATTTCCTCGAGGTCTTTGGGCGGCAGGAAGTTCCAGAAGAATATCTTCCGGTCGAGCAGCTTGGGCCGCTTGAGCCGTTTCTCGATTTCGGTGTCGAGCCGGCGGTCCACGCGGCCGATGCGCTGAATCAGTCGCACCGGGTTCCAGTGCATGTCGTAGTTGATGAGCAGCGAGGCGTCTTGCAGGTTCAGGCCCTCGGAAAGCACGTCGGTCGAAACGAGTATGTCGATGGGCTGTTTCAGGTAGTCCTTCACCTGGCCGGGTTCACAGTTGTAGTACGGCGCGAAACGGCGGATGACTTCCTCGCGGTTCAGCTTGCGGGTGGAATCGATCTCCTCGACGTTGGGCAGGCCGGCCACGTCGCGCAACTGGTGCCAGAGGTAACGCGCAGTGGCGCGGAACTCGGTGAAGATGGCGACCTTGTGGCCGCGGATATCAGGCGCGCCTTCTTCTGGTTCGCCGGTCAGCAGGGCAAGTAGCTTCTGGAGTTTGTCATCCTTGCTCGGGTCTTCCTTGTCGCCGTCCGTGTAGAACCGCTTGGCAATCTTGGCCAAGAACTCCAGTAGCACGTTCATATCCTCGACCACGTCCGCTAAGAGCCGATCCATGTCATGCTCAGAGGGGTCTATCCGCAGGGACTCGGGCAGGTCGTTCTCTTCCTCGTCCTCGTCTTTGGAGACTTCAAGTCGCTCGCGCTGGTGGTCCTTGATGCGCTTCCAGTACCGGTCGTTGGCCGTAACCCAGCCGTCGAACTTATCGGTCCGATAGGCCTTGAGGAACCCAGCCATGTTGGCCAGCAGGTTTTCCACCGAGGCCTCGAATGCCTTGTAGGAACTCTCAAGTCGCTTGAGCAACAAGGTGCGAATCAGGCCAACGACCTGGTTTTGCTCAAGCAGCTTCTTCTCGCCCTTCTCGCCCTTCCGGTATGCCTCGGTGTGGTAGAGCGCGAGGTTCAGGAAAGGCGCGTCTCGGTTGAAGGCCTGCTTGATTTCGTCGTAGATCGACGCGTAGACCTTCTTGAGCGAATACTGGACCACACGTGGCCGCTGGCGCATCGGGAACGATGGTTCATTGGCCCGACCTTCCTCGGATGCCTTCACGTATTTCCGGCTGCGCTGGATGAGTATCGCCTTGAATATCGGCTGCTCGCCGAGGAACTTCTCGACCGCGCGCAGGTCGGACCAGTCGCCGAGTTGGATTGCGTTCTCGAACTGCCGGTCCGGGCCAGAGAACACGCGCCGAAAATCGTGGATACCGATGCGCGCGAAGTGGTTCTTCTCCGGCGCGAAGTAGCTGATGAGACTGTACAGGTCGAGCAGTCGGTTGTTCACCGGCGTCGCGGTGAGGTGGAATACCTGCTTCTTCGGGTTGCCCTCGCGCAGTAGGCGCGTAAGCAATATGCTACGATTGGACGACGGTGTGCGGAAGTGGTGAGCCTCGTCGATTATCACGACGTCGGTATCGCGGCTGAGCTCAACGAGCTTGTCCGGCGGGACCGTGCTGTCGCGGCCGAAGTCGGTATGGCGGCGGGTTGAAAACATCTGTCCGTACTCGGTGCGGTAGATATACTTGAGCAGCGGATCGGGGTTCTTGTCCGACGGCTTCCAGTGCCTTTCCCAGACGCTCGCCTGAGCCGACTTCGGCACGATGAGCAGGACCCGTTTGCGGTCGTGGACGAAACGTTCCAGGAGCATCAGCCCGATATAGGTCTTGCCGAGTCCGACGCCATCGCAGACGAGAGCGCCACCCCATTGTTGCCCCATCTCGATTGCAGTACGATAGCCGTCTTGCTGGTACTTGGAGAGCTTCGGCCAGACCCGGCTCTCGCGCTGCTCCCAATCGGTGACCGGCGCTTCGCGACCGGAAAGGAACTCGTACAGCGCCTTGGCGTAGACCTCAAACGGCGAGAACTCACGGGTGTGGCGCTCGATGAGCCGGACCGCTTCGTCATTGAGTAGCTCACCGTCTGCGTTCTTCCACATCGCAGCAAACCAGTTGGCGAGCTCCTTGATGTGAACCTGGTCAGTAGTCAGAAGGTTGAGTTCCACATTGGTGTTGAGACCGGGTCGGGTGAAGTTGCTGGAGCCGATGATGGCGAAGTCCACGGGGTTGGGCGGCTCCGTACCGAAGATGTAGCATTTGGCGTGAAACTTCGAGCGGGTGTACACACCAACCTCAATCTGCTTGGAGGCAAGCGCGGCACGAATCGCTTCGATGCCGGTCAGTGAGTCGTCCGAAGCCTTCGACGCCTCAAGCGAGTTGTCGTTTCCTCGACGGAAGGCATCAATAAGCTCCTTGCGCGTCGTCCTGCTGGCAGCGTCACCCAGGAGGATTCGAATCCTGCCGATCTTCTGCCAGTTGCCATCGAGCGACAGCAGTGAGCCCAGTTCGAAGAACCCGGTCGCCACGTCCATGTCTTTCGTGGTCTGGGCAATCTGCGCAATGGCGTCACGCAAGGTGATTTCGCCCTGGTTGTCGATGATGGTCGGTAGCTTGCCAGACACGGTTACATCTCCGAGTGACGATTGGCGAGTGCCGGCTGTCCAAAGGAAGTAACGGAGACTCGGTCAATCACGACGATGGTATAGCCGGAAAACGGGCTAAAGTCAAGCAAAGGACAGCGGTCAAGCGGGTGAGTGAGGCCGAAAGAGACAAGAAAAGAGGGACAAGGAGATAGAGTACGAAGCACCTAGCCAAGGTGCTGTTGCAGGTGCCGGAGCGAGGGCGAGGGCGGCGCAGCCGCCAAGTCAAAGGTCAGAATGCAAACGTCAGAATGCAGAATGGCGGGCGCGGCCGTTGGGCGCAAGGAACCGGAGATAAGAGACCCTCTCACTTCGTTCAGGGGGGCACAGCGCCGGTTTGCAGTGACCGGTCGAAGAGACCCTTCGATTCGTCGGACTCACTCAGGGCGACTCAGGGTCGGTTTGCAGGTTGCAGTGAGGGGCACAGGGTCGAATGGATTGTGCGAAAAAGGGGGCAGGTGCAGGACTGAGAGCTGTTGCAGGAGCAGGAGCGGCTGCTGTTGGTTGGCCTGTTGCAGGAGCTGGGGCAAGCGCTGTTGCGGGGGCTGGAGCGTGCGCTGTTGGGGGTGCTGGGACAAGGGCGCGAGTGAGCTGACAGCTTTCAGCCTACAGCCCGCGGATAGTATACAGTACACAGTAGTCAGTACACAGGGGCGGCACGGGTGTGAGCTGACGGCCAAGAACGACTGACGGCTGACTGCGCCGCGCTGCCACGCGGTAACACCAAACCCCAAGCTCCAAAGGCGGGGTCGCGAGACCAGCCCAGGCTCGTTTCACGGCCGCAGAGGTCAACCCAAGAACCGGGGCAGGGTTACTTCTTTGCCGGCTCGCCGATGTTGAAGACCTCGGTGCGGACCGCGGCAAGAACAGCGGGCGCGAAGCGCCCGAGTTAGGAGTGAGCCGTTAGCTGTTAGCCCGCGCCCTACGGCGCGGGAGTGTGGACGCCTTGCGCGTCCAACGTGGTCTCTATCTGACCTTCAATTGAGCAGGGCGCAACCTTCGCCTCCGCGTACCTGCGCTGCATGTCCGCATGCCGGGATTCCAGAACCTGCTTGGTCCGTTCCGAGGCGGCCTTCGCATTCTATGCCTCGATTTGCCTAGTCGAATCTGCCATAGTTTACGTCCGTTCTAACACTGCTAATTAACCGAAAAGGCTGCCTTTAAGTGACTTCACTACGCATCAGGATAGTTGATTCAACCCTCGACTGCAAGATTCACCCCTATATTCACCCCCGGATTCACCCCCAGGACGACCCCCAGGACTGCCCCCCTATTGAATCAGGGAGTGGAACCAGGGGTGACTCCAAGCACGAATCTCAGGGTGATTATAAGGGTAACCTATGGATTCATATTGGGATACACCTTTGGGGTCATTGTCAGGTTCGCTCTTAGAGTAAGACTCGTGGTGAATCTAGGGGTTACTATTGGGATGAACCTAGGGGTCAAGCTGAGGGTCAAGGCAGGAGTCATGCTAGGGGTGAAGATGAGAGTGAATCTGACGGCCGACCTGAGAGTGAATTCCATGCTGATACTTATAACGGCCAGTCTGGTGCCCGGTTGCGTGGGCTCTTGGGGTCTTTGCCCGGAGGAAAGTGCTGCTACGCGACGCTGGCTCTTGCGAGTTCGCTGCAGAGACTAACGCTTGACTGCGAGTGACGGTCAGTGTCCACTTGAGACGAACGGTCTGGCGTCTGCGGTCTGTTTCGCCGCGTGCGGCTGCGGCAGCGGACGTCAGACCAACGGCCTCGGCGATGCTGCGACCACGACCGGCCGTCGACTTCGGTGGCCGCGGACGGCTTGGGACGCGACCCGAAACCCCAGACGGGTTTCGGTCATGCCCCCGCCGGGGCGCGGGCGGTGGCTCATCTGCCAGTTCGAGAATGGTGATTGGCGAATCGGGCGTCGGGCCTGAACCGGTCGTGTCCTAAGGGCTGGTCTGGTGTCCCTGCCGGCCTATTCGCGGCCGTAGACGTTCTCGCGGAGGAACCGCTCATCCTTGCGCCAGGCCTCGGCGACCTTGACCCAGAGCTCCAGGAAGACCGGACGGCCGAGGAAGCCTTCTATGTTCCGCCGCGCCTCGGTCCCGACCCGCTTCAGCGCGCGGCCGTCGCGGCCGATGATTATCGCCTTCTGGGAGTCGCGCTCGACGAAGATGTTGGCACGGACATAGTCTTTGCGGCCGGGACGCTCCTTGAACTCCTCGATGACCACCGCCGTCGAATAGGGTATCTCCTCGCCGTAGAGGTTGAACACCGCCTCGCGGATGAACTCCGCCACGAAGAACCGTTCCGGCCGGTCGGCCATCGCATCCTGCGCAT
Source organism: uncultured bacterium (assembly GCA_964597845.1). Lineage (GTDB taxonomy): Bacteria > Hydrothermota > Tepidihabitantia > Tepidihabitantales > Tepidihabitantaceae > UBA2258. Next base: position 16,540 of record CAZQZR010000037.1, on the reverse strand, counting down.
AAAAAGGCCGGCCTTCGGGCAGACGCTCAACGATGGCTGCCTTCAGTTCCTCAATCCCGCCGCCGATGAGTGCCGACACCATGAACACGTCGGCGAGTCCGGCCCCGGCCAGCCGCTCCACCACGGGCAGCAGGTCCTTCTTCTCCTTAACGAGGTCCACCTTGTTCAGGGCGGCCACCGCCCTTCGGCCGGCAGCCAGACCGGCGAAGAGAGCAGCGTCCTCGACCGGCCGCGAAGCATCAAGTACCAGCAGCACCAGGTCGGCGTCGTTCAAAGCCAGGTCGATTTCGCGCTTCATGTGCTGCTGTAGGGCGTACTTCGGGTCGAGCAAGCCCGGGGTATCGAAGAAGACCGCCTGGTGCCCGGGCCCGTTCAGAATGCCGAGAAGCCGGTGCCGGGTGGTCTGGGGCCTGGGCGCGACCGCCGCAAGGTGGGTACCGAGCAGCCGGTTCAGCAGGGTGGACTTGCCGACATTCGGCAGCCCAACGATAGCGACGTACCCGGAGTGGAAGGGTTGGCCTCCGCGGCCGCTGTCGGACAGTGCGGGGGGGCGGGGGCTCTGGGGTTCCAGGGTTCTGGGGTTCAGAGGTTCAGGCTGGAGGGGAATCTGTGAAATCTGCGTAATCTGCGGATAATTCTGCTCATGCGTAGGCGCCGATTTCCTCGAACCGGGAAACCCGGCCGTCCACCAGTTCCGATCCGGTCTGGCCGGCGAGCGCGCGGTAGTTGATCATGACCGCATCTTTCAGCAGCCGCGCGGCCTCGTCCCAGTCCTGGTGTGCGCCGCCAAGCGGCTCCGGAACGACCTCGTCGATGATGCCAAACCCCTTGAGCTCGCGCGCGGTCATCCGCATGGCCTCGGACGCTTCCCCGGCCCGGGACGGGTCCCGCCACAGAATAGAGGCGCAACCCTCCGGGGTGATGACGGAGTAGACCGCGTTTTCCTGCATCAGGACCCGGTTGCCGACGGCAATCGCCAGCGCGCCGCCTGACCCGCCCTCGCCTGTGATGACTGCGACAATCGGGACCTCGAGCATTGCCATGTCGCGCAGGTTCCGGGCAATCGCCTCGCCCTGTCCCCGCTCCTCGGCGCCAACGCCGGGGTACGCACCCGGCGTGTCCACCAGGGAAAGTATCGGCAAACCGAACCGCGCGGCAAGCTCCATCACCCGCATTCCTTTGCGATAGCCTTCCGGGTGCGGCATCCCGAAGTTGCGGTAGAGCTTCTCCTTCGTATCCCGCCCCTTCTGGTGTCCGAGCACGACAAACCCGATGCCGTCAATCCGGCCGATGCCGGCGACGAGCGCCGGGTCATCGGCGAATCCGCGGTCGCCGTGCAGCTCAGTAAAGTCACTCACCATCCGCTCAATGTAATCAAGGGGATAGGGCCGTCGCGGATGGCGCGCGAGGAGGACTCGCTGCCACGGGGTCAGTTCGGAGTAAAGCTTGGCCTTCTGCTTCTCGATCTGCTCCTGCAGCCGCTTGACCTCGTCCTTGGCGCCGATCGCCGCCAGTTCTTCCATCCGCGTGACCAGGTCGGCCAGCGGTTGCTCGAAATCGAGCCAGCCTTCAGCCATTATCAGACACAGGTTGAGGTAGAGGTCGAGGTTGAGATTCGGAAGGTTCCACGTCCTTGACCTTCACCTTAACCTTGACCTGTCCTCTCAGCGACCGAACCCGACCGAGACGCGGTGAGCGCCGTCCAGGTCAAGGTTCATTGCTGAAAAAGAGTAGTCGAAGCGGAACACGCCGGCCCGCAGGCCCAGCCCGAAGTTCAGGTGGTTCGCCTGGGATAGAAAGTCGTACCCGGCTCGGAGCGCAACGACCTCGCTCCACGCGAACTCAAGCCCGGCCACGGCCCCCTGCACTCCGCTGTAGAAGAAATACGAGCCGTCTGCGGCAAGGGTCACCCGCCCATGCTCGAACGGCACCAGGTCATAGCTGACTCCCAGCCGGCCCCGGGTCGGCAGCCAGAACACTTCCCTTTCGTAGGTCATCGTTTTGCCGAAGTCGACAACCGACGCCCCGACCGTCAGCCGCTTGACCGGCATCACCCTGACCCCGCCGTCAATCCCGAGCCCCGCCGCGTCATTGTCGTATACACGTGAGTAGAAGTACCGCCCGGTCAGTCCAGCCTGCACCATGCTGCCGATGGGGCGCGCCAGGTTCAGATACGCGGTGAAATCGGTCGGAGTGAAAGTACCGATTGGGTCCTCGGTTGGGTTGATCCGGTATTCGAACTCGCCGGCCGAAAAACTAGAAACACCTGCGCCGATGCAGAGCGCGGAGAAGTTCCGGGCCACAAACAAAGACTGGTGGTGAGTATCGAGAATCCACTTTGTGTAGGAAGCAACCGCGGCGAATCCGGCCACTCCGGCGCCGGCTGCGGGATTGAGAGTTATCGCCTGCGGCCCGAAAGCCGAGGCTGCACCGGTCCCGGCCATCCCGGCCTCCCGCACGCCGGGCAGGATCTTGAGAGACGAGAACCCGGTCGGCCCGGCAGCCGCAAGGCCCGCGAGCAGACACACCGCCCCCAATAATCTGGGGACGCTAACCTGATTTCTTGGGGTTTGGGGACAGTGCCCATGCGAGGGCAGTCCCCGTGGAGCGGCAGCGACGGATGTCGGAACACGCAAGCGCTAGCTCTCGATTATCTCGACGTTGGCCCTGGGCAGCAGCACCCGCTTGCCGTCTTCCAGTTCGACCTCGAGCACCCGCGCCTTGGCCTCGGTCTCAATCGTCTGAAGCTCGACCGGCAGGCTCGTCACCGTGCCGATCTTGCCGAAGTTCGGCTGGCGGATGATGCGCACCGGCATCCCGAGTGCCAGCCCGCCCTCGGCCGTGCTCTGCTTCATCTCCCCGAGGTTCGTATCGGACGGCACAATCACTTCGGGTCGGATGACGCCTGCCCGAATCTGAGTCGCGCCGTTGACCGACGCCATCTTACCCACGAGCGACTTCAGTAGCTCGAACGTCCTCTGCGCCATGCGCATCTCACCGAACCCCTCGGTCGCGACCACGGTCAGGCCTTTCTTCTCCGAACCGGTAATCGCCACTCCGATGTCGTACCCGAGGAACGAACGCAGGGTCGCGTCTTCGATGCCGCCGACCACGATTGCCTTGGCCCCGAGCTTCACGGCCCGCTCGATCGCCTCGTACTTCACGAGCGACCCGCCAATCAGCACCTGGCCCTTGCAGTCTTCCGGAATCAAAGCGGCAGTCACAACCACGTCCGGCTCGTCCACAATCATCCGGATGACGCCCCGCACTTCGCCGCCGACGCCGAAAATGCCCTGCACGAAGCTCGCCTCGGTCTCGACCACCACGCCCTCGCGCGGAATCACCTCGCTCACCACGCCCTCGACATATGCGTCGACTTGGACCGGCTCGGGCGGCTCGCGCAGGATCACCTGTCCGGTGATGGACGAAACGTTCTCAACCGTACCGGCAACCGGCGCCTTCACCTCGGACTTGAACAGGCCGAAGAATCCCTTGGACAGGGCCATCACCTCATCCTTGGCCACGGCGTCGCCCGACTTCTTCATCATCAGGCCCGGCACGTCCTCGGGCGGGACCCCGAGCAGACCGGCGACGTTCACCGTCTGGACGTTCCCGGGCAGGGCGGTGCGGGCAACGATGTCATCGCCCTTCACATTGTCACCTTTGTCAACCAGGGTTTCGCCGGGCAGAGGCAGCCGGCGCTGCTTGCGGACCATGGTCCGCGCGGTCACCTTCAGACCGGGCGTATATGCATGTGCCATTGGTACTCAAGGATATTCAAACCCACCTCGAAGTCAAGCTGACAGCCCGTGAGCCTACAGCTTACGGCCTACAGCTTACGGCCCCCAAACCTGCGTCCGTTTCGCATTCCGTTGGCCACTTCGTTATTTCCCCTTTCTCCTTTGTCCCCTTTCCGTCCCTGGTTTACCCTTTCCTCGCGTTACTTTGCCATTCCCCCTTTCCACTTTCCCCTTCTTCCATTCCGGTCGCCAGCCGGCAGATGCGCGCCATCGCACCGGGCGGCCCCAGACTCGACGCGACGCCGGCCAGCCCCTTGACCTGCTGCCGCCGCTCCGTCGAATCCCGCAACAGCGGGCCCAGCATTCGCGCCAACCCCTCGGGCTCAGACTCAAGCACCTCCGGCACGAGGAGCGTCCCGGCCAGGATGTTCGGCAAGGCAAAGTGCGGCGTGCGCACCAGCACCCGGGCCAGCACGCGCGACAACCGCGGCAAGTGGTAGCAGACCGCCATCGGTACGCCCATGATGGCGAGCTCTGCGGTGACCGTGCCGGAGACCGCGCATGCGCAGTCGGCATGGCGCATCACATCATACCGGTCCCGGCTCACCACCACCATCCCGCTCTCGGCCACCTCTGCCTCCTGCCTTCTCCCCTCCTCAAGGACTACCATCACTCCCCGCACCCCGCGCGCCTGCCTGCGCAGGTGCTCGAAGACGGCCCGGAACAGCGGCACGTGATAACCAGTCTCCGAAGGCCTCGACCCGGGCAGAAACACGACATAGTGCTCGTCCGGACCGAAGCCCAACTTCTCAAGCACCTGCGCCCGGCCGAGCCCGGGCGTCACGCTGTCCAGTAGCGGATACCCGAAGTACGCCGCGTTCACGCCGGCCCGGCGCAACAGTTCCTCCTCGAACCGGAACAGGCACACGACCCTGTCCGCTGCTCTCCTCAACCGCCGCTTGCGCCACCCGCCCCAGGCCCAGACCTGCGGCGGCCCAAGATACAGCACCGGTATCCCGTGCCGCTGGAGCCGCCTACCCAGCGGCAGGTGAAGACCCGAGAATGAAACAAGCACGGCCGCGTCCGGCTTGAGCTTAATGACCGACGCCTCGGCCCGGCCGAGCAGCCCACCCAGCCTCGGCCCGGCCCGCAGACCTGCACCGAACCCGAACACCGGCCCAAGCTCGGCCGTGTCCTGCAGACTGATGACCTCGCAGCCCGGTTCGAGCCTTGCCATCTCCAGCCTGAACTGGTCAAGCATCGCCCGGCCCGACGCCTCACCGGCCGAAACGACAATTCTCACAGGCCGAAGCCTACACGACCAGCCACGTCAGTCAAACCTCCCCGATGAACGAGAGGTTTCCGCAGACGATACCGATGTGGAAACCGCCAAGAGGCGAAGGGGAAAGTGGAAATGGCAAATGACGGAGGCGGACGGATGGGAGTGAACCGCCAAGGTCCCGAAAGGACTATCCACAGATTACGCAGATTACACAGATTCCGGTTTCGGGCTTAGGGTTTAGGGTTTGGAGTTTGGCGCCTGCGCCCGCTACCGCTGCAGGACGACCTTGCGGACAGCTTGTGGCTTGTGGCTTGCGGCTTGCGGCTCTTCGCGCACGAAGTACACGCCGGACCTCGGGCTAGTAGCCCTCCGCCCGATCGCGTCGAATACCACAGCGCCTGCCGGCAGGTCGTGGATGACAGTCGCGGCTGGCTTATGGCTTGCCCCACCATCGGGCATCGTCGGTCCTCTCCCCTCCGTGCTCTCATCGAGAGTTACCCGGACACGGTCGCGCGAACCGGCTGCCGGTGGCCTTGTTCTGTCCTACGCGCCTGTGTCTCGCTGCTCGCCCGGCTGGTCCTACACAACGGCGTGCGGCTCAGCATGGAGACTCGGTGGCAGGTCGTCGAGTTGAACCGTATCGCCACGAGCAAGCAGCACCGAACGTTCGACAACACCCTCAAGCTCACTGATGTTGCCGGGCCAACGGTACGTCGTGAGTCGGGACATCACTTCCGGGCTCACGTCGGCAACGTTCCGGCCGAATTCCTGGTTGCTGCGCCGGATGAAATGTCGCACCAGGTCAGGAATATCCTCCGGCCGCTCGCGCAGTGGCGGCAGCAGCACCTCTACCGCGTTGAGCCGGCAGTAGAGGTCCTTGCTGAACTTCCGCTGCGAGACGAGTTCGCCGATTGCCTGATTCGTCGCGGCAACGACCCGCGCGTCTACTCCGATGGAAGAGCGTCCACCGACCCTCTCAAAGATCTTCGCCTGCAACATCCGGAGCAGCTTGGCCTGCAGCGCCGGGCTGATGCCGCCGATCTCGCGCAGGTACACGGTTCCTCCGTCGGCCATCTCGAACCGGCCCTTGTGCACGGCCGCCCCGGTCGCGGCGCTCTTCTCGAAGCCGAAGAGCTCGGCCTCGAGCAGATTCTCCGGCACGGCCGCGCAGTTGACGGCAACGAACGGCTTGCCGGCCCGGTCGCCGGACTCGTGCAGCGCCCGGGCGATGAGTTCCCTGCCCGTGCCGCTCTCACCGCAGATAAGGACCGGTACGTCATTGCCCGCCGCCGCGCAGACCGTGGCCAGCACCTCCGCCATCCGCGGGTTCCGACTGACCACGCCCCGGTAGCGCAGCCCGGCCAGCCCCGGCTTCTCTTCCACGGCACAGACCGACATCTCGGCCAGCCGGTGAATCGGAGCCGCAAGCAGAGTGGCAATCGTGTCCAGGACCAGGTGATTGTGCTCGACCGTCCCGGGCACGGCTCGCTCCATGTAGATGCGGCCGAGCAGACTCCCCCCGTACCGCACGGGCCAGCTCAGCATCGAGCCGGTAACAACGAGCTGCTGGCTCGCGCCCAGAGCGAGGACCTGGTCCAGATTCGGGTTACCCACAACCAGCACCGGCCGGGCGCGTACGATAATCGCGGCGCGGTCGAACTTGAGCGCCTCGAGCAGCAGCCCGATTGCCCGCTCGAGCAGCACCTGCGGGTCGACCCCGAGCGACGCCAGCCCGGATATACCCTGCAGCAGCGCCATATCACTATCCACGCCAATCTCGTGCTGGAAGAGCAACCGGTTCACCTCGTGTCCTTCTGCGACTATGCCCAGTTTGCGGAGCACGCGCGACGCTGCTTTCAACTGCGTCACCGCGGACGCCCGCTCGCCCTGGCCGAGCAGGTATCGGCCGTAGTGGAACCGGACCCGCGCCAGGTCACAGCTCTCCTCCAAATCGTGGAGCAGGACCAGCGCCTCCTCGAAGCAGTCTCGGGCGTGGGTTGCCTCGCCGCGAGCCGCGTGCAACAGTCCTTTGACCCTCAGCGCCTGGGCTTCCTCGCAATGGAGCCCGACCTCCCGCGCAACCGCGGCCGACCTTTCCGCCAGTTCTTCGCAGCGGTCTAATTCCCCCCGGTCCAGAGCCAGCTCGGCCATGCGCCACAGGACAATCGCAACGACGCGGCGGTCGCCGGACTGCTCGGCCGCCTCCAACGCGTGTTCGTATGCCCGGCTGGCACTGGCAAAGTCGCCTTGTCGCCGATGGGCAAGGCCAAGGTTACCCATGGACTCGTGCAGAGTCTCGGGCAACACCTCGCCCTCTTCCGCCGCCTCCACAACCATCGAGAACATGCTAATCGCCCTGGCCGACTTGTCACGCTCAAGGAACAGCTCGCCGAGTGAGTTCAACGCGGTTGCGCGCAGGGACGGCATCCGGTGTCGTTCGCTCAGCGCAATGGCGCGATAGTAGGACTCGACCGCGTCCTCCCACCTCCCCAGACGCGCCAGCGCCTCGCCGATGTTGTACTGGAGGAGCGGGCCATAGGCAACGTCACCGAGTTCCTCGTCAATCTTCAGGCACTCCTGGTAGTATTCCAGCGCCTCGGACGCCTGTCCCTGCAGCTCGAGCAGGCTGCCAAGCTGGTTCAAAGCCGCGCGTACGCCAGTCGTATGTGCGGCCAGACGCCATGCCTTCAGGCATCGCTCGTAGTATTCGCGTGCCTGGGTGTAGTCCCCGCGGTCCTGATGGGCGCGGCCGAGCAGGAAGAAATGCGACCCCTCGTGCTTCCGGCTGCCGGTCGCCCCGGCCGCCTCCTGTACGTAGCCCGCGCACTCCAGGCTGGCCGCAATGTCCCCGGCGTTCCGGCACAGTTCGCTCAACTTGATACCGGCTCGCGCCATATCGTCGAAGTTCCTGGTCTTCCGGGCGAGTTCGACCGCCTCCCTCAGATACCCCTCGGCCTCGGCCCGTGGCAGGCAGGCGATCCGGCCGCGGAACTCTATCAGCGCAGCCAGACGCCCGGAGTCAGTGCCGGTCTCTGCCAACCGCTGCCTCAATTCCCGCATCGTAGTCTGCGCGTCGTCCGCCATGGTGGTATTGCAAGGATAGGGAAAGGCTGGCCCATGTCAAGACGAAGCCGCGTCAGTTTCTCTTGACAAACAACTGCCGGGCGCTACGCTGGACAGTCGGAAGGCAAGACTCCGGCCCTGCTTGCAGCACTGCAGGCAACCATGTCGAATAGATGTCTGGCAGGGCCGCGTCTACCCCGAGGAGGATAGAGATGTCGCTGCCGTGAAGACGCGGCAGCCGGAAGGAGTACCATATGGCAGATGCACCGACGTCGACAGCGGGCAGGCCCAAACACAAGCTGCCGCCCGTCGCCGTCAAGCGGGTATATCAAGACATGGCCGTTAGTCGAACCAAAAGAATGGGAGGCACTGATGCCTGACGTCAACATCACCTGTAAGAACCCAGCCTGCCTCGGCCCGTCGAGCGTGCTCGCGACCTATAGTCACGCCCACGGAGTTTTGGCCAGGACCTGGACTGCGCCGGCGGTCGGCCCGACCCCGGACAGCGCGCCGCATCCGATGCCGTGCCCGGACGACAGCGTGTCTTGCGCGGCAATCTCCGTGAAGTGCAACAGTTGCGGCTGGACCAAATCGTACCCAGTCTAGCCGGTCGCACCTAATAACGAGGGGGATGCGGAACGCATCCCCCTCCATCTCTGCTACCGGCTGCTACATCAGCAGCCCGCCGTCAACTCTCAGAACCTGGCCCGTAACATAACTCGCGAGGTCTGAAGCCAGAAACAGGCAGACGTCCGCCACGTCCTCGGGCGTTCCGGCCCGTTTTAGCGGGATTGCAGCGATGTACGCATCGCGCGCCGCCGTATCCAGCTTCTCGGTCATCGCGGTCGCGATGTAGCCCGGCGCAATCGCGTTGACGGTGACGTTCCGGGACGCGAGTTCCCTGGCAGCGGACTTGGTCAGACCGATAATCCCGGCCTTGGCCGCCGCGTAGTTTGCCTGTCCGGCGTTGCCCATCTGGCCGATGACCGACGCGATGTTGATGATGCGGCCCCAGCGGTTCTTCATCAGCCCGCGGAAACAGGCCTTCGTGAAGTTGAACGTGCCCTTCAGGTTCACGGCAATCACCCGGTCGAACTCCGCCTCGCTCATGCGCAGCAACAGGTTGTCTCGCGTGATTCCGGCATTGTTCACCAAGATGTCAATACCGCCCAGGTCGGCCGCGATTCGCTCGCACAGTTGCTGCACCGCGGCGAAGTCGGACACGTCAACTGCGTAGGCCTCGGCCCGCCCGCCTTTGCCGCTGAGGTCAGCCGCGACCTCGTCCGCCGCATCCTTCACGACGTCACACACGGCCACCGCGGCGCCCGCCGCGCTGAACCGAGTCGCAATCTCCCGGCCGATGCCCGACCCGGCCCCGGTCACGACCGCCCGCTTGCCTGCCAGACTCAATTCCATGTTCGTAGTTCTCCGTTCATCGTCCATCGTTCTTCGTAGGCACTTCTGCCTTCTGATTTCTGCCTTCTGACTCCTACCGTCATCCGTATGTCCGCTGTGATCCCTGCACCATCGAGCAGTTGCCCTGGAACACGCAGTCCCGCTGGATGACAAGACCCTTGCCGGTAATGTTGCCGAAGACCTGCGCCCCGGTCTGCAGTTCCACCGTCTCGGTCGCAAAGACGTTGCCTTCAATCCGGCCGGCGATTACCGCGTCCCGGCAATGCACGTCACCCTTCAGTAGCGACCGTGGGCCGGTCACCAGGGTCTCGGTGATGTCCATGTTGCCTTCGGCCTGGCCGTCCAGCCGCACGCCGCCGGCAACCCTGAGGTCTCCCCTAACGCTCGTTTCCGGTCCGATGACGGTATCAAGTCTGCCTTCAGTCCGGTTCTTTGCCATGCCGCTCCTCTCGACCCGAACTCCGCCGCCGGGACTTCGCCATTCGCACTTTGCCATTCATCATTTGCCTGCCCAGTATATTTCCTGGTATCGGGCATGTCAAACCACGGGAACCGCATGAGCCAAGTGGAAAGTAGAAGGTGGAAATGGCAAAGGCAAGAAGCGGAGCGATAGCCGCCAAGCTCTGAGTCAGCTAATCTCGAATCTGAAATCTACAATCGAGAATGGTGCCGCATAGGGGCCCGACGCCGAGTCCGTGACCCTGACAGCCGGGCGATGACCATACCATTACGCCGGGGCGCTCCGCTGCCGATTGAGATAAGCGCAGGAAGAAGCCCGGCCACCTCCCTCACCTTCGTCTCATCCGAACCCAGCACCTCGGCGACGACGTCGGCCTTTGCCACCCTGTCCCCGACCTTCTTCTTGAACAGGAAGCCAGCGCTGTGGTCTATCTTTGAATCAAGGTCCTGCCGCCCCACCCCGAGCCGGACTCCGGCCAGTCCCACCTGCAACGCGTCGATCTTCCTCACGAACCCGGCTGACTCTGCACGGACTTCCGCCCTGCACGCAGGTTGAGGCAGCAGACCGTAATCGTCAACAACCCGCGGGTCCCCACCCTGGGCCTCGACCATCCGCCGGAACTTCTCAAGTCCCTGTCCCTGGGACAGCGCCCGCAGCAACAGACGACGGGCCTGCTCCGGGTTCGTGGCCAGCCTCGCCATGACGAGCATCTCATCGCCGAGCGCGAGCGTGACCTCTTCGAGGTCCGGGCGCCACCGGCCCTTCAGCGCCTCAATCGCCTCGACAACCTCAATGGCGTTGCCGACCGCCTCGCCCAAAGGCTCGGACATATCCGTAACGAGCGCGACAACCCGCTTGCCCAGTTGCGCGCCGATGGCGATCATCTTCCGCGCCAACATCCGTGCCTGCGTAGTCCGGCTCATGAACGCGCCGCGGCCGGTCTTCACGTCCAGGACCAGGCCGTCAATTCCCTCGGCCAGCTTCTTCGACATGATGCTCGCAGCAATCAGCGGTATCGACTCCACGGTCGCGGTCACGTCGCGCAGCGCATAGAGCCGCTTGTCGGCCGGGCACATCCGCTTCGTCTGCCCCATCATCGCCAGCCCCGGGCTCGCAACCAGCCGCTTGAACTGCCGGTAGGTCAGGTCGGTCCGAAACCCGGGAATCGACTCCAGCTTATCCAGCGTGCCGCCGGTGTGGCCGAGCGAGCGACCCGAGACCATCGGCACCTTCACCCCGCACGCGGCCACGAGCGGCGCCAGGATAAGCGACACCTTGTCGCCCACGCCGCCGGTCGAGTGCTTGTCCACCTTCGGTCCCGGGATGCCCGAAAGGTCGAACACGTCCCCGGAATTCATTGTCGCAAGGGTCAGGGCCGCGGTCTCCTCGGTAGACATCCCGCGGATGAAGATGGCCATCAACATCGCCGCCATCTGGTAATCGGGCACCTTGCCCGCCGCGTAGGCCGAAACCAGCGCCTCAATCTCCTCGGCGCTCAACTGGCCCTTATCGCGCTTGCGTCGAATCAGGTCGTACAATTGCATAGAAGACCAAGGCATCTTACCGCCCCTCCCCCCGGTGTCAACGATGCAAACGGCGCAAGTCGCCACGCCGGGAACCGTGGCCCAGTGTCCGCTTCCCGCCCCCGCCAATTACCACCGCCAACCGGGCATGTGAACCGCCAAGGGCGCCAAGAACGCCAAGACTCGGAGAGAATCATCCGCAGATTCCCAGAACACGAAATGCGGTTCACGGGCAACGGCTCACGGTTTGCGTTGATGGCTCGTGCATCGCTCGGCCTGCCAGCGTCCTTTGTATCTGCTCCCGAACGAAGCAGACGAAGCCGGCGGCATTCCGTTCCAGCCGGCGGGTCGCGGTGCCGTGGTTCCTGATGCGATTCACGCGTGCGGCCGCGACCACCGGACGCCACTCCTCAGGAATAGATGCAATCGCCCACTCGTAGGCCATGTCCTTGGGGACAATGACTCGGTTGTGCGCGGTGTACAGGATTCGGCAGGCGGTCAGGACCGCGTAGGCGTTGTGCCGGAACGCGCGCACCGAGCGACCACCCGCGTTCTTGGTCAGGTCCTCGCTCAGGTAATCGAGTTCCAGCAACAGGGCATCGTTCAGCCGCCGATCTGAGACCGCCGGGGCGATCCTCTTCGCTTCCTTGCCCCAGAGAGTTATCCCGCACCTGCCGATGTTCATCCAGATGATCGGGTTGGCATCTGAACCGTGGCGCGTAAGCCTACCGGAGTAGAACCCGCAGCACTTCGACGTCTTGTCGAGGAACTCCCGGTCGATGACGAATCGCATGTCGAGCCGTTGGACCCAGGCGTTGCGGCGGGCTGCCCGCCTGAACCAGCGCCCCAGTACGACGAACTCCGCGTCGGTCAGATCTTTCCGGGTCACGACGATTGAGTCGACGTCGCTGCAGCGCTTGTCGAACGCATTGTAGGTAAGCGAACCCCAGAGATAGATGCCGACCAGGTTGTCCTTCAGGACGGTCGGAAAGTCCATGGCAATATCCCGTAGCAAACCAGACAGCCCAGCCGGGATCCTCGGGAATCCGCGAGTGACTCGTTTCAAGGTCGGGCCGTATTCGGGGTTACAGGTTCTTGAAGTACCGGACCAATGGCATTGGGACGTACCCGGCCTTCTCATATGACCGCCGTGCTGGCGCATGGGCAGGGTCGCCGCCGGTGTCAACGTGGATCAGCTTCGTGCCGCTTTCTTTCGTGCGTTCCAGGGTAAAGGCGTCCAAGGCCGTACCGACGCCACGATTCTGATAGTCGGGGTGAACGGGGATAAGCTGTACCTCGGCGGCATGGTCATTCAAGTTCAGGTCACAGGCGATGAATCCAACCGGGACCCCGTCCAACTCGGCCACCCAGACCAGGTGCTTGTCACGCTCCCGGCAGAGCGCCTCGACGCCCCTGCGCTGGCTTTGTCGCCAGTCGGGCCAGATGAGACCGTAGATGGCGGGTCCGAACTCTTGTTCGAAGGTGCGAAATACGCGCACGAAGGCAGCCAGCGTGAGCTGGACCAGCGGCTCGACGTCATCGTCGCAGACGGGTCGAATGAGCATTGGCACGGCCGGATTCTGAACAGCGGCCCTCGGCTCGGTCATGGCTGGATTCTAGGACTCGCGGGCGGGGTTGTCAAATCGGCGGGCGGAATCGAGCCGTTTGTCACCGATTCCTCTAGTTCAGGTGGTAGATGAACGGGATGGAGACCCACACCCGCACCGCCTTGTCCCGATGCTTCGCAGGAGAGAACCTCGATTTCAACGCCGCTTCCACCGCGGAACGGTCGAAGGACGTGTCGCCGGAAGGCTTGAGTATCCGCGCCTCGATGACCAAGCCGTTGGTGTCCAGCAGCGCCTCGACCACGGAGCCGCCCCCGCTCGACCGGAACCGATCGGGATCGGTGGGCGCTGGGATGTTGATCGGCCGCGGCCTCACGTCGACCTTCCAGAATGGGACGACCGGGATGTCGGGTTCGCCTGCAATCATCTGCGGCGCCGTGGATTGTTCTCCGGCCAGCGGGTTGGTATTGCCCTGCTGCGGGACTGCTCTCTCAGCATGAGTCCCGGCGTGCGGAACCGCATTCGCCTCCGGGCTCTTCTGGATCCCGTGACCATCGGACAGGGGCGTCCAGACTCCCCAAGCGCTGATGAACTCGTCCCCATGAGGATGGAAGTAGACCCTCAGGCCGTCCATCGTTGGCCAGCCAATAGATTGCTCAGTACCTCTGCTCCAGCCACCCTTGGTGGGGCGACCCGGCACAATGCTGTCTACGTCCCACACCCGCATGCCGGTTCGGTCTGGCCACATCTGGACCTGCATGAAGCGGCAGCGTCCCTTGTCGACGAGCAGGTACTTGCCGTATTCCTTGATCTCGGGCCAACCCGGGTCAGGCAGACAAGACGCTTCGACGCCCTCCTGCTCTGCGATGAGGTCCCGCCAGGGAGGAGTTATTCCTATGCGTACAACCAGTGGCCCGGTTGGATGCAGGTAATGACGGTAGGTCGTGAGCAGCGTGGAGTCGCGTTCTTGAGTTTGCGTTGCCCGACTGTTCACGGAGTGAACCTCGATTGAAGGCGCGGACATGAACTCGTTGTAGGTTGTCCAATCGAAGTATCGAGCCGGCCACATGATGAAGTCCGATAACCTTGTCACCGAGTCAGACAGAATCGTGACGAGACCATGTCCGTACCCGTCGCGCTCCCACCCCGGGAGTTCCACGTTGACTCCGTAGATCGCATGAAGCCGACCCGGAGCGGCAAACGTGAACGTGCCTATGCTGTCGGTCAGCGTTGTTGCGAGAGGCGTACCGTTAGAGTCTAGACGCACCGTCGCGCCCTTGAGGACCGAGCCGGACTGCCCATGCTCGATGACACGTCCGGTCACGGTTCCCATGCGGGTCGGGCCGGGCGGCTCTTCATGGGCGAGGGCCAACGGCACCGCAGCCAGCAATAGACAGAGTAGGACACCGGGCCTCATCGCGGACATATTAGGACTCGCGGGCGGGGATGTCAATCTCAGGCGGGGCAGACGAATTCAGAAGTCAGAATGCAGATATCGGAAGTCAGAAGCGGGGGTGCGGCGGACGACTGACCGCGGCCGCCGGCTCAGGGCTTGAAGCTTGCGGCTTGGGGCTTGAGCCGCGGCGCAGTCGCGAATGGTGGGCGGAATCTGCCATGATGTCCCGAAGCTTCCCGAAATAGCGTGTCTGTCCCAAAGTACCCAACGCGGAGAATCCGGCGTGACTGCTACTCGGTCACTCCGACAGCGTCCTCGGTGTAGGGTGCCTCGTAGCCGGCCGGGCGCGCCCGCACCCGGTAAACTCCCGGCCTGAGAGTGGACTGGAGTCTGAACGGGTAAGCCTTCGAGCAGAAGGGCCACAGCTCCAATGTGCTCTGCCTGGGCTGCATCCCGCTGGGGTCGACGAAGACGAGGCTGTCGGCCGCGTCGTAGAACAACAACTCGGTCTGCTGCACGTTCGCGAATGGGACCGTGATGAAAGACGGCGTCTTGTTCCGAAGCGTGATCGTGCCGGTCAGCGTATCGACGGGCCGGAGTTCGTGTTTCGCAAGACTCAGACCAACCGCCAGGGCCGCGGTCGGATTGTCGGGATTCTGGCATCCTGCGGCCATGAGTCCGGCAACAACGAGTGCGATCAAGAGGACCCGCTTGCGATTACTGCTCATCAGTTCCTCCTCCATGCCTGCCTCGGGTGTACCGCGGACTCAGCATTCGGGAATCCCGGGCGGGTCATCTATTCCATATGCTAGACGGTTGGAACACTCGAGCATGGTTCGATTCTAGAATCCGCGGGCGGCGATGTCAAATCGGCGGGCGCCGGGGAACTCAAGGCTCCATCAGTTGGGGCCCCAGACGTATTCTCCCGTCCTGTCGATGTAGCCCCGCTTGCGCGTCACCGGTTCCTGGACCACGGCCAGACCATCTGAGAACGAGTCCGCCCAGAGGAACTGCGGGCTGATTACGAACTTGCCGGTCTTGTCGATGAAGCCCCAACGGCTTCCGTCGCAGACCGCCGCCAGCCCCTCGGAGAAGTCACTGGCAAGAGCGAACTGCGGCTGGATTGCCGTCCGTCCACTGGCGTCGATATAGCCCCACTTCAGCATGTCGCCCTGCAGTGCCCACACGAGGGCCAGACCGTCGGAGAACGACCAGCCGGCAGGCAATCCCGTGCTGAAGACCAGCTTGCCCGACTTGTCGATGTAGCCCCACGAGTCGCCCACGCTGACCGCCGCGAGTCCCTCGGAGAACCATGACGCACTGCTGAACTGAGGCGTGACGGCAAAGCTGCCGGTCCTATCTACATACCCCCACTGATTGCCAACTTTGACAGGTGCCAGTCCTTCTCGGAAGCCGTCGGCGTCGTCGAACTGGTAGCCGACGACCAACCTGCCGGTCTTGTCGATGAAGCCGAACTTGCGGTGGTAGTAGTCGCCGACATTGACCACCGCCATCCCTTCCGAGAAGTCTCTGCCGCTCTCGAACTGCGGCTTGATGACCGTGTCACCGGCCCGGTTGATGTACCCCACGAGTAGCTCCTCACCGACCGGCACCGAGATGTGGGCGAGGCCGTCGCAAAAGGGCCCGGCATTGATGTACTGCTGGCTCAGGACCTCGTGGCCGGACTCATCGATGAATCCCCACCTCGGACCAAGCGAATCCTGATGGCCCCCGGACACGCGGGCCAGGCCCTCGGAGAAATCCGCGGCCCCTCTGTACTGGGGATCGATGACTACCTGCCCGGACTGATTGATGTAGCCGTACAGTGTGTCTACCCGGACTACGAAGAGCCGGGAATGGACGGACTCACTCTTCCACAGGTCGCACGCCAAGAGCGAGAGCAGCGCGAGCGCGAGCAGCTTCTTCACAAGACCTCCCTTGCTCAAACCACGTTCGGAGTCACCTGAACCGCCAGACGGAACTAATAGAACCCGGCAATCCGGGCGCGGTCAGGACAGGACGGCTATTGTCGCTTGGGTATTACTCCGTTTGGCTGAGTCGGCGTCCTGGCACGCTGTTTCGGATACGGCCATCG
>CAZQZR010000036.1:11025-26045 GCA_964597845.1 uncultured bacterium | reverse complement strand
ACGACCGCACGTGGCCTATCCCGAACGTACTCGGCGTCCGGCCCAGGTCGCCGCAACAGAAGGAGGGCGGCGAGGGACACTTCCCATATTTCTGAGCGATGTCAAGGCGCGGCATGACAGGATAGTCGGTCTGGCCGAGACGCTGCAGATGACGGCAGACGGCTTGCAGCTTACAGCTTACGGCCGGGACAGGATGGACTTCGAGGCCGGCAGCCAAAGGAGGCCTGGATGAAGAGAATCCTCCTCGTTTCGATGGTCCTACTCGCGGCCGGGGCGGCGGACGCCAAGGAGGCTGATGTGAAGAGTGCCTTGATTGTCTACGGCTCCTACGCCGGCTCGACGGCGGAGATTGCCGACAGCATGAAGGTCGCGCTGGGCCGGACCGGCGTCACGGCGTACACTATTCCGGCCTCGGGCCTGACGGTGGACCCGTCGCCGTATGACCTCGTTGTCATCGGGTCCGCAATCCACGGCGGACGTCCGCATCCGAAGGTCGGCGAGTTCATCGCCGCCAACCATGCCGAGCTGGGACGCAAGAAGGTGGCGATCTTTGCCGCCTGCATCACGATAACGTCCGTGAAAGAGGATAGGCGCAGGGCAGCGCAGGCGTACCCAGGCCTGGTTGCGCACGGGCTCTCGCCTGTCAGCACGGCCGTGTTTGCGGGCAAAGCTCCGCCGTCAGGTTGGTTCGGCAATCTGATGGGCAAGCTGGTGCTCGGCATAACGCCGGGCGATTACCGGGACTGGAAGAAAGCTGAGGACTGGGGACTGGCGAGGGACACTTCCCATATTTCTGAGCGATGTCAAGGCGCAACGCGGCTTCACCGCGATGTCCCATTTGCCAGGTTCCGGTTCCCTGTCGACAATCCCTAATCCCAGTCCCTGACCCCTAGTCCCTCATCCGTTATCCCACCCCACGTGGTTCATTATAATGAACCCGCGCGTCCCGCCGCCGCAGCGTCGGTCTGCAGTAGCAGACGGCGGACAGCGGCTGGCGGTTAGCTGGTTACGGCCTGCGGTTCCGGCGGGCTGGACGGTCGTGGGCAATAATGTTGTCGTCCGGGTTGGTGGCGAAACCGATGCGCTTCTTCTTCGGCTCGGGTGGTTGCAGGAGTTGGCGGATAGCGCTGACCAGCGAGTCTATGGACGTGTCGTGGGTCGCCACTCGACGCTCGAGTTCGGCCAGTTTCAGGGCCAACTGGCGGTGACCGGCAAGCATTTGGCGCATGCGCACGAACGCGCGCACGACGAATACGGATACTTCGGCTGCCCGTTTGGAGTTCAGGACCGTCGCCGCCATGACCGCGCCGTGCTCGGTGAAGGCGAACGGCAGGTGGTGGGAGAACCTGAGTCCCGAGAGGTGGTCACAATTTGTGACAACCTCGGCTTTCTCCTCCGGGCTAAGCTGGAACAGGAAGTCGGCCGGGAATCGGTCGAGGTTGCGCTTGATGGCTTGGTTCAGGGCTCGCGTACTCACGCCGAACAGCGCAGCCAGGTCTGCGTCCAGCATCACGCGCTGTCCGCGAATCAGCAGGATTCCCCGGTCAAGGTGCTCGACCGGAATCAGGTAGCCGGAGTCTTTGTGCGTGGCCATGAGCCAAGGATAGCGGCGCGGTGTGCTGAGTCAGGGCGCTGCGCGGCTGCGCCGCGAGTGTCCGGCTACCAGTTGCCATTGTCCAGTGCGGGCTTCGGCTTTCCGTTCCTCGGTCTCGCGCAGCCGTCTTGTGATGCAAACCGGACTCTGACCCTATCACGCGGTTCATTATCGTGAACCACGTATCCCCAGTGGCACGTTAGGCGATTTCTCACGCGCGGCGCGGCTTGACCGCGACTGGCTAACGCGCTAATCTTGGACGTGACGGCACGGCCAGATACTTCACTTCTGACAATCGGCTATGAGGGTCGGACCCCGGACGAGTTCGTCGCCGTGCTGCACCGGAACGGAGTCACAAAGGTGGTCGATGTGAGGCAACTTCCTCTCAGCCGCAAGCGAGGCTTCTCAAAGACAGCGTTATCCGGAACGCTGTCGGCACAGGGCATCGATTACGTGGGCATGCGCGAACTTGGCACGCCGGCACCGGTGCGGCGGCAGTACAAACACACGGGCGACTTCGGCCTGCTTGCGAATCAGTACCGCGCACATCTCGCCAGCGTCGACGGTTCGGTAGAGAAGCTGTACAGTATGGCCATCTCCGAGCGCATCTGCCTGCTCTGCTTTGAGCGCGACCCGGCGCTGTGTCACCGGTCACTGCTGGCCGCCGTTGTAGCCAAGCGCAACGGTCGTCAGTTCGAGGTCCGCCACGTCTAGCCTGGACTGGCAGACCCGTCGCTTCCTGATAGCAATCAAGGCCACTCCCAACCCCAGCACAAAACGCGGGGAGACAGTCTGCGTCGGCGGGGTGGATGTAGAAAGCGGCAAGTGGACCCGTCTATACCCTATTCCGTTCCGCGACTTGGATGAGGACCGGAAGTTTAGGAAGTATGCCATCGTTGAGGCGTCGGTCCGGACGACGAGCAAGGACCGCCGTCCCGAGAGCCGCGAAGTGAACGTGGATTCCATCCGCCCGAGCGGCTTCGTGGATACGAAGAACAAGTGGGAACGGCGAAAGGCTATGGTGCTACCCACGCTCTCCGGTTCCTTTTGCGAGATACTGCGGAAGCAAAATACCGATGGCCTGTCTATGGGAGCATTTCGGCCGGGCGAAGTTGACTTTGGTTGGACCAAAGCGTCCGTGCGGGACTGCGACCGGCGTCAGGCCTGCTACGCGCAGTTGTCGTTTCTTAATCCTACGCGACAAGCGCTTGAGCCAGTCCCATACAACTTCAGGTACCATTTCAAGTGTCTCGAAGAACCTGCCTGCCCCGGACACGACATCGCCATAATCGATTGGGAACTGTCCGCAGCATGGTACCATTGGAGAACCAAGTATCCCGACGTCGACCAGAGACTCATGCATATCCGCCACAATTGGCTTGAGGTCATGTGTGGTGCAGACAGGGACACCGTGTTCTTCGTGGGAAATCACAGGAGGTTTCGAGACATCTTCATGGTCGGCGGCGTATTCTACCCGCCGAGGTAGTAGCCGCCTGCACGTAGTCGTGTAATGTCGAACACCACAAGCATCGAATGGACCGAAGCAACCTGGAACCCGGTGACGGGTTGCTCGCACATCAGTGCGGGTTGTGCGCACTGCTATGCGGAACGGATGGCGCTGCGTCTGCAGGCCGCTGGTATGGCGAAGTACCGAAACGGTTTCAAGGTGACGACCCACGAGAAGGAGCTGCTGACCCCGCAGTCGTGGCGCAAACCGCACGACGTATTCCTCTGCTCGATGGGTGACCTGTTCCACGAGGAAGTACCTCCCGAATTCATCCGGCGCGTATTCAACGTTATGAGGGCCTGCCGGCATCACCGGTTTCAGGTGCTCACTAAGCGTAGCGTGCGGCTGAAGCAGCTTGCACCCGACCTGCCGTGGCCGGACAACGTCTGGATGGGCGTGACGGTCGAGGACGCGCGGAATGTGAACCGCATCGCCGACCTTGTTGCGACTCCCGCCCGGACGAAGTTCCTGTCGGTCGAGCCGCTGATAGACGATGTCGGGCATTTGCCGCTTGATGGAATCGACTGGGTGATTGTCGGCGGAGAATCCGGGCCGGGGGCGCGGCCGATGAAGAAGGAGTGGGTTCTTTCCATCCGGAACCAGTGCGAGATGGCGGGCGTGGCGTTCTACTTCAAGCAGTGGGGCGGTACGCGCAAGCATCTCAACGGCCGCGAACTCGAGGGCCGGACTTGGGACGACATGCCGGTTGCGGCGGACCGGCCATCAGCCACTGGCGTTCTGGCACTCAGTCAGTCTGTCGCTCTCCGCGACTAGACTGCCAGTTCAAAGGTCGCGGTCCTGAGTTCGGGCCGGTGAAGTCTCTGCCGCACGTTGTTGTTGACTCAGTTATCTGACCACCTACCATCTCGGATAATGGAATCGGAGTTCTGAACATGCTACGCGTTGCTCTTCTTCTCGGACTTCTGTCGGCCGTGTCGGCCGAAGCTGCCGGCTGGAAGACGCTTGCCCCCGGGATGGAACTAAAGGAGTTCCGCGCCCATACGCCGAGCAGCATCGGTAACTCGCGGATTACCGTGGTGCGCATCGACCCCGAACTCTGGGAGTTCGAATTCATGGGCGTGAGCCTGAGCGGCGAATCAACCGGGCACACCGCCCGGGAGTGGTGCCAGAGCCACAACTTCACGGTCGCAATCAATGCCGGGATGTTCGACGCCGACTGGAAGACGCACACCGGCTTTCTCCGCTCCGGCAGGCACGTGAACTGCCGCAACGTGAACGACTACCAGTCGGTCGCGGCGTTCAACCCGCGACACGGCCGGGACATTCCGTCCTTTCGCATCTTCGACCTGGACGCGCCCGGAGTTACCATCAAGCGCATCCTGAGAGACTACACCGTCGTAGTCCAGAACCTGCGGCTTATCAAACGGCCGGGCGAGAGCGTGTGGCTCGAACAGCGCAAGCGGTGGAGTGAGGCGGCGCTGGGCGAGGACGACGCGGGTCGAATCCTCTTCATCTTCTGCCGCTCGCCGTTCGCGATGCGCGACCTGAACCGCGAGCTCCTGGCCTCGGGCATCGGCATCGTCGCGGCCCAGCATCTCGAAGGCGGGTCCGAGGCCCAGCTCTACCTGCATGTCGGCAAAGTGAAGCGCGAGATGTTCGGGAGCTACGAGACGTTCTTCAGAGAGGATGATGGAAACGACCGCACGTGGCCTATCCCGAACGTACTCGGCGTCCGGCCCAGGTCGCCGCAGCAGAGGAAGAAGTAGGGAAGAATTAGGGACAGTCACCTATTAGAGCTTCCATTGTCGCGGGCGATTTCAAGGCGCAGCGCGGCCGTCGGCCGCGAGTGACCAGATATGAGAAACCCATTCGACTCACTTCGTTCGCTCAGGGCGACTCGGCGTCGGTTTCCAGTTGAGGGAATCGGCAGACGATGAGCGTCATGCGGTTTATGCCGCGCTGTCAGACAGGGGCCGTCGAGGCCAACCAACGTGGCAGGTCGAGACGATGATGATAGCCGACGGCTTGCAGCTTACAGCTTACGGCCAGCGGATGGCGGTTTGACACTATAGCGCTATGACGCTATGATGATGTCATGAAAGCTGCTTTGCGTAGAGCCACAGTCTATTTCAATCCCAGCGTGCACCGTGCGCTGCGCCTGAAGGCTGCCGAGACCGACCAGTCCATCTCTGAACTCATCAATGAAGCGGTCGGCTTGAGCCTTCAGGAGGATGCCGAAGACATCGCCGCGTTCGAGAAGCGCGCTCACGAGCCGAACATCCGATTCACAGACGCCGTCAAGGATTTGAGGCGCCGTGGCAGGCTATGAAGTCTTCATCAAGCCTTCGGCGCTGAAGGAACTGGAGTCGGTCGGCAGTCGTAAGCTTCGGCGGGACCTGGCGGAACACATTCAGGCTCTGGCTGACAACCCCAGACCCCGGGGGTGTAAGAAACTGACCGGAGCCGACCAGTATCGAATCCGACACGGAGCATACCGTGTCGTTTACTCGGTTGAGGATGAACGCCGGACAGTGCTTGTGGTGAAGATTGGCCATCGGAAGGACGTCTACCGTTAGCACGCTGCCGCGGAGGAGTACCGGGACAAGACGAGCATTGTCAGTGACACTCTATTTCTGAACGAAGTCAAGACGCGGCATGACAGAATGGTCGGTCTGACCGAGACGCTGCAGATGACGGCAGACGGCTTGCAGCTTACAGCTTACGGCCGGGACAGGATGGACTTCGAGGCCGGCAGCCAAAGGAGGCCTGGATGAAGAGAATCCTCCTCGTTTCGATGGTCCTACTCGCGGCCGGGGCGGCGGACGCCAAGGAGGCTGATGTGAAGAGTGCCTTGATTGTCTACGGCTCCTACGCCGGCTCGACGGCGGAGATTGCCGACAGCATGAAGGTCGCGCTGGGCCGGACCGGCGTCACGGCGTACACTATTCCGGCCTCGGGCCTGACGGTGGACCCGTCGCCGTATGACCTCGTTGTCATCGGGTCCGCAATCCACGGCGGACGTCCGCATCCGAAGGTCGGCGAGTTCATCGCCGCCAACCATGCCGAGCTGGGACGCAAGAAGGTGGCGATCTTTGCCGCCTGCATCACGATAACGTCCGTGAAAGAGGATAGGCGCAGGGCAGCGCAGGCGTACCCAGGCCTGGTTGCGCACGGGCTCTCGCCTGTCAGCACGGCCGTGTTTGCGGGCAAAGCTCCGCCGTCAGGTTGGTTCGGCAATCTGATGGGCAAGCTGGTGCTCGGCATAACGCCGGGCGATTACCGGGACTGGAAGAGAGTTGAGGACTGGGCGGTCTCGCTGCCGGACCTGGCTCGGTAGCCGGGCGGCACGGAATCGACACCCGTAATGAACCGACCCGCGGCAGAGCAGCGCGGGAATCAAAGGAGGCACTATGCCACGTGTGATTCACTTCGACCTGATGTCCGAGCAGCCGGACAAGCTGGCTGAGTTCT
The DNA here is from genome assembly GCA_964597845.1 of uncultured bacterium. Lineage (GTDB taxonomy): Bacteria > Hydrothermota > Tepidihabitantia > Tepidihabitantales > Tepidihabitantaceae > UBA2258. The sequence goes on along the minus strand of CAZQZR010000036.1, from coordinate 19,512 downwards.
GTATCAAGGCGTTTGGCTGGAGCGTACCGAAGTGGGACGGCCCGATGGAGTATTGGCTCGCAGGTACCGGTGACCGGTCCAGGCCCGGTATTGACGGCGGCATCGGCCGCGGCAAACCCGTGGACCAGGTCGTACTCACCCTCGACGCCTCCGACCTCGATAGCGCCGTGGCCAAAGCAGTCGCGGCCGGCGCCAAGGTCGTGCAGCCGCGAGGCCCGATTCCCGGTGTCGGTTGGTACGCTACGATCCAGGCTCCGGACGGGAACCTGTTCGGCCTGATGCAGGACGACCCGGCGGCCAAGTAGGCTACGGGGAGGAGGCGAGTCACTGGCGCGGACGCGACTCCGAGGGGTATGAGTGACACCGCCTCGCAACCGATGAGCCTGGTCATCAGGAAGTTTGCTCCGGCTGACTACCCGGCGCTGGCCGAGATACTGAATGCCAGCTACCCGGACTACCCAACGACGCCGGACGAGCTGCAGCTCGAGGACCGGCGTCGCGAGAAACGGTGCCAGCGGGAGCGTTGGGTCGGGGAAGCCGGCGGCCGTATGGTCGGCTTCGGCGGCTTCGACCAGCCGGCGACGATGTATCACCCGCGGCGGTTCTCGCTCGTGCTGAACGTCCTGCCCGATTTCCAGCGCCGGGGCATCGGTTCCGCACTCTACGATCGCGTGGCGGCCGAGCTGCAGCAGTTCGACCCGCTCTCGCTGCGAGCGATGGCCGGGGAAGACATGGCCGGCCGTATCCGGTTCCTGGAAGCTCGGGGTTTCCGGGAGGAGTCCCGATGCTGGGAGTCGCGACTGGAGGTGTCGGAGTTCGATCCGGCGTCGTTTGTCGGCGCCGAGGAGCGCATCCGGATTCAGGAGATCGGAATCCGGACCATGCGCGAGTTGGAAACCGAACCCGACCGGGACCGCAAGCTGCACGAACTCATCTCGGAGGTCCAGGCCGACATGCCCAACCCGGAGCCGTACACCAGACTCAGCTACGAAGCATTCCTCAAGCGAATGCGCGAAGACCCGACTCTGTTGCCGGATGCCTTCTTTGTTGCCGTGGATCAGAATAACTACATAGGAGTGCATTTTCTGCGCCGCGTACCAGGCAGCCGGTCGCTCATGACCGGGGACACCGGGGTGACCACGACGCATCGCCGTCAGGGACTGGCGCTGGCGCTCAAACTCCGGGGCATCATGTACGCACGGGCACACGGCCACCCACTCATCCGGACCCTGAACGATTCTTCGAACCGGTCGATCCTTGCGCTGAACCAGCGACTTGGTTTCAGGCGCGGACTGGCATGGGTGGGTTTCATCAAGGAGTTCACCAGGCCTTCGACCGGAACCGGCGGAGCATGATGGAGCATGAGGGACAGTCACCCAGCTGGTCACGGCGGCAAGGGCGGCGTGACAAGATGGTCGAACTGGTCGAGACGATGCTGAAGCTGCACCGTGACAGCTCACGGCTTACGGCTGACAGCCTACGGCTTGCGGCCCACCTGTGTTGGACATGCGGTGGGACGCAGCTAGAATGAACTGACACGCCATGAAGCCAGTCAGGTTTTCGGACCACGCCCGCCTGGAGATTGTCCGGCGAGACATTCCGTTTGAGATCGTCGAGCGCGTGCTGAGCAGCCCGGAGCAGTCCGTTCCCGAGTATGGCGGCCTCGTGGCCCGGCAGTCACGCGTTGAGTTGGAGGGTAAGCAGTACCTCGTACGCGTGATTGTTGCCGAGCGGCCGGATGCCAGTGTCGTTGTGACGGCGTATCGAACCAACAGGATTGACAAGTATTGGAGGTCGAATGAAAGTCACGTATGACCAGGAAGTGGATGTTCTGAGAGTTGTATTCAGTGGCGCGAAGATTCAGGAGAGCGACGAGGATAAGCCCGGAGTCGTGCTGGACTATGACAAGGACGGTAACGTCGTAGGTATCGAGATTCTGAACGCCTCGAAGCGCGTGGAGAACCCCCGCTCAGTCGAGTACGCCGTCGCGGGCTGAACACCGAGACCCGACGCGAATCAGGGCGCGCACCCCGGCATGACAAGATGGTCGGTCTGGCCGAGACGCTGCAGATGACGGCTGACAGGTTGCGGCTGACGGCGCGCCAGCGGCGAGCATTTCCGTCCGGACCCATCTTCGTGGTGGTGCAACGTCCGACGTAGGCCTCTGAGGCCAACTCCGGTCTCGGTTCCTGGGCTATTTTGCGCTATTGACCGCAGCCATAGTTTTGCTATATTGCCTCGGGCCTATGGCGCTGCCAGATACGATTATCACCATCAATGACCAGGTCGAGGCGGTCCTGGTTCCGGCCGGCGATTTCCATTTCGGGATCGACCAGGCCCGGGTTACAGAAATCGTCGAGAGACTGAAAGAGCAGCAGGACCCGATCTTCAAGACTGAGAAATCCCGGACCATTGTCACTCTCAAGGACTGTTACATCGACCGCGACCTTGTCACCAATCGCCACTACGCCATCTTCATGACCGCGACCGGACACGCGGCACCGCTTTTCTGGAAAGACCAGCACTGGAACAAGCCCGACTTCCCGGTCGTTGGGATTTCGTACCGCGACGCCGAAGCCTACGCTCACTGGGCCGGCAAGCGCCTGCCCACCGAAGAGGAATGGGAACGCGCCGCGCGCGGGACCGACGAACGCATCTGGCCCTGGGGTGACGATTTTGACCATCGGCACTGCAACAGCAAGGAGTGGAACGCCGGCTGCACTACTGAAGTCGGGTGGTTTCCCGATGGCGTGAGCCCGGTCGGTGCGTACGACATGGCCGGCAACGTCTGGCAACTCACTTCGGGAGAATGGGAAGGCTACGGCAAGGCAATCCGGGGCGGTTCCTATCGGAACGGTGCGGCCTACTGCCGGACGACGTGTCGGTGGGGTATTGACCCCGATCTCAAGGGCTCGACCTGGCTCGGATTCCGCTGCGCCATGGACCTCGCCAAGGCGCGCATCTACGGCAAAGCGAAGCAGTCAGCAGGTAGCAGTTAAGAGTCAGGAACCGCGTCTGTCTGCCGACCGCTGACCGCTAACTCCCGACCACTTCACACAGCGCCTTGATGAACCGCTTGTTCTCAACCGGCTTGCCGACCGACACGCGCAGGGCGTTCGGGAACTTGTACTCTTTGACGGTCCGGGTGATCACCCCGCGACGCTGCAGCTCCTCGAATATCTCCTGAGAGTCAACCGCGAAGTTGATGAACACGAAGTTGGCGAAGCTCTTCAGGAAGAAGACCTTGTTCAGCTTCTTCAACTCCCGGTAGAAGAACTCCCTGCCCGCCTCGTTCATCTGCCGGCTGCGCAGGACATGGCGCTTGTCGTCCAGGGCAGCGACCGCTGCTGCCTGCGCAGCTCGGCTGACGTTGAACGGCAGCCGGACCTTGCCCAGGCAGCCGATAATCTCAGGCCGGGCAAAACCGTACCCCACGCGCAGGCCGGCCAGGCCGTGGACCTTTGAGAACGTGTGCAGGATGAGCACGTTCTTGTTCTGGTTGTAGTAGTCCAGCGACTTCGGATAGTCGCGGCTGGTGATGTACTCTGAGTAGGCCTCGTCGATGATGACGAGTACGTGTTCCGGCACCTTGGCCATGAACTCACTCAGGGCTTCCTTCGTCACTATCGTCCCGAGCGGGTTTATCGGGTTATCGATGTAGACGATTTTGGTCCGCGGCGTGATGCTCGCGAGCATCCGCTCGAGGTCGTGCGTGTACTCGAGCGTCGGCACCTCCACCAGCTTCGCATTCATCATCGCCACGCCGATTCGCGCCATAATGAACGAGTGGTCGGACATGACGAGCTCGTCCCCCGGGTCAAGATAGGCAAAGCAGGCCATCATGATCAGTTCCACCGAGCCGTTTCCGACGAGAATCGAATCCGGGTCGACCTTGTGGATCGCGCTCAGCTTCGCGCGCAACTGGAAACACGAGTCCTCCGGGTAGAAGTGCTGCTCGGGCAGAACCCGGCGCAGGGCCGAGAGAGCGCGCGGGGACGGTCCCAGCGGGTTCTCGTTCGACGCAAGTTTGATGACCGGTCCTTTGATACCCAACTCGCGGACGACCTGTTCAATCGGCTTGCCCGGCTTGTATGGCCGGATACCCTCAATGTTCGGTCTGGGAACTGGTAGCACTGAACCTCCTTTGGGAAAGGACTCCAGGATTCGAGGATTCGAGGGGTCGAGGGACAAGATTCCCGGATTGCTGGATTCGATTGGCTGGAATCCTTGAATCCTTGATTCCTAGACCCCTTTCCCTGTCTTCCGTCGCGTAACGGCAAACAGCACTCCCCCGGCCAGGGCAAACACGAGGTCAAGCGCCAGGAACAGCAGAGCGCTCGCCAGCGCCGGTTCCTGGCCCAGGTGGCCGGTGAGCCAGGTCGGCGTGAAGAAGAGCACGAAGGCCCACTCGCGCACGCCCAGCCCGCCGATGGTCGGGATGTTGACAACGATATTCAAGAGCGGAATGAAGACAAAATAGTAAATCAGCGGAACAGTGCCGCCGATCGCCCGCGCCACGCTGAACCACGAAAGTGCCAGCGTCGCCTGGACGCCCATTCCAGCCACGAAACTGAGCAGGAGCGCCGAGCGAGAATGCCGGTACTGTTTCACCGCATCGTATGCCCGGTCGAGCCGTTCGCCGAGCCGAAGCAGACGGATGCGGCCGAAGACACGGTTGACGAGCCGATGCCCGGTGTCGCTGAAGAACGCGAGCGTCACGAGCACCAGCAGAGCCAGCCCGGCGCATAGCAGCACCAGGATGCCGGGCCCGCGGAACGTGATGCCGGCCACGGCCAGTTCGAGCGCCCGCGACTGCGCGCTCGTGGCAAACAGGCCGATGGCGACGACCACGGCGAGGAACATCAGGCTCGTGAACCCGATGAGCCGGTCGAGCAGCGTGGCGGAGAACGCATCCGCGGTTCGGTCCTTCGGCGCGGTGTAGGCAATCCGCATCACATCACCGCCGATTGAAGTCGGCAGCAGCTTGCAGAAGAACAGTGAAATCGTGAAGACCCGGACCAGATAAGAGACGCCGAACCTCAAGCCGCGGGCGCGCAGCAACACCTGCCAGCGCCAGGACGAAACGACGATGAATGCGACGTACCAGAAAGCGGCGAGCGCCAGCGGCTCGGCCTGCGCGGATCGAATCAGCCGCCACGACGCGCCCAGCTTGTTCCGGAACAGCCATGCCAGCAGCCCGAGCAGCAGCGCCGAAAGCAGTACCCGCCCGAACGTCGAAAGGACGTTCCTCAATCGGGGCAATCAGTCCCTCTCGTCCCATCCGTCCCTTTCGTCTCTTTCCCGGCCCGTGCCAGTTTCTCGAGCCGCTCTATCCGGTCGCTGATACCGGAGAGCGCCTCCCCCAGGAACCCGGCGGCGAACAGCACCAGCCCGGTCATCACCAGCAGTATCACAAGGTAGAGCATCGGCCTGAACCCGTGTCCGAACAGCCGCAGGATAACGGCGGCAATGCCGACCAGGAACCCGAGTGACAACGCGCCTGTCCCGAGCACGCCGAAGTAGAGCAGCGGCTTACGCATGAAGGTGAGTTGGAACGCGACCGCAACCAGGTCAAAGAACCCCACCAGAATCCGCCCCCGGCCCGAGTACTTGGCCTGACCGAATTTCCGGGGACGCAGTGTCACCGGGATTTCGGCAATTCGGAACCCTCGCGCCGCGGCCAGCGGCACGATGTAGCGGTGCCAGTCCTTGCGCAGGCTCACGCCTTCCAGCACCTCGCGCCGGAAAGTCTTGAGCGCGTTGATGTCGTGCACCTTGATGCCGAACATCATCCTCGCCATCCGGTTGTAGACGGCCGAAACCGCCTGCTTCTCATATTTCCCCTGCTTGCGGCCGGTTACGAGGTCCCAACCCTCGCGCAGCTTCGCGACCTGGGCGACTACGTCCTCCGGCCGGAACTGCAGGTCGGCATCGAACACCGAGACAAACTCGCCTTGAGCCTTCTCCAGTCCGGTGACAATCGCCGCGGTCTTGCCCTGGTTGGTACGGTGTTGACAGACTTTCAGGAATTGGTACTGAATCGAGGCGGCGACGGCCGCCTGATAGGTTCCATCGGTGGAGCCGTCGTCAACGATAATGACCTCGTAGTCCGCTGGCAGCTTCGCCGACAACTCGGCAAGCAACGGAGCCACGTTTTCAACTTCGTTGAAAGCAGGGACGATGACGGTAACCGAGGGTTTAGAGGTAAACCCCATAACTGCCCAAATATATCAGAATTAATGGCTTTGTCAAGGTCTATCAACCGGAAAAGGAGAAAGGGGAAAGTGGCAATGGCAAGGCCCAGCCATCAGTCGTTCCGCCTTCTCTTTGACTCTGAGCCAGCCTAAATACTTGGAGCGGCGTCAGTTACGGCCGCAGACGGCCGCGCCGCAGCCCTATGTCCGGCGAAATTCGCCAGTCCCGCACTCGGAATCGCCCTCCAAGAGGCAGGAAGCTGTCAGCCCTATCTTAAGTAGTGTAGAAGCAGGGACTTAACGCACTTCGGCCGCGTCTACTCCCACTCGATTGTCGCCGGGGGCTTGGAACTGATGTCGTACACTACGCGGTTGATGCCGCGGATTTCGTTGATGATGCGGTTCGACACGAGTGCGAGGAAATCGTCCGGCAGTCGCGCCCAGTCCGCGGTCATCGCATCGGTGGAGGTGACGGCGCGCAGCGCCACGACATTCTCGTAAGTCCGTTCGTCCCCCATCACGCCGACCGACCAGACCGGCAGGAGCACGGCCAGCGCCTGCCAGACCTTGTCGTACAGGCCCGCCTTCCGCATCTCGCTGATGAAGATATCGTCGGCCTCGCGCAGGAGCCGCGCCCGCTCCGCGGTAACCGGTCCGAGAATCCTGACCGCGAGCCCCGGGCCGGGAAACGGATGTCGGCCGATAAGCGAGGCGGGCAGCCGCAGCGCCCGGCCCAGCTCGCGCACTTCGTCCTTGAACAACTCGCGCAGCGGCTCAATCAGTTTGAGCTTCATCTTCTTCGGCAGCCCGCCGACGTTGTGATGCGTCTTGATGGTTGAGGACGGCCCGCCGAACGAGGAGCGCGACTCAATCAGGTCCGGGTAAAGCGTGCCCTGCGCGAGAAACCGGAGCGGCCCGTGCTTGCTCGCCTGTTCCTCGAACACGCGAATAAACTCGTGCCCGATTATCCGTCGCTTCTTTTCCGGGCTGGATACTCCCGCCAGCTTCGCGAAGAAACGAGCGCCCGCGTCGACCACGTTCAGGTTCAACCGCTGCCCGAGTGCGCGGCGCACGGCCTCAGGTTCGTTCTTTCGGAGCAACCCGTTGTCCACGAAGACGGCAACAAGGTTCCTCCCCACGGCCCGCGCCAGGAGTGCCGCCATGACCGATGAGTCAACCCCGCCCGACACTGCGCACAGCACCTTCTCGCCGCCCGTGAGCTTCTTGATCTCGCGCGTCTTGTCGCGGATGAACGCGCCCATTGTCCAGGTCGGCTCGCACCCGGCGATCTTGAAGAGGAAATTGGCAAGTACCTGCCGCCCCTGCAACGTGTGCTCGACTTCGGGATGGAACTGCACGCCGTAGATTCGGCGCGTCTCGTCGCCGAATGCGGCGCAGGCGATGTTCGATGTCTTGCCGATGGTAACGAACCCGGGCGGCAACGCGGTCACGGAATCACCGTGGCTCATCCACGCCTGGGTCCGGTCCGGCAGCCCGGCCAGCAGCCGGCTCGGCCGGGTCGGAATCAATTGCGCTCGACCGTACTCCCGCGTGTGCCCACCGGCGACCTTGCCCCCGAGCAGTTGCGCGGTCACCTGCATGCCGTAGCAGATGCCCAACACCGGGATGCCGAGGTTGTAGATTGCCGGGTCCGGCATGGGAGCGTGGTCCTGCCGCACGCTTGCCGGCCCGCCGGAGAGAATCAGCGCCTTGGCCCCGCGTTTGAGTACCTGCTCCGCCTTGATGTCGTGGGGCACGATTTCGCTGTAGACCTTCAGCTCGCGCACTCGCCGCGCGATAAGCTGGTTATACTGCGAACCGAAGTCGAGGACGAGAACGCGGTCCATCAGGAAAGTCCGAAGGACAAACGGCCTGAGCCGGGCAGCCGCCCACTGCAAACTGCAAACCGCAAGCTGACTGTCATCTGCCGCTTCTGTCTTTCACTCTTCACTATTCTCAATTCACTCTTTCGTCGTTGCCAGGACCACATTCACCAACCGGTCCTTGACGTAAATCAACTTGGCGACGCGCCGGCCTGAAAGCAGCGCCGCGATGTCCGGCGCCGCCAGCGCGGCCGCCTTCACTTCATCGTCTCCGGCCGTGCGCGGCACCGTCACCCGGCCGCGCAGCTTCCCGTCAACCTGCACCGGTATCACCATCTCGTCGAACACGAGAAACTTCGCGTCCACCTCCGGGAACCGCTCCGCGAAGAGTGACCCGGCGTCCGGCCGCGCCTGGTGCCACAACTCCTCGGCAAGGTGCGGCGCGAACGGCGCGAGCAGGTAGATGAGCC
>CAZQZR010000036.1:0-10925 GCA_964597845.1 uncultured bacterium | reverse complement strand
TGCCACAACTCCTCGGCAAGGTGCGGCGCGAACGGCGCGAGCAGGTAGATGAGCCGGCCGAGCGCGAACCCGAACACGGCTGACTGCCGCTCCGCAAACCCGGACAGGTCGTTTAAGAACTCCATCTGCGCGGCAATCGCGGTATTGAACTGAAACGCCTCGGAGTCGGCAATCACTTTCGTGTGGGTCTGGTTCAGCCGGATGTACAGACTTCGCTCCGCCGGGCTCAGCTTGCCGGTGTCCGGCTTCTCGAACCGGACCGCATCCGGGTTCTCCTCGTAGAGCCGCCACACACGATTCAGGAACCGCGTGACGCCGGTGACGAGGTCGTCGTTCCAGTCCATGCCCTTTTCCGGCGGCGCGGCGAAGAGCACCCCCAGCCGTGCCACGTCCGCGCCCGCCTCCCCGACAAACTCGCCGACCCAGACGCCGATGTGCTTGGACGACGACATCGTCTTGCCGTTCAGGCTGACCATGCCCTGGGTATGCAGGGTCCGGCATGGCTCCTGTACTTCCACCATTCCCATGTCGGAGAGCGCGCGGGTGAAGAACCGGAAGAATATCAGGTGGCCGGTGGCGTGCTCGATGCCGCCGATGTACTCGTCAATCGGCAGCCACTTATCCGCTTCGGTCTTGCGGAACGGCAACTGGTCGTTCCGCGCGTCGGTGTAGCGCAGGTGATACCACGACGAGTCCACGAACGTGTCCATCGTGTCCGGGTCGCGCCGCGCCGGCCCGCCGCATTTCGGGCAGGTCGTGTTGATGAACGACTCCACGCCCTCGAGCACCGACTTACCCTTGGGCTTGTAGTTCTTCACGTCTTCAGGCAGCAACACCGGCAACTGGTCTTCGGGCACCGGCACGACGCCGCACTTCGCACAGTGAATCATCGGAATCGGTGTGCCCCAGTACCGCTGGCGCGAGACCAGCCAGTCCTTCAGACGGTAATTGACCATCCGCCGGCCGATGCCCTGCTTCTCCAGGAGCGCCGTGACCTTCTCGACGCCCTCGTCCGACCTCGTCCCGTCGAACTGCCCCGAGTTCACCATCGCTCCCACATCCGTGTAGGCTTCGGTCAGCTCATTCGGACTTCGAACTTCGGACTTCGGACCTTCGATAACGACCTTGATCGGAATCTTGTACTTGCGGGCGAACTCGAAGTCACGCTGGTCGTGTCCCGGCACTGCCATCACCATGCCGGTTCCGTACGACGCCAGCACGAAGTCGGCGATGTAAACCGGAACCCGGTCGCCCGTCAACGGGTTGACCGCATACCTGCCGGTGAAGATGCCTTCCTTGTCGGCCGTGGCCGCGACGCGCTCGATTTCCGGCCGCATCACCACCCGGCGGCAGAACTCGCGCACCGCCGCTTCCTGCGGCAGCCCCTGCGAAATAGTTGCGGCCAGCGCCGCGTCCGGCGCGAGCGCCATGGAAGTCACGCCGTAGAGCGTGTCCGGCCGAGTCGTGAACACCGCTATCTTCTCGCCCATGCCCTCCGCCGATTTCTCTCCGGGGCCGCTCTGTGTAATCTGCGTAATCTGTGGATTCTCTACTCCGTCACTCCGGTTCCGGGCCATCTGCGTAATCTGCGGTTCTCCGCTCGGAGCCAGCGTGAAGTCGACCTCGACGCCCTCCGACCGTCCAATCCAGTGCCGCTGCATCGTCCGGACGTTCTCCGGCCAGCGGTCGAGCATGTCGATACCGTCCAGCAACTGCTGGGCGTAGTCGGTAATGCGGAAGAACCACTGCGTCAGTTGCCGCTTCACGACGGTCGCGCCGCACCGGTAGCAGAGCCCGTCGTTCACCTGCTCGTTGGCCAGCACGGTCTGGCATTGCGGGCACCAGTTCACCGACGCTTCCTTCCGGTACGCGAGTCCGCGCTCGTAGAACTTGATGAACAGCCATTGGTTCCAGCGGTAATACTCGGGCATGCACGTCGTCACCTCGCGGTCCCAGTCGTAGCCGATGCCCAGCAGTTTCAGGCTCTGCCGCGCGGTCTCTATAGATTCGAAGGTCCAATAGCTCGGGTGATTGCCATGGGCGATGGCCGCGTTCTCCGTGGGCAGGCCGAACGCGTCCCAGCCGAACGGGTGCAGCACGTCGTAGCCCTGCATCTTCCGGAACCGACAGAGCACGTCGCCGATGACGTAGTTCCGGCAGTGGCCCATGTGTACGTCCCCTGACGGGTAGAAGAACATCACCAGCACGTAGAACTTCCGCTTCGGGTCCGGGTTAGTTCGGAACGTGCCGTGCTGGTTCCAGTACGCCTGCCAGCGCTCTTCAATCTCGCGGGCCGGGTACGCGACTCTCATCCGCTCGCCGCCCGCTCCCTTCTCAGTCGTCATTCGCAACTCTCATTCTACATTTACCGCTTTCTTCCTCGCTCCGCGCGTCCGGTCCCGCCGCACCTTGCGCCGCATGCAGAACTCCGGCGGTGCCGCGCCGGCATGAATCGAACAATACTCCTCAGTCATCGGACACGCGGCGCAGATTGTGAACATCTCAAGCAGCACGAACGGCTCCGGATGTCCGCTGATGATGTCCCGATTGATCTCGTAGAGCTGGAGCAGGCACAGCCGGATGTGCTTCTCGTCCCACCGCTCCCCCGCGTACTGCCCCGCAACCAGCCGCAGGAATGCACCCGCCAGCCATGCGACAATCTTCACCGGCTCCTCGCCCCAGTCACGCAGTCGTTCGAGCACGGCCAGCGCGCTGGCGCTGTCCCGGCGTCCGACCAGGTTCACGTACTCGTTCAACTCGAACTCGCGCGACTGGCCGGCCAATTTCCGTACGTCTTCGGCCGTTATCGAATCGCCCGGGTCAACCGCCGTCGCCAGCTTCTCCAACTCGCCCAAAAGCAACGTCGTCCCATCCCCGGACACGTCCAGCAGCAACTGCACTGCCGCGGGCTCCAGCGAGATGCCCAGTTCCTTTGCCCGGCGGTGAATCAACGAGGTCAACTCAGCCTCGCCCGGCTGCCGGAGGTCGACGACGAACCTGCCGAGACCCGCCCCGGCAAGGGCCTTCTGCAGTTTGGGGTCATAGTCACTCGTGAGCGCCACGGCGCACGCTTCAGGCAGGGCAGCCAATCCATCAAGCAGCTCCTTCATAGCCGGCTTGCCCAGGCGGTCAATCTCGCGCACCACGACCAGCCTGCGCTTCGACGCAACCGGCGGCTGTCGGACGTGCTGCAGCAGAATCGTGACATCCAACTCATCAGCGTGAACCGACTCGAAGTCGAACCCCTCAAGCCCGGGCTGGACCAACGCCTCCTTCAACACGCGCAGCAATTCATCGGCGGCGGCCGAATCTGCCCCGAACAGGATATACACCGGCGCAAACTTCCCGCGTTTGATGTCCGCGAGAACCTGCGCAGGCTTGCGTGATGAACTACCTGAATAGCCGGCCATTGGTCATCTTATTCACTCCAGCCCGACTGTCAAATCCGCCGACCGCGAGCCGCCGCGACCGGTCGGAAGAATGGCTTGACAGCCAGCCTGGATAGGTGTATAACAGAGCCGGGTATAGACGGAAAGGCCGCCGTCCCAAATAGGAGGCATTGTGAAGAAGTTCATCCTGCTCGCGCTGCTTGTGCCCGCGCTGTCGCTGGCAATCTATGACATGAAGTGGTTCGACCTGAACCACTGGCGCAGCCCGTTCTACAACGACGGGCGCTGGGGAATAGACATCACCCAGGGCGCCGGTGTCGCGGCCGGGACTTGGCCCCAACCGCTGCACAATTGCTACGTCTTCGGTGCCGGTGCATGGATTGGCGCAGTAGACACCCGCGTCCATGCCGATACTCTGGTCACCGACACCTACAACCCGAACTCCGGGGGCACGGAAATCAGCCCAACGCTCTGCCGGTACTGGCCGGAAGGCGACACAAACGTTCTCGACCGCATCTATGTCCACCCGGGCGACTGGCCGCCGCCTCAGACCCGATTCCCGATGGCTCCGCAGGACCCGCGTTCGGACATGGAACTCTGGTGCGGCTTCAGCGACGCGGACCCGTCCCTGCATATCTCGCCCGGCCGGCCCTTGGGCATTGACGTCTACCTTACCGTCTGCGGCTATGACGACTCGCTGGCCCAGGACTTCTTCTTCCTCAGGTACGAACTGGCCAACTGCTCGGGCGATTCCATTCGGCAGACCTACTTCGGCATGGTGCTCGATCCCGACATCGGTGGCGGAACCGATGACATGACCGGCCTGATACTGGACCATCTCTTCCAGGTCGGCCCAGACACCATACGGGTGAAGAATACCGGCTTCGCGTACGACTACGACAATATCGAGAACCCGGGTGGGAACTGGGAGTCGGGAACGCCCGGGGCCCTCGTCGTCATGCTGCTCGATGCACCTGGATCGCTCGGCCTGACCGCTTTCAAAAGATTCCCGATCGACATTGACCCCGTTACCGATGCAGCGCAGTATCTGACCCTGGCCGGGTACAACTACCGCACCGGTGTCTATGAGCCGTATGACTCAACTGACCTTATCCCCGCTGACGTACGGATGCTGCTTTCGACCGGGCCGTTCGACCTTGCCCCAGACTCGACGGTCACCTTCTGGTACGCGGTCATCTGCTCGCCGTTCGGTGACTCGGGTCAATACCCGCCGGGCCGCGACACATCAGAGCTTGCCCTGCGCTGCAAGTGGGCGCGTGAGTACTTCGAGCGCCTCAGCGGCATTGCCGAACAGCCGCCAACACCCCGCAGCGTCCAGCCGCTCGCCACCATCGTCCGCGGCATTCTGTTCCTGCCGTGGGACATGACCGAAACCCGCTCTGGGGTTTCGGATCGTGTCCCAAGACCTGTGTTGCTCGACGCAACCGGTCGCAGAGTCATGTCGCTGCGCCCCGGCGCCAACGACGTCAGCAGACTGCCTACGGGCGTGTACTTTGTGCAGTCCCCAACCGGGGATCGTCAATCAATAGTGAGAAAGGTCGTTCTGACCAGATAGGAGATTGGGATGTCGACGATACTGATTCTTGCGATGGCGCTTTCCGTAACCGCACCGTCGGGTTCGCGAATGAATGCGTTAGAGAATCTGCTGCCGTCGCCGGTCTGGCTTGAGAGCCTGTACGGCCCGCCCGAGACGATTCCGACCGGCATGCCCACGGATTGCCACGCGGTCTGGGCTCAAACGCCTGAGTTCGAGCCGACGAACTACGGACCGGCGGCTGATTCCGGGCGGTTCGACGTCGTCCATCTGCCATTTCCCGAAATCAGGATCGTGGCGTTCCTCGTGATGCCGTGGGATACCATCGACACGTTCAGAACATGGCAGCCCTGTGTCCGAGTGAAGAACACTGGCGCGCTTTCCGATTCGGTTTGGGTGGCACTGCGGTTCTCAGATACGCTCGGCGACCGGACGGTCTACGCTGATTCCAGTCATCTGCTATTGTACGGAGGGCAGAGCGCTGATGTCTCGTTCCAGTCTATCCGCTTTAACGTACCCGGGCCGTATCACGGCCAGTTGGCGTTGCGCGGCCTGCATGGAGAGGAGGAAACCGTGGACTGGGACTTCTGGGTCGATGGCAACCTTGGTGTTGAGGAACGGTCGGTCTGTGCCAACGCTGACGTTGCGCCGACCATCGTCCGCGGCGTCCTCTTTCTTCCGCCTTCTCTCTTCACTCTTCACTCTTCACTCTTCGACATGACCGGTCGCGCGGTCATGTCGCTCCGCCCCGGTGCCAACGACGTCAGCAGACTGCCTCCGGGCGTGTACTTTGTGCAGTCCCCAACCGGGGATCGGCAATCGATAATGAGAAAGGTTGTTCTAACCAGATAGGAGATTGGGATGTCGACGATACTGATTCTTGCGATGGCGCTTTCCGTAACCGCGCCGCCGGGCTCGCGAATGAGTGCGTTAGAGAATCTGCCGCCGTCGCCGGTCTGGCTTGAGAGCCTGTATGGCCCGCCCGAGACGATTCCGACCGGCATGCCCACGGATTGCCACGCGGTGCTGCACGCCAATGATTGGGTCTTGGGCGCCATCTACTTAAGCGTCAGACTTGACGGTGCGGCTATCTACTCGGATTCGGAACGATTCGAGCTTTCCCCGGGAGAGAGCTTGCCGGTATGGAGCGGATGGTGGCTGTACGACTCCGGGTACTACGAGGTCAAAGACTCGGCGGTCTGCGAGTCGTATCCCGACAGCGCGTATCAGGTCGTCTGGGATTTCCTCATCGGGCCGCGGCACCACGGAGGAATCGGCATATCGCGTATTGTCCAGGTACCGGGCTACCTCGTCGATACATTCTGGACGCAAACGCCTGAGTTCGAGCTGGCGAACTACGGTTTGGCTGCTGATTCCGGTTGGGCGTTCGTCCTGTTTTCCGACATCGGACAAGACCGCGTCGTCCATGCTGACTCGGTGTGGTTTTCACTGGAACAAGGGGAGCATCAGGACGTGGTCTTCCAGTCGTTCCGATTCCACACCTTGGGCCCGCATGTCGGCGTCTGCGGGTGGACGACCATCGGTGGCGATGCCGATTCTCTCTCGTGGTGCTTCGACGTCGCCTATCTGCAACCTCCCAGCATCGCCATCGTGGCGTTCCTAGTGATGCCGTGGGATACCATCGACACGTTCAGAACATGGCAGCCCTGTGTCCGAGTGAAGAACACTGGCGCGCTTTCCGATTCGGTTTGGGTGGCACTGAAGTTCTCAGATACGCTCGCCGACCGGACGGTCTACGCCGATTCCCATCATCTGCTATTGCACGGAGGGGAGAGCGATGACGTCTCGTTCCAGTCTATCCGCTTTAGCGTACCCGGGCCGTATCACGGCCAGTTGGCGCTGCGCGGCTTGCGTGGCGAGAGCGAAACCGCGGACTGGGACTTCTGGGTCGATGGCAACCTTGGTGTTGAGGAACGGTCGGTTTGTGCCGACGCTGACGTTACGCCGACCATCGTCCGCAGCGTCCTGTTCCTGCCGGTTTCTCTCTTCACCCCACACTCTTCACTCTTCGACATGACCGGTCGCGCGGTCATGTCGCTCCGCCCCGGCGAAAACGACGTGAGCTGCCTGAGTCCGGGCGTCTACTTCGTACGGGAGGGGCAAGCCAAAACCGTCCGCAAGGTCGTGCTTACGAAATAGGGAGGCAACGTGAAAATCGCTAGTGTTCTTCTGGCCGTATGCTGCTGCCTGTCAGCCGTCTCCGCCCAGTGGCTTGAGACGACGATATTGATTCCCGATTCCCTGGCCGGTGTGACCTATCCGAGGAGGCTTGCCCTCAACCCGGTCGAGAATACTATCTACGTTTCTGGTCTCGGCGGGCTGATTGCCATCGACGGGAATACCAACGCAAAGCTGGCGCGGATTGGCCTCCCCTATGAGCACACTGGAATCGGGCTGGACATTGCCTGCAATCCATCCGCCAATAAGGTCTATTGCGCGAGTGTGTTCGATTCGTCGGTCGTTGTCGTCGACGGCGCTACAAACCAAAGGCTTGCCTCGGTACCGGTTGCTCCCTATCCCATCGCACTGGCCTACGATGCGGACGACAACCGTCTGTACTGCGCCCACTGGTTCAGTCCCGTCGTTACCGTCATAGACTGTACGGACGACTCCGTTCTCACGACGATACCTATCGGGGCCGGGTCTTTCGACATATGCTATCATCCGGGTGCCGGCAAAGTCTATTGCTCAGATGGCTATGCCGTGACGGTCATCGACTGCGGGCCGGACACAGTGGTTGGTACGATTCCGGTGGGAGGCTGGACAGTCGCCCTGTGCCTGAACCCGCAGGACAGCAAGGTCTACGCCGCGAACTATGACTCCGGCACGGTGTTGGTCATCGACTGCGCGACGGACAGCGTCGTGAAGGTCGTGCCGGCGGGCACGGAGCCGCTCTACCTCTGTTACAATGGTGCCGCCAATAAGGTCTACTGCGCCAACTACACTGACGTGCTTGTGATTGACTGCGCCACGGACAGTGTGGTCGGTTCGGTCGGCATCTCCGCATATTCGCTATTTGCCGACTCGAGCCGCAACCGGGTCTATTGCGGTGACGCCTATGGCAGCTCTGTCCTTGCCATCGACGGGTCCTCGAACGTCGCAACCGACACCTTCTTCCTTGGCGACTACGGCGGGATTGGCGGGCTGTGCTGTAATGGACCAGGCAATTACCTGTACTGCGCGGGCTTCCAGACCGACATCGTGGGCGTAATCGACCTGGCCGGCGACAGCCTGCTCGACATAGTGGCCATCGGCGACGAACCCGTGGCGCTTGCGGCAAATCCACAGAATGACAAGGCGTACTGCGCTAATCGGTACAGCTCTACGGTCTCGGTGATTGACTGCACCGCGAACCGCGTGGAGGCCTTGGTGCCGGTGGGTTCGAGACCGGCGGCCTTGTGCTACAACCCGACCGACAACAAGGTCTACTGCGCCAGCTCTTGGAGCAACAACGTGACAGTAATCGACGGCGCTACTAATGAAGTGATAGACTCCGTGCCGGTCGGACAGTCACCGCAGGTTCTCTGCTACAACTCAGTGAGTAACCGGGTCTACACCGCCGACTACTACGGCCACAGCGTGACTGTGATTGACGGCGCGACCAACCAGGTTCTCGCAACCGTGCCTGCCGGCGAACAGCCGCTGGCCCTCGCCTGCAGCCCGGCGAGCAACAAGATCTACTGCGCGAGTGGCGGACAGTCGTCGCCCGATTCGATTGTCACAGTGATTGACGGCTACACGAACAACGTGCTTGCCACGCTGGTCGTCGGCCCTGGCCCGGCGGCCCTTGCCTATGACTCCGCGGATAACCGTGTGTACTGCGCCATTGCCAGGGACAGCGTGCTTGTCGCCATTGACTGCGGGTCAGACAGCATCGTGGCAAACGTGCTCGTCGACCTGCGGCCGAAGACTCTCTGCTACAACCCGACCGACGGCAGAGTATACTGCGGCTGCGCAGGGAGAGACGTAGTCTCGATTGTGGACGCGGCGACAAACACGGTGGTCGGCAGTGTGCACGTGGACGGCGAGCCGGTCGCGCTGTTCCATAACCCGCTGAACGACAAGGTCTATTGCGCTCTGGGCAGTTCGGACAGCATGGTCGTAATCAGCGGCCGGACAAACACGCTCGTCGGCAAGGTCTGGGCCGGCAATGGCGTGACCGCGTTTGCCTGGAGCCAGCCGCTGAACCGAACTTATGTTACCAACCAGTTCGACTCTCGCGTCGCGGTACTGCGCGATTCGATGACCGGAATCGAGGAAACGCCGAACGCAAGAGTGCGAACGACGAACGCAGCCACCATCGTCCGCAACGTCCTCTCCTTGCCAGTTTCTCTCTTCACCCTTCACTCTTCTCTCTTCGACATGACCGGCCGCGCGGTCATGGCGCTCCGCCCCGGCGACAACGACGTCAGCCGCCTCAGCCCCGGCGTGTACTTCGTGCGGGAGCGGTCAGCAGTCGGCGGTGAGCGGTCAGCCGTTCACAAGGTCGTGATTACCAAGTAAGGAGGCCTCGTGAAGCACAATGCTGTTGCCGCGCTGGTTCTGGCGATGCTGTTCGCGTCGCTCCGAGCCCAATATGACTCCGTGACTGTGATTCAGTGCGGGCCGGATACCGTGGTCAGCCAGTTCGGCCCATCCTCGTCGCCCAGGCCGGAGTTCTGGAATCCGGTTGACAACTGCGTGTACCTGACCACGGACTGGGATGGCGTGTTCGTTCTCGACTGCGACAACGACTCAGTTGTGGGTCAGTTCGACTTCTTCTTTGAACGCCCATACGCGCTCGATACACTCGACAACAAACTGTACGCAGCGAGGGAAGGCTGGCCGCAGTGGGAATTCACAAGCGTTGACCTTGGCCTGCGTACGGTCAGGGTCTTGTTTACAAGCCCGCAGTTCTTTACGGACGTCGGCTGGAGCCCGCGCCTGAATCGTCTTTACTGTTCGGGCTGGAACGATACGGCCGGGATATGGGTCTTTGACTGCGCATCCGATTCGGAATTGGGCCGCATACATCTTCATCCGGTCCGGTTCGGACTCAACCTCAGCAATGACAAGATGTGCTGCGCCGGGCTCAGCACTATATACTTGTACGACCTCGCTGGCGATTCCCTGCTTGACACGATATGGGCTCCTTCGCTCGGGATGGTCGAGCCGTGGTGGAATCCAGTCGACGGCAACTTCTATCTGTGGGACTACGACAAAGTGTGGGTGATTGATGGTCGCGGGGACACGCTGATTGACACCGTGCGGGTCTCGAGGGGGGGACCTATCTGCCATGACATGCGGGACAATACGTTGTACGTGCGGACGCAGTTCGGCGACACTGTACTGGCTTTCGACTGCGCGACCCTGAGCGTCCGTGCAAGGATCCCCGGAGTCGACGTCGACCTGGCCGTCTACGACTCGGTGGATAACCGCATATACGCAATCTCAGATTTCTCCTATGACCACAAGCTCACCGTGATTGACTGCGCGAGCAACACGATCATCAGGCAGATTCGGCTGCCGACCATCTCGAGTTGGGGCTTGTGCTGGAACGCGTTGATGAACAGGATCTACACGGGCGGGAACTCGTGGATGCATGCCGTTGCCGGGGAACGTGGACGGCCAGCGACTGGAGGGCGGCAGAGGATGAGCTCGGTCATGCGCGGACTACCACCCGGCGCGATAGCCTTCGACGCGACGGGCAGGCGCGTGCTGAACCCGAAACCGGGCATCTACTTCGTGCGTGAGCGGTCAGCGGTTGGCGGTGGGCGGTCAGCCGTCCACAAGGTCGTGCTGACCAGGTAGCGGCGCGCCGTCCGCAAGGTCGTGCTGACAGAGTAGGACCGCAGGCCGTTCGGCCCGTCCGGCCGCGAAACCGGCTTCGGCCGGGAAGATTCTAACCAGGTGACGGACGTTGGGCGCTTGCTAGTGTCTACTTGCAATAATGTTAGATATATGGTAGTATCTTGGGTGAA
>CAZQZR010000035.1:0-26098 GCA_964597845.1 uncultured bacterium | reverse complement strand
TGTGTGTGAAGCCCAGGTGTGGAGGCGGGCCTCGGTCCGCCTCCACACCGCCATCTGTCGAAGCACCCCTGTCGCTCCGCGACCGGTCCAGACTGAGGTAACATGAACCGTAAGGTAGTCGTTGTCATCATTCTTGCGCTAGTCGCACTGGTCGTGCTATATCTCTACTCCTTCGGCCCACTGGCGAAGCAGCGGCACGCGGCCCGGCCAAGGCCGGAGTCTCTGAAGCCGGCGGCTGGCGCGGTCCAAGGCACGGTTGCCTTCCACAACCGAGATGCCCGCGAGAACTACTTCGGCATCACCGTGCCGAAAGCGTGGGTGACAAAGGCCGGCGACAAACCGGGCAGCTATTCGTTTTCGTTCGACGCCGGGACAGGGACAGTCGAATTGATGGACGTACCGGACAACAGCACGCTTGAGCTCTACGTGCGCAGTCAAGAGGAGCCGCGGCTCAAGGCGGCGGTTACGGGATACGCTCGTCTGAACTATGGGAAACAAACGGTCGGCGGGGTAGAAGCATTCCGTCTCGCGTATCGAAGCCTGATCGGCGGGACTGAGTACGACAACGTCCGGGAGTACTTCACCGGCCAGGACATGGCCGGCGTGATGACGTTTGCGGTCCCGCGTGCCGACTCACTGTCATGGCCGGCAATCGACAGCGTCATTGCCGTCTTCCGCTGGGAGAACTGAGCGGATGAGACAGATATTCTTCTTCATCGCACTGGCGCTGGTCGGTTTCGGGCTGTTCCTGAAGCTGTTCTACGACGTTCCCGACGCACAAGAGACGGTCAACTTCTTCACGAGCTGGTTCTTCATCATCGTCGGCGGGGCGAGCGCGCTCATCGTCCTGTTCTGGTCAAGGCGCAGGAAGCCGGAATAGCCGCAGTGTCGGAAGTCATCTTGGCCCGCGCCATCAGCAAGTCGTACGGCGACCGCAAGGCGGTGGACAGTCTCAACCTGACGGTTGAAAGCGGCGCTTTCTTTGGCTTCCTTGGTCCGAACGGGGCGGGCAAGACGACGACGATTCGCATGCTCACCGGTATACTGCGACCGGAATCCGGTACGATTACGGTAGACGGTCACGACAGCCATGACCGCCAGCGCATTGCGCGGGCAATCGGGGTTGTCTCGGAGAGCCGGGGGTTCTATGACTGGATGAGTGGCAATGAGTACCTGGATTTCTTTGCCGCACTCTACGGTATCGCCGACCGTCATCGCAAGGTCAGGGAACTGCTGGCCGACGTCGGGCTAGCGGATCGGGGAAGCACGGCAATCGGCACGTACTCACGGGGAATGAAGCAGCGGCTCGGCTTGGCGCGGGCGCTGGTCAACTCGCCCAGGATCCTCTTTCTCGACGAGCCGACGCTCGGACTCGACCCACGGGGGCAGGAGGACGTTCAGCAACTGCTCAAGCGGCTCAACGAGGGTGGCGTCACTGTGTTCTACTCGTCGCACCTGCTGCCCGAGGTTGCGCACCTCTGTTCGGTCGTCGCCGTCATCAACCGGGGCCGGCTGGCGGCAACGGGTACCCTTGCCGAATTGGAGCGCCAGACCGGCAGCGGGGACCTGCGTGACGTCTTCATGGCTCTGACGAACGACTAGATGTACCGTTTCATCTGGCTCAAGGATTTGAAGGCGGCGGTCCACACGTGGAAAGGCCTGGTCTGGCTGCTGGTGACCGCGCTCATCTTCAGCGCCACGAGCTACCTGTTCCTTACCAATCGGGAATTGAGTCTGCTCGACCAGACCGAGATGCTCTGGTTGCTCAGCAAGGTGATAATCGGCGCGGCGCTGCTTGTTACCGTCATCGACGCTTCGTCGCTCATCACGTCCGAATTCGAGAACGAGACCATCGAAAGCCTGCTGCTTTCGCCGCTGGCACTGGGCGGCCTGGTGCTGGGCAAGCTCCTGGCGGCGCTCACTATGTGGTTCGTTGTCTATGCCGCGGCAGTGCCCTACATGGTCGTTACCGCGGCCGGAAGCAGACTCACCGGCGCCTTCCTCATGTACGTAGGCCTGTTCGGCACACTGGCCGTCCTCGGTTTCACGCTTCTCGTACTTGGCATTTCCTTCTTCTACCGTTCGCTGAGGAATACGCTGACTACGGCGCTCGTGATACTGCTGGCCCTGGCGTTGCCCGCGCTCTTCTCACCGGTCTTGAAGACCACGGCGTTGGCCCGGATCGCCGGCACCGCCAACCCGCTCGACAGCATCTTCGCCGGGCTCGACAACGTGCTGGTCGACTACCATACCTCGCTTGCGGCGAACCTCGGCTTCCTTGTGCCGATCCTCGTGTTCTGCCTGCTTGCGCTGGGATTCCTGGCGCTGGCGGCGCGCGCGTTCAAGCGGCGCGGCATCGTGAAGGATTGACATGAGGCGGAACCTGCTGTCGTTTGTATTCATGGCCGGCGTGCTGTACGCACAGGTTACTTCCCCACTGCCCCTCGACGTGAGCATCCGTTCGGGACGGGCACTGAACGGCGTCGCCGGCGAGTACGTCACCCTTGAAGCCGAGGTGGTGAACGTCGGAACCCAACCCATCAGCAGCGTCACGACCTATCTCTCGCTCGTGGATGTCGGCACCCATATGCCGGTGGACCTTGAAGACTGGAGCGCGGAAAAGGGTCTCTTCATCGGCACCATTGCGGCAGGCGAGACTTTGCCGCTCGCCTGGAAGATTCACCTCATCCGCTCCGGCAACTACACGGCGTCGGTCGTGGCGGAAGCCGAGGGAGCTGACTTGCCGGTCATCAGCCGGGTGACATATCTCAAGGCATTGCCGAAGCGGAATCTCAACCCTGGCAATGTCCTGCCGGTCGCGCTCGGCGAGCCGATATTGCTCGTCTTCGGTTTCCTCCTGCTCCGGTTCTGGCGAACCCGGAGGCTGCAGCCGGACCGCGATGACGCCATCAGCTAGTCGCGCCGTGCACCCTCACCGTAGCGCAGAAACTGGTGGGGCAGCGGTAGAGAGCAGTTAGGAGTCAGCAGGCAGCAGTTAGCGGTGAGCAGGGGCGGGCGTTCGCCCGCCGCCGATTGGGTGGCGTGGGAGTCGGGCTGGGAAGTCACGGGTCAGCTTTAACGTGGGACGGAGTTCGGGCGCGTTGCGAGTCTGCATCCGACACCGGTTCTGTGTCGTGAACCGGACCACGACTTGAGGCCGGTCCCGAGGAGCGTCTTTGGGTCTGAGTTCACGGCAGTCTCAAGTTGTCGCCCGCGCGCTTGACAAGCCGGGCCCGGTAGCTTAGTATGAAAATGGTGCAGTCGGAATCGAACCATCCAAGCACTGTTCCGAAAGGAGGTGTCACGACCCGGAAAACCGCCTGACCGGATAGCGCCAGTCCACCATCGGAAGGAGACAGATGATGCAGAAGCTGAATTGGAGTGCCTGGATCCGCCGCGTCCTCGTTTGTGCGTTCGTATTCCTGGCCACGGCGCGGGTCTTCTGCCCGCCGTACATGAAGATGAACCCGCCGCCCGACGTCGACAAGACCTGGCCCATCGCCAATGACAATTCCTGCTGGATGGCAACCGCGGCGAACATGCTTGCGGGCGCCGGCTACGGCGACGGCACCACGGTGCAGGCCCGGGCCAACGATATCTACCAGGACCTGATTACGTGGCGAACATCGGCCGCCAACCCCACCGGCGTCGCCGATGGAGGCTGGACCAACACGGCATTGGAGTGGTGGCTGAGTTCCGCGAACAATACCTGGGCGACCAACCGCTACACCATTGTAACGACTCTTGGCTCCACGACCACGAAAGTCCCGTGGGCCGACGTTTCGGGCGCGCAGACAGTCGCGAATGAACTGCGCCGCTGCCAGTTTGTCGGGCTCGGCTTCCGCTGGCCGGTCGCCGGCCCGACGGTCGGCGCGGGCGGTCACGCCATCACCGCGTGGGGTGACAATGTCCAGACGCGCACGGCACTGGCGAGCAACCCGGCCCGGGTCCGGGTCAGCGATTCCGACCGTGACGGCGGCGGCGACGTCCAGGAGTACGTCTACGACGTATTCACCAATCCCAACCCGGGCGGAGCCGAGGGGAACGAGGGCAACGGGTGGTACGTGAACTACAGCACCGAACACCCTTACCTCTCTAACGTCTGGACTCTGTGCCCGACCGACGACCCGTCGGACGACAAGCAGACCCAGAAGGTAGTCGGCTCCTTCAAGATCCACCAGACTGCCGAACAGCCGGCCACCGACCTGCACTATCGCGTGGGAACGGATGTCCGAATCCTGAGCTACGAAACCGAAATCGACTGGGAGAACAGCGTCGTCCCGACCATCACTGAAGACGCGAATCACCAGTGGCTCACCGTTGACTGGGACCTCGCGGCCAAGCCGGTGCCGGCGGGCACCTGGGTGACGATAACCACGGAATTCGTCCTACCAAGCTGGAATGCGATGTCCTATAACGACGTCCATTTCACCTACCCGAAGGGGACAATCGAGGGACCGAAGTTCGACTTCGAGTGGCAGGTGCTGACACCGAAGATCGAGATGCCGGACACGATTAAGGACGTGACCGGCGGCTACGTAGTCGGCCGGTTCGACCTCTACGACCCCAAAGTCTCGGAGAGCGTGGCCGTGGGTGAGTACAGCTTCATCCATCAGTACAGCTACACGCAGAATCCCGAACAGCACGCACTGCGCATGTCCGGCAAGGCAGGATACGTCGTGAAGAACATCCGGCTCGGACACAGCTACGCGCTGCCCAACCGGAAGGAGATGTGGAAGAACCAGGAGTGGATGACCGTTGACCCGAAGGCCTACCGCCTGAGTGAGAAGCCTGTTGAGCTGAAGATCGACTGGAAAGGTCGGTTGCCGTATCCGAAGGGAATGGACATCCGCGACGTGCAGAAGTACATCCAAGAGAGGAAGTAGCGGCCGGCATTCGGTCCGCGCGGTCCAAAGAAGAAGGGCAGGGAGAGACCGGGGACGCGCAAGCCCCGGTCTCTCCGCCTGCGCGACAGCGGGCGTAAGGCGGGAAGCTGCAAGCTGCCGGGCAAACGGGGTCACCAATCCGAAACAGATGGACCACCGTCGCCGACCGGGAACGGAAGTCTGGTGTGGTGTAGCCGGCTACTGGAAACTCGCGACGAAGCCGCGCTGCGGCCAATCCGGCTACAGGCCCGGATTCTCGCCGGGAAAACCCCGGCGGGTCCCCGCCACGCAGAAGTGGTGGTGCAGAGACAGTTAGCAGTTAGTGGTTTGCAGACGCAGGGACAGGTGAAGGCCCGCTCCTGCTTTCGAACTGCCCGTCGATTGGGAAACCGGCGTCGCGCGGGCGTGAGTTTGCACCCGGCCCGTGGCGCGTTATAATCGTAATGCTGTGAAACATACCGTTGCCGGTCCGCTGAAGACGAGAGCCGGCAACTGCCAAAGCAATTTGGACGTGGCAACAGGGCTTGAGCTGGTTCGCTTGTGAGCAGGCCAGTGGTCCATCTGTCGCCGCGCCACCACATGGCTGACTACCATGTTCGTACGATAGGGTGAAAGGGGAGAAATCGATGGCAAACGAAAACGTTCTGATTCTGGAAGATGACCTGGCTGAGCTGAGCCTGGCGTCGAAGCAGTTGACCGCTGCCGGGTACGTGGTCATACCGGTCGTGGACGGCCGCCTTGCGGTCGAGACGTGCCGCACCAGGAAGCCCGACCTTGTCGTGTGCGACCTTGGTATGCCGGGCATGGACGGGTTCGAGTTCATCCGCCGGCTGCGGCGCGAGCGGTTCCAGACGCCGATTGTCGTGATTTCCGGGTTGGGTCGAGACAAGGGTGAGGAAGCGTTGAAAGCAGGGGCTAATGCATTTCTTCCGAAACCGGTGGACCAGAAGCTGCTGGTATCCACGGTGGAGAAAGAGATAGATGCAGCCCGCATGCGCGGCCATGTGACGCGGAAGCACATCATGGTGGTGGAAGACGAGCCGATGGTCCAACGCTTTCTACGCGCGACGCTGGAGCCGGCAGGGTACCGCGTGACTGCGGTTGAGAATGGCACGGCCGCGCTGGAGGTTGTAGAAAACGACCCGCCGGACATGGTCGTGTGCGACATCGTCGTGCCCGGGATAGATGGCATCGAGCTGGTTACCCAGTTGCGCCGGGAGTACGACTACAAGGCGCCGATACTGGTCGTGTCGGGCCATTCAGAGGAGAAGTACCAACGGGCCACGCTGGACGCCGGGGCGAGTGCTTTCATGGCGAAGCCGGCCGAGCCATCCGAACTGGTGGCCCGCGTGAAAGAGCTGCTTTCCCGGAGCAGCCCACACAGTTAGGGTCTGACTGAGCCGGCGGCGTTCGAGGCCGACCTAGCGGAGCCTGGTTACGACCAGCGCGCCGGATCCGCACCGGCAGAAATGGACGCCCGGCCCGGTTTCCTGTCCCCGGCTGTCCTTGCCATTCCAGGACACAGGTGCAATGCGCGTCGCCGGAAGCGTTCGCACCAGCTTCCCCGATGCATTAAACATCCTCACACTGACCGGGGCAGAACCGTTTGGCGCTGCAACCCGGCTATTCGGTCGCGACGATGCGCCAGGTGTAGTTGACCGGGCACGACTTGCGGAGCATGGCCGAGACTCCGCAGTACTTCTCCTGCGAGAGTTCGACCACCCGTTTCACCTTCTCTTCGTCGATGCCCCGGCCGTAGATGACGTACTCGAGGTCAATCTTGGTGTAGACGTTCGGGTGTTCTTCGGAGCGGTCGGCGTTGATGTTCAGTTCGATGCCGGAGAAGTCTTGTCGCATCTTCTTGAGCAGGGAGACGATGTCCATGCCCGTGCAGCCGCCGAGGCCGATGAGCAACAATTCCATCGGCTTGGTGGCCGAACTGTCGCCATTGAATTCGGGCGTTGTGTCCATCGGGACAAGGTGGTTCGAGCCGGCCTTGCCGATGAAGGTCATCTTCCCGGCCCAGCGGACCGTGGCTTCGTGTTTCATGCTTCACGTCCTCCGAACGGACAGGCTACGCGGGAACTCCATCTGTGTCTATCCGTGTTTATCAGTTGTTGCATTGGGCCGCGCCTAGTTGTTCTTCGCGCCCTGGCTAATCCAGTTCTTGATGGTCGTGAGTTGGGCCGCGTCGAGCGCAGGTCGGCCCTTGGGCATCTGCGGCGGAATTGCGCCGGAGAGTCGGAGGCACAGAGCGCTGGAGTCGGCGTTGCCGGGAAGCACGTTGGCGATCGAGTCTTTGCCCGAGCCCATTGCGTTCGCGTAACACGTGAGGTCATAGCTGCCTTTGGCGTCCTGGCCGCCGGCGTGGCAGGGCATGCAGCTCTGGTTGAAGATGGGCTGGATGTCTTTGGCGAACGAGACTTCGCCCGCGGCCGGGGTGCCGGCATTGGACGCCACCGGTTGACTGCCGCAACCGACAATCAGCAGGACAGCGAAGAGCAATGCGAGTACTTTCAACATGATTCCTTTCTTGTATTCGGGCCAGTGATTATCGTACGGGCGCGCCGAATGTCAAACGCGAACCGTGAACCGTACACCGTACACCGTGAACCGTCGAAAGTCAGTCGGACGAAACGCGGCGGCGTAGCGACGCGGAGAGCTTGGTCAGCATCATCCTCACCTTCTCGAACTCGCTCCTGAGTCGGTCGTGGGCGGGCTGGTCGATGTATCCCAGTTGCCGAGCCAGGTGGAGCTGGTATCGGACCTCGTCGCACGAGCCGTTGGCCATGAGTACGAACCGGTTGAAGTCCTTCGTGCTGCCGCGCGATGCGCCTTCGACCAGATTCATTGGAATCGAATATGCGGCCCGCCGCATCTGTGCCGCAAGGCCGAATTTCTCCTCACTCGGGAACGAGTTGGTGAGGCGGTAGACGTCGAGAACCAGCCGGTCAGCCAGCATGAAGACATCGTACTTCCATATGTCAGGCATCTCCTGCCTCCTGCTGTATACGGTTCACGGTGTGTGGTCCACGTTCTGTGTTCAACGGTTCACGGTTCTGCGTTCTACGGTGCACGGTGTACGGTATACGGTATGCGGTTCACGGCTCACGCGAGGTTGAATGAGACCATGCGGATGTCCGTCATTTCCTCGATCGCGAAGCGCGGGCCTTCGCGGCCGATCCCGGAATCCTTGACCCCGCCGTACGGCTGCTGGTCGGCCCGGAACGTGGCCGAGTCATTCACGCAGACGTTGCCGACCTCGAGCTGCTCGGCGGCGCGGAACGCCCGGCCCAGGTCACGGGTGAAGACGCCGCATGCAAGGCCATAGTCGTACGTGCCCAGTGCCGAGCCCTGGTTGAACAGCGCTATCGCTTCGTCGAAGTCGCGGAAGGTGTGGATGGTGACGACGGGCGCAAAGCTCTCCTCGCACACGACCGGCAGGTCAGGCTTGGCACCGACCAGTACGGTAGGGAACATGATGGTCCCTTCGGCCGTGCCGCCGCACAGGACTTCGGTGCCGGCAGCACGCGCTTCCTCAACGAGCGCGAGACCGCGGCTGAGCGCGACCCGGTCAATCATCGGGCCGATGTCGGTTTCCGGCAGGGCAGGGTTGCCGCAGACAAGCTTCTCGGCCGCGTCAACGAAGCGGGCTGCGAACTGCTCGGCGATGGATTCGTGCACGTACAACCGTTGGGTGTGGATGCAGACCTGGCCGGAGAAGGAGAATCCGCCGACCAGGCAGCGGGCGAGCGCCTTATCTAAGTCGGCAGTCTCGTCGATGATTGCGCCGGAATTGGAGCCGAGTTCAAGGGTCACGCGCTTGAGTCCCGAGTCACGTTTGATGGCCTCGCCGACCGGTGGGCTGCCGGTGAAGGTGACCATCCGGATGCGCGAGTCGCGCACGAGCGCCGCGCCGACCGTGCCGCCCTCGCCGACCACGACGTTCAGTGCCTTGGGGGGCAGGCCGGCCTCAAGCAGCAGCGCGCCCAACTTGAGTGCGGTCAGCGGGGTCTTGGTAGCCGGTTTAAGGACCACGGAATTGCCCGCGGCCAGCGCCGGAGCGACCTTGTGCAGCACGAGGTTCAGGGGGAAATTGAAAGGGGTTATGGCGGCGATGACCCCGAGCGGAACGCGGATGAAGAAGCCACGGCGGTTCTCCGAACCGCGGGCCGCGTCCATCGGCACGGTCTCGCCGTGGATGCGCAAGGCCTCGGGCGCGGCGAAGCGGAGGGTCTCAACCCCACGGCCAACCTCAGCGGCAGCATACTTGCGCGGCTTGCCCGCTTCGGCGATGATGGACTCGGTGAACTCGTCGCCGCGCTCTTCGAGCAGGGCGGCAGCTTTGGCGAGAATCGCGGAGCGCGTGTGGGCGGGAAGCCGGCGCATGTCGACGGCGCCGGCCTCGGCGGCAGCGATTGCCGCGTCGATGACCGGCTCAGTGGCAATGGGGATGTCACAGATGACCGATTCGTCGTACGGATTGATGACCGGTAGAGCCTTCTCGGTCGCCACCCACTCGCCGGCAATCAGCAGTTTTGGCTGTTCCATCTTGATGAAAGGATAGGCTGATGTCTCGAGCAAGTCAAACGGTCGGTACTTCTTGACAGCGATAGGCTCCGCATGTATATATCTCGTAGACTAGGGGGACGAGGACCGAGGGACATCTGTAAGTCAGTGCATCCGCAGTGCCTTGGGAAGGGCCGGATGAGCAACCGAAGGAGGAGTTGTGAACCATAGGGTGTCCGCATGGGGCATCCAGACCGAACTGCCCGTGGCGCGCTTGAAACCCGCAGTCGGAGAGATTTCACGTCAGGCGTCGCCTAAACTGCGGGGGCTCGGCGAGTGCCCGATTTGTCCCGAATACAAGACCCACAATACAGACAAGGTCCGTGACCGGCAGCAGGCAATTGACCTGCCCGGCACGTTCGCGAGCAGAGCGAGCGGTGCCGCCAGGCACCACGATGTGCGCCATCTCGCGCCCGGCGTGTACTTCGCGCGGGCGGCGACAGGCGTGATGCCTGAAGGGTCGAGCGTGACCAGGTTCGTCGCGACAAGGTAGCGGGGAACGATGCGCGGTGACCGCGGGTGCGCAGGGCCGGGACGGGAGGACGTCGGCGGCGTGAACGCGGAGTCTGTTTCACACTACCGGCTGCTGCGCAGGCTCGGCCACGGCGGCATGGCCGAAGTGTATGAGGCGCTGGACGTGGGCACGGAACGTCGGGTCGCCCTCAAAGTCCTGCTGCCGCACTTGTGCGCGGACCCGGTGATACGCGAGCGGTTTGTGCGCGAGGGCCGTATCGGCATGGAACTGGACCATCCCGGCATTGTCAGGACATTCGAGGCAGACGAGGCGGACGGTCGGCCGTACTTGGCAATGGAGTTCGTCACCGGGATGACGCTCGAACAAGCGATGAATGAGAGGCGGCTGGACCTGGAGCAGAGCCTGGCAGTCGTTTGCCAGGTGGCGGACGCGCTCGCAACGGCACATGGCCGGGGCATCGTGCATCGCGACATCAAGCCCAGGAACATCATGCTCACTGATGGTGGCATCAAGGTGATGGACTTCGGACTGGCGCGCGTGCTGGTCGAATCTTCGATCACCGGGCAGCGCGAGATTGTCGGCACGCTGCACTACATGTCGCCGGAACAGGCGCTGGGCAGCGCGGTGGATGCGCGCAGCGACATCTTTTCGCTCGGAGTCGTCTTCTACCACCTGATCAGCGGCAGCCTGCCGTTTGCGGGTGAGCATCCCGGTGCGGTCATTCACGCCATCCTCTATTCCGACCCGATGCGGATAGCTGAGCTCGGACTGGCGGTTCCGGTCGAAATCGAGCAGGTCGTGTTCAAGGCGCTGCGCAAGAAGCCGCAGGCGCGCTACCAGAGTGCTGCCGAGCTCCGTTCCGACATCGAGGCGGCGCGCAGCCTGCTGCAAGGCATGTCGGTCCGACTGATTGCCACCGAGGAGGTGTTCGAAGAGTCGACGCCGGGCGTGTATTCGGAGTTGGTCGGTCGCGAGCAGGAGATGGCCCTGCTGACAGGCTGCCTGGCGCGGATGCTGCAAGGCGAAGGCACAACGGTCCTTGTCAGCGGCGAGGCCGGCATCGGCAAGTCCCGGCTGGTCTGGGAACTGGGACGCAGGGCACGGCGCCAGCATGCGCGCTACATGCTCGGCCGCTGCCGGTTCGGGGAACGGGGCTATCCCTATCAGCCGCTCATCGAGGTGCTGCGCGGCTGGTTCGGGCTCAAGGGTGTCGGAAAGGAACCCCGGCTGGGCGGGTTCCTGGAAGAGAGGGCCCCTCATTTGTCGGCCCGTAAGGACATCATTCAGGCGCTGCTTTTGACCGGGTCGGACCGCCAGCTCGCGCTCGTCAATAAGGACCAGCTCTGGGATACGATTGCCGAACTGGTCAAGCTGATGGCCCGGGACCGGCCGGTGGTGCTGCACATGGACGACCTGCACTGGGCGGACGCGCCGACGCTCGACCTGCTCGCTTACCTGGCGATGAATACCCGTTCGGACAGGGTGATGATCGTCGGTACGTATCGGCCCGAGGAGCTGGCCGACGTGCCCGAGGGCACGCGGCATCCGCTGGAGAGAACGCTCGCACTGCTGGCAAAGGAGGGGCTTGCCCGGGAAATCCGGCTGGAGAGACTGGACCGACAAGGGACTCAGGGAGTAGTGGATTCGGTGTTCAGCGGGTCGCGGTTCCCCGACCGCTTCTACGATTCAGTGCACGGCGAGACGGAAGGCAACCCGCTGTTTGTACACGAGGTCCTCAAGTACCTGCGTGACGAGGGTATTGTGGCCCGGGACAACGGCGGCTGGAAGCTGGACAGCGAAGTCATCAGGATATCGGTGCCGGGCCGGGTCACCGACGTGATCCGGAACCGGCTGAGTCGGCTGAGCCGTGGCGAGTTGGAGATGCTCCAGGTGGCGGCGGTCGAAGGATACACGTTCCAGTCGGATACGGTCTGCGAGGTGCTCGAGCTGCCCCGGCTCAACGTGCTGCGCCGGCTGCAGAACTTCGAGTCCTCACACCATCTCGTGCATGCGCGCGAGAACGAGTACCAGTTCGACCACGGCAAAATTCAGGAGACGATTTACAGTGACATGACTCCGGAGCTGAGGAAGGAACACCACCGCCTTGTAGCGGAGCACTACGTCCGGGTTTACGGTGACAGGGGCGAGCATGCCGGCCGGATTGCCCTTCACTTCCTGGAGGCGGATCGCAAGCGGAACGCGTTGCCATACTTGGTCGCTGCGGGTCGGTACGCACAGTCCCTCTTCGCCAGGGACGAGGCTCTCGCGACACTTGACCGTGCGAGCGGGCTGACGGAGGAGCTCCGTACGGAGATGGGCCCCGCCGACTACTATCACCTGCTGACTTCTATCCTCAAGACGCGCGCCGAGGTCCACTTGGCTGTGGATGACTATGACAGCGCATTGAGCGACTTCCGCCAGGTAGTCAAGCTGTCCGAGGAATCGGGCGACCGGTTCGAACGGGCGGCCGGCATGCATGGCATCGGCGTGGCGGTTCTCAAGAAGGGTGACTACGTCGAGGGGATGCATTGGTGCGAGCTGGCGCTTTGCCTGCAGCGGGAACTGGGCGACAGGGAAGGTGAAGGCAGGAGCCTCTACAGCGTCGGGGTGGCTCATTGGGAGCGCGGTTACCTGGACAAGGCCGCCGGTTGCTTCAGCCGGGCTCTTGAGATCGCGCGGGCCACCGGTGATGACCTGTTGCGGGCCAACTGCCTGAAGAAGACAGGAGCGATTGCGCATATCGTCGGCGCCTACCAGGATGCGATCGACAAGAGTATCGAGGCGCTTGACGTTTTCCGGCGTCACGGCCGTCTGGATGACGAAGCGGAGTGTCTCCATTTGGTGTCGATCAACGCGGCTTTCCTTCCCGACTACGAGAAGGCGTTCAGGTATGCCGATGAGGCTATCGCCGTCTGCCAGCGGATCGGGAACAGGTTCTTTGAAGCCTGGTCATACCTCGACAAGTCGTTCGTATGCCGCGGGCTCGGCCAGACCGCCGAGGCGATAGATTTCGGCAACAGGGCTCTGGACTTGTTCACAAGAATCGGCTCCGGCTGGGGCATGTCCCGGGCGTTGCTCTTTCTGACGTGGGTGCATGCTGAGGTCGACGACTACGAGCGAACAAGGGAGGACGGGAGCAGGGGATTGGAGGTCAGCCGACAAGTGGGGGACAAGATAAACGAGGGCGGCATGCTCTACAAGATGGCCTTCGTTTCATTCCGCACAGGCCGGTATGCGCAGGCTCTTGACTATTTCAAACAGGCCGAGCCCGGGGTCAGGCAGTTCGGGGCCCACGAGGTCAAGTGGGACTTCTTCAACAGCATCTCCCGTTTCTGGCTCGACATTGGCGACATCCAACGGGCGCGCGGCTACCTTGATGAGTTTCGGCTCATGAACGAGCAGAGCGGCACAGGGATATCCTGGTCTCACTACTGGACAGACTGCGGGTACGCTGAACTCCTGGGTGGTTCTCTGGAGAAAGCCGGGTTCTGCGCCGACAAAGCATTGGCCCTGGGCAGAAGCACTGCCAACGTCCGCTGTACCGCTGAAGCGCTGTTGCTCAACTCCCGTCTCAAGCTGATGCGGCAGGACCTTGAGTCGGCAGAGGCCGCGGCACGCGAAGGGGTCATCCTCTCAGCCAGGGCGGCCCGGCTTCGGAATCTGTCAGAACTGAAGCTTCTGCTGTCCTACGTCAGCCTGCAGCAGCGCGACTGGTCGTCAGCAGGACTGCTTGCCGAGGAGGCACTTCGTCTTGCGGATCAGTGTCAGGCCAAACCTCTCATCTGGCAGGCACGGCACGTGCTAGGGAAAATCCACATGAAGAATGGCGACTTCACCCAGGCCAGGACCGAGCTGAAGCAGGCAGAGGATGTGGTGAAGTCGATTGTCGAAGGCCTAAGTGATGAACTGAAGGTACTCTACCTTGCACGGCCGGCGTACCGGGACCTACAGGTTGACATGCGGGCGGTAGCGTGAATCAAGGACAGGCAGGACCTGAAGGAATGGGTCGGCGTGTGGGCAGAAACAGCAAGTTGCCGTACGACCGCCTGCAGACCCTATTCGAACTCAGCCAGCGGCTCGGCCGGATGACCGGACTGCAGGCACTGCTGGATGAAATCGTCTCGTCGGCCGTTTCCTGCATCGGCGCAGAACGGGGACTCATCGTCCTGACCAGCGAACCTGATCATGGTCACCGGACCGTGGCTTCAGGGGTCCTGGACGACAACGACCTGAGCTTCAGCCGCAGCATCGTCGAGCAGACGCTTGCAGAACGGCGGACCCTGCTCAGCGACGACCTGAGTACCGACCCTCGGTTCCGGGACGCGGAGAGCATCAGCGGCCTGAGCATCCTCTCGTTCATCTGCACACCGCTCCTGGCACCCGGTCGGTCCACGCCCCTTGGTACGTTGTACGTAGACCAACGTATCCACGTGCGGACCTTCACGCAGGAAGACGCGGCCTTTCTTGAGGCGTTCGCCAACCTGGCCGCAATCGCAGTCAGCAACACGAGCCGGATGGAGCAACTGGTCGGCGAGAACATCAGTCTGCGCGACGAAATCGGCCGGCAGCATGACTTCCCGGGCATCATCGGTCGCAGTCCGGCGATGCAGAAGGTGTTCCGGGACATGAAGCAGATACTCGACGACGACTGCACGGTGCTGGTCACCGGCCCTTCCGGCTCGGGCAAGGAGCAGGTGGCCCGCGCCATCCACGAGAACGGCAACCGCAAGGACCGGTCGTTCCTTGCCATCAACTGCGGCGCGCTGCCCGAGAACCTGCTCGAGGCCGAGCTGTTCGGCAGTTGCCGGGGCGCTTTCACTGGTGCGGTCGACAAGCGCGGCCTGTTCGAGGCCGCGCAGGGCGGCACGGTCCTGCTCGACGAAATCCAGCACACTAGCCCCGCGATGCAGATCAAGCTGCTCAGGTTCCTGCAGGACAAGGAAGTCAGGCGGGTCGGCGGCACCGAGTCGACCAGGGTTGACGTCCGGCTCATCTGCGCCACCAACGAAGACCTGCGTGAGGCGATCCGGGCCGGCAGGTTCCGCCGGGACCTCTTCTACCGTATCAACATCGTGACCATCGACCTGCCGGCACTGAGCGAGCGCCGGGAGGACATTCCGCTGCTGGCCAAGCACTTCCTCGAGAAGTACGCCAAGGCCAAGAAGAAGCGGTTCCGAGCCTTTGACCCTGATGCGCTTGACGCGCTGGCGAGGTGGGAGTGGGCTGAGAACAACGTGAGGGAACTGGAGAACGAAGTCGAACGGGCCGTCATCTTCGCCGAGGACGGCGAAACGATTGGGCTCGGGCATCTTGCCGAGAGCCTGCGGCAGCAGGCGACGGCGGCACGGGCGCAGAGCGAAGTCCTGTCCGACGCAAAGGGCGGGCCTCTGTCACTGCGCGAGTTCGAGTGGAAGTACATTAGTTTCGTGCTGGCAAGTACCAAGGGCAACCGGTCAGAGGCCGCCCGCATCATGGGTATACCGCGCTCTACCTTGATGGGCAAAATCAGGAAGCTGGGCAAGGCTCAGAGATAGTCACATCTGGCCAGAGCGTCCATATCTGGCCAGGCACGTAAGTCCGGCAGAGACTGGAGGATGGGCAGATAGCACGATATGGTGTTCGCATTTGGACAGGCAACGCTGACCGTCGGCAAACGCCGGCAATGTAAGCTACTCCTGTTCGGTAACTTGCTCTGTGGCTTCAGGAATGCTTGGTGCACTACCGGGCTGGAGTAACCAAGGCGGCTCCTGCGAGGTCCCGATGTCTCTGCCCGGCTGCGCATCCGCGACTCAGCAGGCAGGTAGCCACTGCAAGCGGCCGGGATGCGGAGCGGGTCATCGCGTTGGGGCGATGGTCGGCGGAGATGGGTCCGCGGTCTCCAGGATAGTCGCCACCAAATGGGAGGATGAGATGAAGAAGCTAGTGTTCGTTCCAGTGGTCCTGGCGGTCCTTGCCGGGTCGAGTTTCTGCTGGCACATGGAAACCGTCTGGGTTCCCATGCGCGACAGCATTCTGCTGAAGACCGAAGTCTACTACCCTGACTCATCAGTCGCGCCATGGCCGGTCGTGCTCTGGCGCAGCCCGTATTCCCATTCGATGTGGTGGCCCTCGTACGGAACACCGGCGCTGACCGACAGCATGGGCTACGTCGTCGTCCTCCAGTACATGCGCGGCTGGCAAGGCTCCCAGGGCGAGAGGACGATGTTCCAGTCCGACGGCTGGGGCGCGCTCCGCGACGGCTACGACGCCGTCGAGTGGATTGTGGCCCAGTCCTGGTCCAACGGCGAGGTCTGCATGACCGGGTTCTCGGCGATGGGCGCCGTCCAGTACCAGGCCGCCGGCGCTTCGCCGCCGCACTTGGTCTGCTGCTGTCCTGACCGGGCTACCACCAACGGGTATGAGCACTTTGCCTGGACCGGCGGGCAGTTCCGGAAGGCTCTCATCGAAGGCTGGTGCGGGCTCGTGGGAGCGCCTCACTTCATTGATAGCGTCTGCAACCACCCGGACTACGACTCCGGCTGGCAGCTTCAGAACCTGGCCGAGCGCTGGGACAGCGCCGCCTACCCGATGTTCCACATCGCCGGGTGGTACGACATCCACCTGGAGGGCGCGATGGATGCGTTCCCGGCGCTGCAGGCGGAGTTCCACAACCAGAAGTTGCTCGTCGGTCCCTGGGGGCATTTCACGGGTCCGTCACGCCAGCAGGGCGCCTTGCTGTATCCGGCCAACGCGGCGCTGTCCGACCGGGAGCGCTGGGAACTGAACTGGCGCTGGTTCGACCACTGGATGCAGGACAGCGCCAACGGCATCACCGAACCCAAGGTCTGCTTCTACCTGATGGGCGATTGTGATACCGAGGACACCACCTACTGGAACTACTGGTACGAAGCCGACACCTGGCCGCTGACAGAACTGGAGTATCGTGACTACTACCTGCGCGAGGGTGGACTGCTTGATACTATTCCGCCGTCCGGCAGTGCGGTCGACACGTTCCTCTACGCCCCGGCCGACCCGTGCACGACCTATGGCGGCAAGGAGGAGTACGGCATGTCCCACGGCAAGGGGCCGCAGGACCAGCGGCCCATCGAGGGTCGGTCCGACGTGCTCATGTTCGAGACCCCGGTGCTGGATAGCGGGCTTGCGGTCATCGGCAAGATACGGTGTGTGCTCTACGCGGCCTCGGACCGCTTCGACACCGACTGGAGCGTGCGGGTGACCGACGTGTACCCGGACGGTCGCTCGATGCTCATCACCGACGGCATCCTGATGGCAAGACACCGGCACGGGTTCGACCGGGAGGATTCGCTCGTGCCCGGCGTGCCCGATACGTTTGACATCGACGTCGGCTCGACTGCCAACGTGTTCGCGCCCGGGCACCGGCTGCGGGTCATCATCTCCTCATCCAACTACCCGCGGTTCGAGAAGAACCCGAACACCGGCGCGCCGTTCCAGCGTAACCCGACCGACTGTGTTGTCGCGACCCAGCACATCTACCGTTCGGCTGACCTGCCATCGCATTTGATTCTGCCGGTGCATCCAGGCCTGCCGGTAGGAATCAAGGAAGCGCCCAGCGTCGAAGTGCGAATGACGAATCCCGGTCCGACTGTGGTCCGCGGCGTGCTGTCCCTGCCTCTGGCGTCGGGCGTCGAGCGTCAGGCGTCAAGCGTCTTGCTCGACATCAGCGGGCGCAAGGTGTTGGAGCTTCAAGCTGGGGAGAACGATGTTCGGCATCTCAGTCCTGGAATCTATTTCGTGTATTGGACAATCGGCAATCGGCAATCGAAGATGACCAGAGTCATCGTAACAAGATAGGAGGTACAGGTGAAAAGGGCTGTGTTCGTGATAGTCGCCGTGCTGCTGAGCACGGCATACGCCCGGGTCCTGTACGTCCATCCCGACTCGGCGCTCAATTCGATTCAGGCAGCGCTTGATTCGTGCGCGGCCGACGACACGGTGCTGGTAGGGCCGGGTACCTACGTCGAGAACCTCGTCTGGCCGGCAACACAGGGCATCGACCTCGTGAGCGAGGCCGGATCCGCTGTGACCGTCATCGACGGCGACAGTGCAGGGAGGGTGATCTCGATCACGTCAGGCGTGGACTCCACAACACGAATCGCCGGCTTCACGGTTACAAACGGATTCCTTTGGGGCGAGTCGGGGGCTGGAATCCTCTGCCTCGGTTCCTCTCCGTTTCTCTCGGGCAATGTGGTTTCCGGCAATCTCGGACAGCTCGGATGTGGAGGTGGCATCTACTGCGACGGTGCAACAACGCGGCAATACGTCGTCGGCAACCGGATAGAGTACAACGTCGTGGAAGGAGGCATGTCCGCCTTCGGCGGCGGCATCTACTGCTCGGGGACGCCGGTTGTCCTGGTGGGCAACGAAATCACTCGGAACAGCGCCGGCCTCGCCATGTATGCGGCAGGTGGCGGCATCTGGGTTTCAGGCTGTTCCTCATGTGTGATCTCGAGCAACATCATCACTCTCAATGAGGGCGGCTATGGCGCCGGCATCGAGTGGCTCAACTGCTCGGGGGAGGTGCGTGGCAACGTCATTCACGGCAATGTGGGCAGCGCGGGCATCCGCTTCGTAGGGACAGGTGCTGCTATGTCCCATGACACGGTCCGGGCCAATGCTGGCGTTGGCGTGATGTGCGGACTCATGTACGACGGGTTCGGTTCAGCGCGAATCGACAGTTGCGTGGTCGACAGCAATGGAGCCGGTGGCATCGAGTGTACGCAGTCCGATGACCGCGTGGTCGTTCGTCACTGCAGCATCGAGCACAACGTTCACTTCGGATTCTGCGCGTGGTACGCGGACTCGGCGTCCGACCTCCGGGAGAATTGGTGGGGACACTCCACCGGTCCGTACCACGCGACCCTGAATCCCGGCGGACTCGGTGATACCGTGATCGGGCATGCGCAGATTGAGCCCTGGCTTGAAGAACCGCTTGGTATCCATGGGCGGGCCCGGGCGCGGTTGCGTGTCACGACATTGCCGGCCACGCTCGTCCGCGACGTGCTGGTCCTCGAAGGCAGACAGGCGAAGGATGAAGGAGGAGCAGTGCTGCTGGACGCGGCGGGCCGCAGGGCGATGGACCTCGCGCCCGGCGCGAACGACGTGCGGCACCTGAGTCCCGGCGTCTATTTCGTCCGCTCCGAGCCGTCAGCCGTTGGCCGCCAGCCGTCAGCCATCGTGAAAGTCATCGTAACAAGATAGGAGGTACAGGTGAAAAGGACTGTGTTCGTGATAGTCGCCGTGCTACTGGGCACGGCATCCGGACAGTGGCTGGAAAAGACCGTGTGGCTGCCGGACACGTTTTCGGGGATTGGAGGGCCGCAATGCCTTGCGGTCGAGTGCGTCGAGGATGGTCACGTCTACGCCGCGGGCGAGGACGGAAGCTGTGTATTGACCATTGACCGGACCACGTTCCGGCCGGTTGCCCGCATACCGACCGGCTCCCACGTGGTCGCGCTGTGCTACAACCCGGTTGCGCGGAAGCTGTACACTGCCAACCGGGGCAGCGGTGATGTCACCGTCATCGATTGCGTGACAAACCAGACGCTGGCCACGCTTTCCACGGGCCTGTGGCCGCGAGCTCTCTGTTACAGCTTGCACGAGAACAAAATCTACTGCACGAACTCTACCAGTGGCACTGTCAGTGTGATCGACGGCGCGGGGGACAGTATCCTTGCGACGATCGTCGTCGGGGCCCAACCGGGCGCGCTTTGCTGCAACCCCGAGACGAACCGGATCTTCTGTGCGAACTCCGGGGGCCTCACTGTCGCGGTCATCGATGCCACCACAAACAGCGTACTGCGTTACCTCACGGTCGACACCGAACCATGGGCCCTTTGCTGGAACAGCGCTGAGAACAAGGTCTACTGCGCGAACCAAGGTGGCCAGAGCGTGACGATAATCGACGGTGCCGGCGATTCAGTGTTGACTTCCTTGCAGGTTGGAGTCTCTCCGTGTGCCGTGGTCTTCAGTCACGCGCACAACAGAGTCTACTGCGCCAACCGGGGAACCGACGACGTGTCGGTCATCGACGGAGTTGGCGACACGGTGATTGCCACTATCGCGTGTGGTGACTGGCCACGGGTGCTCTGCTACGACTCGCTCGACGACAAGGTCTACTGCGCCAACCACGGCGACGGGACCGTAACTGCCATTGACTGTGAGACCAACCAGCCGTTGCGTACTTTCCCGGTCGGGAGCCAGCCCCGCGCTCTCTGCTATGATCCCGAGTACAATCAGATGTACTGCGCGGAGTACGCTGGCAACTCGCTGTCGGCAATCGACTGCTCCGCCGACACAGTCCTTGCCCGGATCTGGCTGACTGCTAGTCGCTTGTCTGCGCTCTGCTCTGCCGTTGGCTGCAGCAAGGTATACTGCGCCGACCAGGCGGGAGACCGGATTGCGGTGTTCGATGTCTCGCTGGATACCTTGCGGAGGTGGGTATCAGTGGGCGGAGACCCGTGCGCGCTCTGCCACAACCCGATGGACAACAAGGTCTACTCCGCCAGCGGGAGCACCCCGACCGTAGACATCATCGACGCGGAGGGGGACACGGCGATAGCTACGGTCTCACTCAACGCGCCACCGAAGACGCTGTTGTACAACCCGGTGAGCGACCTCGTGTTCTGTGGGCATGCCTATGGTGACTCTTTGAAGGTCATTGACGGTGCGAGTGACGAGGTAGTCGCCACCGCATCGGTTGGCAACGGCCCGCACGCCCTCTGCTTGGACGCCACCGCCAACCGGGTCTACTGCGCAAACAGGGGCGATCCCTACATGGGAACAACTGACTCGACCGTCACTCTCATCGATGGCGCGTCCGGTTCGACCATTGCGGCAGTCGTCCTGCCTCGGGCCGCCCCGCAGTCACTGTGCCACAGCCCCGGCGTCAACCGGGTCTACGTGGCATGTGTCGGCTACCGGCCGGACTTCGATTCGACCGTTTGCGTCATCGACTGTGAACTTAACCAAGTCAGTGCGGTCATCACAGTCGGGGTCCGGCCGGTGGCGGTCTGCCACGGCCCAACCCGCGACCGTGTGTACACGGCCGACTGCCAGAGCAACACGGTCACCATCATCGATTGCCTGGGCGACAGCGTTGTTGCGACCGTCGGCGTGCCCTGGTGGCCGCGGGCGCTCTACCACGATTCGCTCTTCGACAAGGTCTACTGCATCTGCGGCGGGTTCCCGGGCAGCGTGGCGGTGATTGACTGTACCGGCGACAGCCTGCTCGAGGTCATCGAGGTTGGCGACGACCCGGTGGCGGTCTGCGGGTTCCCGGAGCACCAGCGGGTCTACGTCGCCAACTGCGCGAGCTCGAGCATTTCGGTCATCCGCGATAGCCTGCCAGGAGGCATTGAGGAAGCGATGAACGATGAACGCGGAACGATGAACGTGGGCCCGACCGTCGTCCGTTCCGTGCTCTTTCTGCCCGAAGCGGTGAGCGGAGAGCGGTCGGCGGCTGGCGCTCATCTGCTCGACATCGGCGGACGGAAGCTGATGAGGCTGGTGCCGGGGGCGAACGACGTCCGGCACCTGGCTCCCGGCGTCTACTTCGTGCGACAGGAAGCGCAAGCCCAAGCGCAAGCACAAGCTGTGAGGAAAGTCGTCGTGACGAGATAGGAGGATGAGATGAAGAAACTCTGCTTCGTTCTGCTGCTGGTGCTCGGATGTGGCATCTTTCTGGATTCCGTCAGGCAGCCGTCAGTCGTGGGCCCTGGCGAGAAGTTCACCATTACCGTCACCGGCACGTTCGACTACAACGGGACGGGGTGGCTGGGAATCATGCTGCCCAACGGCGTCCGGGTCGACAGCGTGAGGTACGCGGCCAGCGACGGCGACACAGCGCTGCTGACCGAGATGGACTCGACACTCTGCGTTTGGCTGACCGATTTCTGTTTGTGTGAACCGGACATGCACTGGGTTGGTTTCTCGTTCTACCGCGAGGCCATAGTTGACAGCTTCATATCCTACGTCGCGCTGGTCTATGCCAAGGTCACAGACTCGGTCGTGCCCGCTGAGTACCTGGTTGACTACCGGAGCGGACACGATCCGGAGTATGTCTACATGACCGACAGCATACTCGACCAGCCGCTGCAGGTGACCGCGACTGGGATTGCCCGGGAGCCCTGTAGCGGAAAGGCTGTGGCCGGCCGAGTCTGGCCCAGCGTGTTCCACGAACGGCTTAGTATCGCCGTCCCGGAGCCGGACGACATCGGGGTCTACGACGCCGGAGGCCGGCTCGTGCGGACGATGCGCGTGGAGCACACCGGCACTTGGGACGGGACCGACGAGTCCGGCCGGCGCATGCCGGCGGGCGCGTACCTTGTCCGCGGCAAGCAGACCCTCAGCCGGGTGACGTTGGTGGACTAGGCGGCATGAGGAACAAATCCGTATTCCGTAACAAGACAGGAGGAGAAGATGAATCTCAGACTAGTGGTCGTTCTGTGTTGTGTGGTTGTCCTGGGTGCAGGGACCGTCAGAGCTGGTGAGCACCGCACCGGCCTCATATATGAGGACCTGAACAAGATCGCCCCCGAGCACAAGATAATGTCGGTACCGGTCGCAACCGGCGCAAGGAGCTTCCGCGACGTGCCACAGGTGGACCTGTCCGCCGAGGTGCCGCCAATCGGCAACCAGGGAAACCAGGGGTCTTGTGTGTCGTGGGCGACCGCCTATTATCACCGGTCCCAACTCGAGTACCGCGAGCGACATTGGGACCTGACCGACCCGCATCACCAGTTCAGCCCGGCGTTCGTCTACAACCAGGTAAACGGTGGCGTTGACCTGGGCTCGGGCTTCGTCAACGCGTCACTCATCTGCGAGCAGGGCTGTGCCAGCATGGCCGACTGCCCGTACAACCAGATGGACTATCTCGCCTGGCCATCCGAGTCTGCCTACTCGCATGCCATACCCTTCCGCTGTCGCGACTGGGTGTGGTTCGACGTCATCGATACGACCGGGCTCAACGTCATCAGGCAACTTCTGTGCAATGGCAGCACGGCAGTGCTGGCCATCAAGGTCTGGGACAACTTCCGCAACATCGGCCTGTACAACAACATCTACTGCTCGGCCGACCGCACCGGCGGCAATCCACTTGGGCACGGGGTCTGCATAGTCGGGTATGACGACACGCTGACGACCAACGACGGGCCGGGCGCGTTCCGGCTCACCAATTCCTGGGGCACCGGCTGGGGCGATTCCGGGTTCTGGTGGATGTCGTATGTGGCGGTGCTGGACTCGTTCCTCAGTGGGCGGCTCTGCGGCTTCCTGGTCGACACGGTCGGATATGAGCCACGGCTCCTGGGCCGGGTCAGAATCGAACACCCGACCCGGGATCGGGTCGGAATCGAGTTCAGTGTCGGCAGCCCGGGCTCGCCGCTGTGGTCAAAGGAGTTCAGGAACTGGCGAGAGGCGATGGTGGACCATCCGTTCCCGGCGAACAACATGGTGTTCGATCTGTCCGAAGGCGCGGATTACATCGCCGGCGGCCAGGCTGAATCAGTCTCTGTCGCCTGTTGTGACTTCTATCCGGACAACGTCGGCGGGACCTTGCGCTTCATGTCCGGTCAGTACCTGCCTTGGCAGACCGTGTTTGCCTCCGAGCAGACACCGGTGGTGATTCCGGACAACTGGTTCGCCCATGCCGGGGTGCGCATTCAGCACTGCGACCACGACGCCGGCCCGGTCTGTATCATGTCCCCGCTCGGCATCGTGGAACCAGACAGTTCATACACGCCCAAGGTGGAGGTGTGGAACTGCGGGGAGTACCCGGCGTCGTTCCCGGTGCTGCTGACCATTGGTGCGGACTACACCGATACGGTTGATGTCGCGAACCTGCCGCCGCACGACTCGGTGCACGTCGTGTTCCGGGACTGGACCCCACCGGTGTACGGCACGCATCTGGTCCGCTGCTCCACGGCGTTGGCCGGCGACGAATATTCGGGCAACGACATCTGCACGACATCCGTACGTTCGCGCTGGCACGACGTCGCGGTGGTCGAGATACTCGCGCCGCCCGATACCGTCCCTCTAGACACGAACGTGTCCCCGCGGGTCAAGGTGCGCAACAACGGTACCCAGACCGAGACTTTCCAAGCTAGGTTCCGGGTACAGGATCTGTGCTACGACAAGCTGGGCCAGGCGACCGTGCTCGCAGAGACCACAACAGTTGTGAGCTTCTCGACGTTGCCGTGCACGATCCCAGGTTACCATGCCATGAGCTGCACGCTTGAGCTGGCTGGCGACCAGGTCGACACAAACAACCTGATTAGCGGCGGCGTGTACGTGTTAGCCTCAGGTATCTCCGAGAGCGCATCTAGTGGCTTCGCGCCCTTCAGCATCCAGACCGTAACTCGTGGGGTGCTGGTGCTCGGCGCAGTAGACAGTAGACAGAACGCAGTGTACAGGGCGGAACTACTGGATGCGACGGGGCGCAAGGTGTTCGACCTCGCGCCCGGTGCGAATGATGTGCGCAGGCTGAGCCCCGGTGTTTACTTCGTGCGCGAGGAGCCGCAAGCTGCAAGCTCCAAACCGCCAGCTGTACGCAAGGTCGTGGTGACGAGGTAGATAGTAGTTAGCAGTTGGCAGTGAGGAGTTAGCAGCAACAGGGGCGGGTGAAGGCCCGCCCCTGAATCAGCGGCGGAGCACCGGTGGACCTACGGCGTCGGAGTGGAGGCGTCGAAGACTTGCGTGCGGATTGCGGCGTGTACCGCTGACGTAGCCAT
This sequence comes from uncultured bacterium, assembly GCA_964597845.1. Taxonomy (GTDB): domain Bacteria; phylum Hydrothermota; class Tepidihabitantia; order Tepidihabitantales; family Tepidihabitantaceae; genus UBA2258. Next base: position 1,424 of record CAZQZR010000035.1, on the reverse strand, counting down.
AGCGATTGGCGGAGTACGAGGACTTGCCTGCCGGCGGTGGTAGTGGTTGCCGGGCGTCAGTCCCGGATACGGATTCGGTGGGGCGCGACTACGAACAGCTTGCCGCGGTAATGCGCAGGTTCAGGATGGATTGAGATGTAGGCCGAGAGTCGGCTGAGAATCACCGGTATGACCTCGGGATGGTCGTGGACTTCCAGCGCGACGATTCCGCCGAACCGCGACGGCGGATACGTAACGATGTCCGCGAAGTCGCCGTTGAGCGACAGTAGTATCGCGTCCGACTCCTGCGTCCTGGCAATGACGAACCGGTCAGGCGATTCGGGTTGGATGCAGTCGCGCAGGCGCAAGACCTCGTGGCCCTGCAGGCTGGGGTGGTCGATGATGGCGTTTGAGACGCAGTGGTCCGCGAAGAACCGCAGACTCATACCGCGGCGACTTCGAACTCGGACAGGTCGCGCGCGTAGCTGAGACAGGCGGCAATCTGCGAGGGAGTGAGGTCCGGAAAATCGCGCCTGATATCATCAACAGTTCTGCCCGCCGCGAGGTAGCCGAGAATCAGGCTCACGGGAATCCGCGTTCCCTTGATTCGTGGTTTCCCGCGCAGCACGTCGGGAGTGCTGACGATCTCGTCACGCCAGCCGGCTTCGGTGTTCATCTCACTTCAGTGTATGCCCGCTGGGTTCCGAGTCAAGCGCGGGCACGCCTCCCTGAGTCCGACATTGAACCACAGAGTGCACAGGGCGCGAGGAGCGCAAGTCAAAGTGCAAAAGGCAAATATCAAAAGTCAAAATGACCGACCGACTGTCATTCCGCTCGTTTCTACGGCGGCGGAGCCGCACGCAGCGAGGAATCTCGACCCTTCGGCAAGCTTGGGCAAGCTCTGCCCCGCCGACAGACGAGATTCCTCGTCGCTCCGTTCCTCGGAATGACATCTTCGCGAAAACGACGATCCTGCACGTTTGTAGTACAGATATTTGGAGCGTACGGAGCGGACCCCGGCCTTCACCTAACTCGGTTCGCTCCGTGGTCTCTGTGGTTGATTCTATCCTGGGTCCCGGGACGCCTACGGCGCGGGAACGACTGCGTCGAAGACTTCGGTTCGGATTGCCGCGAGCACGGCGGGCGCAGGACGCCCGAGTTAGCAGTTAGCAGTGAGCAGTTAGCCCGCGACGCAGGATTGAGAGATTCCTCCGCTCCGCTTCGCTCCGGTCGGAATGACATCCATCTTGGCGTTCTTGGCGTTTTGACGGTTTCACTCCGGCTTCGCGGTGTCGCCGGCGCGGCCTACGGCGCGGGAACGACTGCGTCGAAGACTTCGGTTCGGATTGCCGCGAGCACGGCCGGGTCCAACCCGCGGGCGGCCCATTTATCGAGCAGGACCTTGGCCACCATGGCAAAGCTCTCGCCCGAGATGCCCTGCTGGC
>CAZQZR010000034.1:0-26478 GCA_964597845.1 uncultured bacterium | reverse complement strand
CTCTCCGTCCGGCTCCGAGCCATCAGTGTCCATCCGTGTCCATCTGTGGTTCTCTCTCCGCCTGCCCGGGCCATCTGCGTCATCTGCGAAATCTGTGGATTCCTGAGAGACTCCTCCACTCCGCTTCGCTCCGGTCGGAATGACGTCCCTCTTGGCGTCTTGGCGGTTCAATGTCGGTCTTCGGGCCCCCGGCCGCCGATTGACAAGCGTCCACTGCCTGCTATGCTGACTCAATGGACGACCAAGTGGGCCGCGACTCACTGAACCCGCGCGAGGGCTACCCTCAGATCAGAATCATAACACCCGAAGAGGTGCTGCACTATGAAGACTAGAGACCGGGACTGGATGGACTGGCTGCACGAACAGCGCCGGGCGGCCGAGGCTGACCGGAGACGGCGCGGCCTGTCAGGTGCGGACTACCTGCGGGAATGTGCCCGAGAGGCAGCGCGGGTCAAGGACGAACTCGCCTCGCGCAGACAGTTGACGGTCAGCGACAAACCTGCCACTCAGCCGGCCCGCAAGCGCCGGAGCCGCAAGCCGTGAACGAGCATCCCCGCGCACTGGACAAACCCGGTCCGACCGCTTTCGGAACCGTCGTGCTCGGCGCGAAAGCCGAGCTTGACCCCGGTTACTTATAGGTTACCATAGTGTTGTCCCTTGAGCAACTGCGGCGAGGGCGCAAGTGCGTCGTGTTCGCGCTGGTCGTGGACGGCCGTGCCGAGGTCCTGGACTTCCTAAACGACCTGCCGCGTCCGCAGTTCGACAAGATGGAAGGGCTTGTTCAAAGGCTGGCGAGCGACGGGTTCATTGCCAACGGGGAGAAGTTCAGGAGGCTGGATGCCGGAGTCTATGAACTGAAGCTCTGGCACCCTCCGGTGAGGATGTTCTGTTTTCAGCATGGGCCGGATTGGGTTTGCACGCACGCGGACCGCAAGCCCGGCAGCCGGGAACTGCGGTCGCACGTCGCCAAGGTGAAGGCTCTGCGGCAACGCTGCGCTGAGGAGACAAGATGAGCATAAGTTCAATCGAGAAGTACCGGGAACGGGTTCGGAGCGTTGAGAACACTCCTGAGTTCCTTTTGGAGGTGGTGAAACTCACCTTTGCCGAAGAACTCAGCCGCCTGCTGGAGGAGCAGGGCGTCAGTCGCAGGCAACTCGCAGAGCGCCTGGGAACGTCGCGGGCGTATGTCACCCGAATCCTCAGAACCGACTATAACCTGACGGCTGAGACGATGGTCAAGGTGGCCCTGGCGCTGGACGCGCGGGTCACGCTCAGTCTGCAGTCGCGACAGTCGGCTCCACCGGCGGCTATCGCGGTGCCGGCCCGTGCCGCTCATCGCCGCACCCGGCGCAACGAGTTTGTGGCCTCGGACAAACCCGCCCGCAGTCGGACCCGCAGACCGTGAGCCGTCGCCGTAGGACGACGAAGGCAGTCGATTAGCAGAGAGCAGTTGGTCGCGCCCTGTCCCTTCGGCCTCGGGTTGGACGAGAAAACGAGGGCATCAGGCGTCCGCCTCATTCTCGGGGAATTATACAACTTTGTATACTCGTTACGGTTTCGGAAACTCGTTCAACTGGCTGTGTGGACAACGGTTAGGACGTATCGCACCTGACTGACCCCTGCGCTGGGTAGATACTCTGCCAAACTCTTTGCCAAGTCCTTTGGCAAGCTCTCTGCCAAGCTCTCTGCCAAGCTCTTTGGCAAGCTCTTTGCCCGGCTCTTTGCCAAGTCCTTTGGCGAGCTCTTTGCCAAGCTCTTTGGCAAGTTCTCTGGCAAGTTCTCTGGCAAGTTCTCTGCCAAGTTCTCTGGCAAGTTCTCTGCCAAGTTCTCTGGCAAGCTCTTTAGCAAGTTCTCTGGCAGGCTTCTTGCCAAGCTCTCTGCCAGGTTCCTTGCCAAGCTCCTTGCCAAGCTCTTCGCCAAGTTCTCTGCCAAGTTCTCTGCCAGGTTCCCTGCCAAGTCCTTTGCCTCGTCCTCAGCCTCGCTCTTTGCCTCATTCCCTGTCACGTCCTCTGCCGCGTTCTCTGCCTCTTCCTCCGCCTCGGCCTCTGCCTCAACCTTCACCTTGACCTCTGTCCCGCTCTCTGCCGGAACCTTCGCCCAAATCGCCGACCGGCGCAATTGCGCTGCTTGACACCGTGCCCGCACCGCTCTATCTTCTAGCCGAGATGCTGTCTGCGGAGACAAACTGGTATGACTAGACGAGAATCACTGCTCAGAGAAATAGATGACGTCCCGGATTCTGTCCTGGACGAAGTGGCCGATTTCGTGAGCTTCCTTAAGACGAGAATCGTCCGCGATGGCATGGCCACGGCAGTCGCCAGCGAATCGAGCCTGAGGAAAGACTGGCTGCGACCCGAGGAGGACGAGGCGTGGCAGGGAGACGTTCCCGACGCTCCAAGATTGGCGAGCCGGCATGCCTGAGCTGTCCAGGTTCTTCGGAATGGTCGTGCGCATGCACTATGATGACCATAACCCACCGCACATACACGTCGAACACCAGGACGACAAGGCTCTGCTCGACTTTCGGGGCAACATGCTGCGTGGAGGACTGAAGTCGCACACGGCGCTCCGACTGATTCGGGAGTGGATAGACCTGCACGTCGCGGAACTGGAACATGACTGGTCGCTGGTGCGTGCCGGGCAGGAGATCGAGAAGATAGAACCGCTAAACTAGGACGCATGATGTGGCATCTCAGCAGTGTGACGATGATTGAATATCGTGGTGGGTACGTCTTCCGAGTGACCTTCGATGACGGCGCATCGGGCGACGTGGACTTCTCCGAATACCTGAACCTCGGGCCGGTGTTCATCCCATTGCGGGACCTCTCATATTTCCGTCAGGCTCGAATCGAAGGCGGGACAATCGCGTGGCCCAACGGCGCTGACATCGCGCCCGAGACTCTCTACGAGAAAGTCGAAGCGGCCGAAAGCGTGCACTCGTCCATCGCCCGGGACAAACCTGCCACTCAGCCAGCCCGCAAGCGCCGGAGCCGCAAGCCGTGAACGAGCATCCCCGCGCACTGAACAAACCCGGTCCGTCCGCTTTCGGAACCATCGCGCTAGGCGCGAAAGCCGCTCTTGACCCCGATTACTTATAGGTTACCATAGTGCTGAGTCTTGAGGAGTTGTATCGCGGGGCCCGCAGTTCCGTCTGTGCGCTGGTCGTGGACGGCGACAGCGAGGTCAAACGAGGCTTCGACACCTTGGACGGAAGAACCGTCGCCAGGCTCCGCGGCGTAATACGCCAGCTCGCCGAGTCTGGGTTTATACGGAACGAGCAGAAGCTCAGGCGGCTTGATGCGGGCATCTACGAGATGAAGCTGCACAACCCGGCTGTTCGGCTATTCTGCTTCGAGCATGGTAACCTATGGGTCTGTACGCACGTGGCCCGCAAGCCCGGCAGCCGCCACCTCAGGGACCACATTGACCGAGTCAAAGCGTTGCGTGCGCGCGTGCTGATGGAAGGTATGTCATGAAGATAAGTGCCGCTGAGTGGTTTCAGGAACGCACCCGGGGTCTAGAGAACGACCCCGAGTACCTTGTCGAAGAAGTGAAACTCACCTTTGCTGAGGAACTTTGCCGTTTGCTGGAGGAGCAGGGCGTCAGTCGCAGGCAGCTCGCAGAGCGCCTGGGAACGTCGCGGGCGTATGTCACCCGAATCCTCAGAACCGACTATAACCTGACGGCTGAGACGATGGTCAAGGTGGCCCTGGCGCTCGACGCGCGGGTCACGCTCAGTCTGCAGTCGCGACAGTCGGTTCCGCCGGCGGCTATCGCGGTGCCGGCCCGGGTCGCTCATCGCCGCACCCGGCGCCACGAATTCGTGGCCTCGGACAAACCCGCGTCGAAGCCGCCGCGTCCTCGTACCCGCAAACCGTGACTGCATTCACAACCTTCTGCATTGTGACGAATACAGACAAAACGGTTAGCGTCCCCGATAGTCCCCTGCCTGAGACCGAAGCACAAGCTCAAACACAAGGACAAGCAGCGAGGTCGAAGACCTTCTATCGCTCTGTCATTCTGAGCACAGCGAAGAATCTTCGTTCCGGAGACCCATCACTCCGCACAGGGTGACAGGCTTCCCTCGCTGTCATGCTCCCTGAGGCCCGTCGGCTCTACGGCTCCGGCTCGGCCGAGCCGAAGACCTGCTTGAAGATGGTCTCCAGCGCCAGCGCGTCCAGGTTGCGCGCCTGCCACTTGTCCGCGAGCACCTTGGCCGCCATGGCGAAGCTCGTCCCCGTGATTCCCCGCTGGCGCGACAGCTTGAACAACTCCCGCGCATAGCTGAGATAGGGCACGTACATGCAGGTGCTGATGCCCAGCGCGTTCAGGACCTGCCGTGTCTTCGCTTCGGTCGTGCACAGCGCGACGACCGAGTCCTCGTACCGCCGCACCATATCATCATAGATACGGTCGCAGGTGGCTTTGGCCAGTTCCGGCGAGTACTTCGCCTTCCACCGGTCTATTCTACGCGTCACATCCGACATGTTTGTTCCTTTCGGGGCTCTCATGGCCCCTCATATAACAATCTGCTTCTCAGGGCCGGAATAATGCACCTGCCCTTGTGCCGGCCGTGGATTGCCCGCCTCAGCCCGACTCCGGCCCGGTCGGCGGCCGGGACCGACTGACTTTGCGCAACTTAGGACTCAAACCCTGACCGGGAGCCTCATTCGGTCTCGCCTCCGCCCGTTCAGCCGGGTGACCGTTGGGGGAACGGTTCCCCCCTCTGATGTCGTCTCGGTCGCGCGGGCAGACCGAGAAACGGAAGGACGGGTAAGCGCTTATATCATGGCTCGATGGGACGGCGAGTCAGACAGCCTCACGGCTGGCGCGGTTGAATGGCCGTTGGACAGGACCTTCGTAAGGCAAGCCGGCTCTGCGACGGACTGCTGAGTCGAGCCGCGCGTGGAAGCCTCAACCGAAAGGCAGCCGGTTTCGCTGACCGATGTGCAGTCGGCTTCAGTGACTGATGCTCGGGCCCCTACTCGAACCGAATCAGGAATAGTAAGGTAGATGCGAGTGCAAACGAGAGTCAGAGCGAGGGTTGGACACCAGGGTTGGCAAGAGCAGAGCGGATACCAGAAGAGATACCCAAGAGAAGACCGCACGCGAACGGCCCAATTGCGCTGCTTGACACCGTGCCGTCCCGCCCTGTCTTCTAGCCGAGATGACGGCGCATCGGGCGACGTAGACTCTTCCGAATACCTGAACCTCGGGGCCGGTATTCATCCCATTGCGGGACCTCTCATATTTCCGTCAGGCTCGAATCGAAGGCGGGACAATCGCATGGCCCAACGGCGCTGACATCGCACCCGAGACTCTCTACGAGAAAGTCGAAGCAACCGAAAGCGCGCACACGCCCGTCGCCCGCGACAAGCCCGCGTCGAAGCCGCCGCGTCCTCGGACCCGCAAGCCGTGAGCGGCAAACCGTCAGCCGTCGACCATGAACCGTCCTGCCCCTGAATGCTGACTACTGAATATTGTTCACTCCCGTCCACCGCCCCTGCCCGCACCGGCCGTCGATTGACAACCGTCCACGGCCTGCTATGCTGACTTGATGAAGCAAAGACCCCTGCTCTACCTGGAGACCTCGGTGTTCGGCTTCTGCTTCGACCGGAAGCCGCACAACATCCAGCGGCGGCAGGCGGCCGAGTTGCTGTTTAAGCAGATCGAAGACGGTGTCTTCAGAGCCGTGACGTCGCCGCTGACTACCAAAGAACTGAACCGGTCCGCTGAGCCGCTGCGGTCGCAGTTGCTGGAGCTGGTTGAGCACATCGAGGAACTGGCGCTTGACGAGGATGACGTCGAACGGCTTGCCGACGTCTACCTCGCCGATGGCGTGGTTCCGATTGACTTTGCCGACGACGCCCGACACGCGGCCTACGCGTCAATCGCCGGCGCCGACGTGCTCGTATCCATGAATCTCCAGCATCTGGCGAACGAATGGGCAGAACGCAAGCTGAATACCGTGAATCTGCGTGAAGGATACGTGCCTATCGGTGTCCGGACACCCGAGGAGGTGTTGCGATATGAAGAATGAAGACGGTAGTTTCCTGGACTGGCTGCACGAGCAGCGCCGGGCGGCCGAGGCTGACCGGAAACGACGCGGACTGTCCGGCGCGGACTACCTGCGGGAGTGTGCCCGGGAGGCAGCGCGGGTCAGAGGCGAACTCGCCTCACGCAGACAGTTGACGGTCAGTGACCAGCCGGCCACGAAGCCGCCCCGCCGCCGAGGCCGTCAACTGTGAGCGGTAAGCTGCTAGCCGACTCCCTGACGGAGACTGAACCCCGCCCGACCTTGACGGATTTGGAGTTAAGTAATGTCCCCGAAATCCCCCCCCGGCAGATTAACGCGCAAGCTGCTCGGTCGGGATGGTTGTGAGATACGTGGGAATCGCTGGATATACCAATAGGACCAGGGGAATATGACTATGAAGCCTTCGAGATTGGTCTTTGTGACACTGATGTTCGCAGCAGCAGCAACCGCGGCAAGCCTGCTACAGGCAGTCAACAAAAGCCTGCCCATGACCACCGCAGCCGTTGATATCAGGTGTCCTATCGGGAGCGTCTGCGATGATGGGGCGGTATGGCTCTGCTGGTGGCAGAAGTACCCGGACAGTTGGTTCGGCAGCTCGGTACGGTCCGACATTGGCATCTTCTGCAGGCTGTTCGACAAGAATGGGCGCGATATGGTGCGACCCATGCGCATCGTTGCGCCGCGCGGGCCAGGAGACGCGATGACCGAGCAGAATCCATCTCCCTTCTTCGCCTGCGCGACGCCGGATGGCGGGTTCGTCGTTTTCATGAGCGACTTCTTTCCAGACCCTCGACCAAGAGACACCGGGTTTGCGGGTGTGTTCACCTCGACTGGCGAACACGGCAAACACCGGACCCGGGTCGTATCCGTGTCCCGCAGGGGGCGCATTAGCTCTGCCCTGCTGAATTTCTCAGCGGGAGGTAGTAGCTGGATCAAGGTCGCATTCGGTTCAGATGGCGTGATGCACTGCTTCACCAGCGATCTCCAGGACCATGCCAGTTACGCGCGACTCGCTCTGAGGGACGGGAGTCTCTCGATACTGGATACGGTTCGTCTAGACCTTCCGGTTCCGGGTATGATGCGGCTGGTGTCCTGGGTGCATGACGACAACATCAGGGTCGCCATCCGAATACTCGGGCGAGACACGCTCTTGGTAGTTCATGCCGGCAAGACGCGCGATTTTGACCGCACGCTGTGGGGGTCAGCCCCAAGTGGATTGATGACTTCATATCGGCTCAGGCTCCCTGAACTGGCCCTGATCGATTCGGCATCCGGGACAGACTCCACTTTGGCCGGTGTATCGAGTGTCGGCGTATTTCACCGGCGAGCCTCTCTGGTCGAGACAAAGCGCGGTTTCCTCTTCTATCTCCCCTACCCGCAGGGGATGCGCTCCTTCGTCCTCGACACTGTGGGGAAGCCCGTTTTGGGCGCGAGAAATGAGAACTCAGTGCGTTCGCCACGGACTCTGGGTGCAACCGGCACGCAGTTCATCGAATTCGCCAACAGGGGGTATGGCCCACCATGGTCCATGGAATGGTTCGGTCTTGACTCTGCCGGAAACACCTACTGTGAGGTACAGCGGTCTGACTCAGTTCCGGGCAGGATACGCTAGGGGTAATTCCGAGGACATAATAAAGAATTACGCTTAACGGTAGTACGTGTCAAGGTGGGGCAACGACTGAATCGCTTCCACGCCGACGCGCGGGCGGCATCTCCCCTGCGTTCGGCTCGCGGCTGACGGCGGCGCGCAGGTTGCGCGCAGTTTTCAGTTCCCAGTAGCAGACCCGGAAGGCCTGCGCTTGGGCTTGTAGCTTATGGCTTGAGGCTTGTGGCTTGAAGCTCGGCCTGGGCGGTTGTCTTTCTCCCGACGGGCGTTGACTGCGGTCGGGGTCTTGGGTAATCTGATGCGTGGCACGCATTAAGGTCCTTTCGGTCGGCGTGGACGTACTGTTCCTGAAAGAAGGTAAGTACGTCGTCGCCTACGCTCCTGCACTGGAGTTGTCTTCCTACGGCCGCAACGAGCAAACGGCAAGGAAGGCATTTGACGAGGCCGTCAGCATCTTCCTTGAGGAAACCGAGCGGAAGGGGACGCTGGAGCGGGTGTTACTCAAGCTCGGTTGGACCCTGTCCCGGAACCGGTACGAGCCGCCCCGCCCGGCTCACCTGTGTTCGGCTCACTGCTGACGGCGGTGCGCAGAATGCGCGCAGTGTCCAGTTCCCGGTGACCAGTGTCCAGTAGCTGAGAGATTCCTCCACTCCGCCTAGCTCCGGTCGGAATGACATCGCTCTCGACATTCCTCTCCCCACTTCGCCATTTCCCCTTTCCCCTTCGCCCTTCGTTCCTCGTTCATCGTTCTGCCCCTTTGCCATTTCCCCTTTCCCCTTCGCAACTTGCTGTCCTCGCGGCACGCAGGACTTGACCTTTCAGGCGTGAGCCGGTAGCTTGTTTCTGTGAGAGGTCTTTCCCCAAATGAGTCGGCGGCGCTCCGGAAGTTGAAAGCTGCCCTCGCCCGCGATTTTCGGCTGGTCGAGTTGCGGCTGTTCGGCTCGAAGGCGCGCGGGGACTCGGACCAGGAGTCCGACATTGACGTGCTTGTGGTGCTTGAGGACTATGACTGGGAAGTCGAGAAGGCGGTCTGTGACCTGTGCTTCGCCATCAACCTTGAGTTCCACGTGCTGCTTTCCCCGGTGCTCTACAGGCGTAGCGAGTTCGACTCCGACCTGACACGCATAACGCCATTCTATCAGGCAGTCACACGTGAAGGCATCGTCGTATGAGTGTACCGAAGGAAGAGCTGATTCGCTATCGACTGGAGAGGGCGCGCGAGGCCCTCGACGACGCTCAGTCGGACATGGAGCAGGGGCGCCTGAACAGCGCGTCCAATCGCATCTACTACGCGATGTTCTACGCAACTGTCGCGCTGCTTACGACAAAGAACCTCAGTTCGTCACGGCACTCAGGTGTGATTTCCCTGTTCTACGAGAACTTCGTTCAGACCGGGCAGTTTCCAGCGGAACTGGCCAAGTATCTTGGACGAGCACTTGAGGCGCGTATCGATACGGACTACAAGGTCTCTGTCCCGCCCGAGCCGCTGAAGCTGACCGAGATGCTTGAGAACGCCGAGACCTTCGTGCAGAAGGCCGAAGACCTGGTCCGCACCGCGTAGTCCACACCCAATCCGAACTCTCAAACCGCCGGCGCGAGTCTCCAGTTGCTGGATGGGAGACCATCTCGTCTGACTGACGGCGACTCGGCGTCGGTTTGCAGTTGGCAGCGGCCGAGAGATTCCTCCACTCCGCTTCGCTCCGGTCGGAATGACATCCCTCTTGGCGGTCTTGGCGTACTTGGCGGTTATCATATCTGTGCCGTCTGCGGTTCTCCTCTCCGTCTCCGCGCTTTGGCTTCTGGCCTTTGCCTTTTGGCATTTGGCTTCTCCGCCCCGCCCTTCTGCCTTCTGCACTCTAGCTTCTGGCTTCTGACTTCGCCCGCTCCTCGTTTTGCCCTTTGACTTGAGGCCTCGCCTGCAATAGTCTCTAGTACTCGTGCCAAACCGCCTCGCAAACGAAGCCAGCCCCTATCTCCGCGATCATGCGGAGAATCCGGTCGACTGGTATCCTTGGAGCGACGAGGCGCTACAGAAGTCCAGGGCCGAGGACAAGCCGATATTCCTGTCCATCGGCTATTCTGCCTGCCACTGGTGCCACGTGATGGCCCGCGAGTCGTTCTCCGACCCGAAGATTGCCGAAATCCTGAACGCCAACTACGTCAGCATCAAGGTCGACCGCGAGGAGCGGCCGGACGTGGACGAGGTCTACATCGAGGCGGTGCGCATCATGACCGGTTCCGCCGGCTGGCCGCTCTCGGTCTTTCTGACGCCCGAACTGAAGCCGTTCTACGGCGGCACCTATTTCCCGCCTGAGCCGCGCCAGAACCTTGCCGCGTTCAACCGTGTGCTGCTCGCCGCGCTCCACTACTATCGCACCCAGCGCCACGAGATTGACGAAGCCGGGAACCGCATCGCGGTCGAGCTGAACCGGCTCTCGTCGCTGCCCGGTCACGAAGGAGAGATGGACGAGACCCCGCTGCGCGGGTTCTACAAGCAGCGGCTTGAGGTGTTCGACTCGGAACACGGCGGGTTCGGAATCGCACCCAAGTTCCCGAACCCGACCGACCTTGCGCTCCTGTTGCGCCTGTCCCGATTAGGGGCCAGGGGTCAGGGATCAGGGGATGGGGCCCGACTCCCGACCCCAGACCCTAACCCCCAATCCCCAACCCCTTTCCGCTATGACCAGGCCCGCGCCATCGTCGAACTGACCCTGCACAAGTTGGCCGAAGGCGGCATCTATGACCAGCTTGGCGGCGGATTCCATCGCTATTCGACCGACACCATCTGGCTGGTCCCCCATTTCGAGAAGATGCTGTACGACAACGCGCTGCTCGCCCAGACCTACCTGCAGGCGTTCGCCCTGACCGGTGAGGAACTCTATCGGTGTATCGCGCTCGAAATCCTGTTCTTCATGGAAAATGAGCTGATGCTTCCTGATGGCGGGTTTGCGGCCTCGCTCGATGCGGACACCGGCGGCCGGGAAGGCAGCTACTACACGTGGACCGAGGCGCAGGTCGCGCAGGCGGTCGGCCCGGACCTGGCGAAGCTCGCCTGCGACTTCTACGGCGTATCCGCGACGGGCAGCTTCGAAGGCACGAACGTGCTGCACACGGCGGTGCCGGTTGAGCACATCATCAGCGCACATCACATTACCCTCGACGACCTCTGGCCCAAGCTGACGGAAATCAGAAGCAAGCTGCTTGAAGCCCGGGGCCGGCGCCCGGCACTGCGCCGCGATGATAAGGTGCTCGCCGACTGGAACGGGCTCGCGCTTTCGGCCCTGGCCCGCTGCGCGCGCCAGCTTGCGAGCACGCACCGGCTCGGACTTGCCCGGAGCCTCGCTGATTTCCTCACCGACGCGATGATTGTCGATGGCGACCTCATGCACTTCCGGCGGCCCGGAGAAGATGACATACCCGGGCTGCTGCCGGACTACGCCCTGGTGGCGCAAGGGCTGCTCGACCTGTACGAGGCGTGCTTTGACGCGCGCTACCTCCAGACCGCGCTCGGCCTGACCGACCGGATGCTCGAGCTGTTCGGCGACCCGGAAGGCGGCTTCTTCACGACCCGCAGCGACACACCCGGTATCGTCAGCCGCCTCAAGAACGGCTATGACGGCGCGATACCTTCGGGCAATTCGGTTGCGGTCATGAACCTGCTCCGGCTGGCCCGGCTCTGCGGCCGGAACGAATACGAGCGCACGGCCGCGGCCACGCTCCGCCGCTTCTACGAAACCATGCTCAGCTACCCGCCCGCGTTCAGCATGATGCTCGCCGGGCTCGACCTGCTGCTCCACCCCGGCACCGAAGTCGTGCTCTTCATCCCCGAGAGTTCCGCCGAGGCCGACGAGATGGCCGCGCTTCTCTCATCGAAGCCGGACGACTATCGTACGACCGTGGTCGTCAAAGCATCGCAACCAGATGAGCTTACGCTGCGTCTTATACCTTTGACACATGGACGTACCGCAACCGACGGCAAGCCCACCGCCTTTGTTTGCCGCAATCAGACCTGTTTCCCGCCGGCCCACACTGCTGAGGGACTGGCCGGACTACTCAGACCGGCCTGAATCGGCATCAAGAAGATTCTCTCGGCTCCCGGCTGGTCTCGGACAACGAATCGGAAGTAGTGAATTGTGAGTAGTGAATAGTGAAATCCGAATCCGAGTTTCACAACTCTCAATTCTCTATTCACTATTCTCCTCGGCTGCGTTGACTTCAGCAGGAGAATAGCTAGACTTCAAGAAAGCATGCAAGAACGCTTTACCGAAAGAGTTAGGAAAGTAATCGCCCTTGCCCGCCAGGAAGCCGTACGGCTTCACCATGACTACATCGGCACCGAGCACCTGCTCCTGGGTCTGGTCAAGGAAGGCGAAGGCGTTGCCGCGGTCGTTCTCACCAACCTCGGCGTCAACTCCGATGACCTGCGTCGGGCCGTGGAGAACGCGGTCGACTCCGGCTCGGAAACGCTCGTGCTCGGCGAAGTGCCGCTGAACCAGGAGGCGCGCGCCGGCCTGAACTACGCGCTGGACGAAGCCCGCAAGATGAACCACACGTACATCGGCACCGAGCATCTGCTGCTCGGCCTGCTGCGCGAGGAACGCGGGGTCGCGTGCCAGATTCTCCAGTCTCTGGGCATGGACCTCGAACTGGTCCGGAACGAGACCACCCGGCTGCTCGGCGGCGAGAAGAGCTCGGGGCCACAGAAGTCGCGCAGCAAGACCCCCGCGCTTGACTATTTCTCCCGCGACCTGACCCAGCTCGCCCGCGAGGACAAGCTCGACCCGATTATCGGCCGGGAAAGGGAAATCGAACGCATCATCCAGACTCTTGCCCGCCGGAAGAAGAACAACCCGGTCCTCATCGGCGAGGCCGGCGTCGGCAAGACCGCGATTGTCGAGGGCCTTGCCCAGCGCATCGTGGCCGGCAACATCCCGAACCTGCTGAAGAACAAGCGCGTCCTTGCCCTTGATCTGGCCGCAATCGTCGCCGGTACTAAGTACCGGGGTCAGTTCGAGGAACGCCTGAAGTCCATCATGAACGAGATTCAGCACCAGGGCGACGTCATCATATTTATCGACGAGCTCCACACGATTGTCGGAGCCGGCGCCGCCGAAGGCGCGATTGACGCGTCGAGCATCCTGAAGCCGGCGCTCGCGCGCGGCGAGCTACAGGCCATCGGCGCGACCACGCTCGAAGAGTACCGGAAGCACATCGAGAAACACTCGGCGCTTGAGCGACGGTTCCAGAAGATACTCGTCGAGGCGCCGAACGCGCAGGAGTCGGTCGAGATTCTCAAGGGCCTCAAGGAGAAGTACGAACTCCACCACAACGTCTCCTACGACGACAAGGCAATCGAGAGCGCGGTCTATCTCGCCGACCGCTACATCTCCGACCGCTTCCTGCCCGACAAGGCGATTGACGTGATTGACGAGGCCGGCTCGCGGGTGAAGCTGATGCGGCCGGTCATCAACCCGGAGCTGGACGAACTCGAGAAGAAAATTGAGAAAGCCTCAAAGGCCAAGGAAGAGGCGGTCCGCAAACAGGAGTTCGAGAAAGCCGCGGAACTCCGCGACGAGCAGAAGCAGTTGACCGAGTACCTGAAGCGGAAACGCAAGGAGTGGGAGAAGGCCGGTTCGTTCCCGGTCGTTACCGAGGAAGACGTCGCCCACGTCGTATCGAGTTGGACCGGTATCCCGCTCGCCAAGCTTGAAGAGCGCGAGTCAGCCCGGCTCCTGCGGATGGAAGACGAAATCCGACAGCGCATCATCGGCCAGGACTCGGCGATTACCATGATTGCCAAGGCAATCCGCCGTTCGCGCGCGGGAGTCAAAGACCCGCGCCGGCCCATCGGTTCGTTCATCTTCCTCGGGCCCACCGGCGTCGGCAAGACCGAGCTCGCCCGCGTGCTCGCCCGGTTCATGTTCGGAGACGAGGACGCACTCATCCGGTTCGACATGTCCGAGTACATGGAGAAGTTCAACGTCTCCCGCCTGGTTGGAGCGCCGCCGGGCTACGTCGGTTACGAGGAAGGCGGCCAGCTTACCGAAAAGGTGCGCCGCAAGCAGTACGCGGTCGTCCTCTTCGACGAAATCGAGAAGGCGCACCCGGACGTGTTCAATATCCTGCTCCAGTTACTCGACGACGGCCAGATAACCGACTCGCTCGGCCGCAAGGTGAGCTTCAAGAACACGGTGGTTATCATGACCTCGAACATCGCCTCGACCGAAATCCGCGGCATGAGCGGCTTCGGATTCGGCGCGACCACCGGCGACGCCAATTACGAATCCATCCGCGACAAGGTGATGACCGAGGTCAAGCGGTTCTTCCGGCCCGAGTTCCTGAACCGCGTGGATGAAGTGCTCGTCTTCCGTCCGCTCGACAAGAAGCAGATGGAAGAGATTGTCGAAATCCAGCTCCGCGACCTGTCCGAGCGCCTCCAGAACAAGAAACTCACACTTGATTTGACCCAGACCGCCAAGGACTTGCTCGTGCAGGAGGGCTTCGACCCGCAGTTCGGCGCCCGGCCGATCAAGCGCGCCCTGCGCCGGCTGCTCGAAGACCCGCTCTCCGAGGAACTGCTCCGAGGCCGATTCAAGGAAAGTTCCGTCGTCATCGTCGATCGGGACGGCGACCGGTTCGTCTTCGCCGAGAAAGTAGCCGAGCCCGCACCGCTCAACCAGTGATACCGCTGCTCGCGGCCCTCTTGCTGGCCTTGCCGGCGCAGTCTGATACCGGCAAGGTCGTGCTGCTTGGTATTTCTGCCCGGGCCGCGACGGCCGACACAGCGCTGGTCGTCCGCACCGCGGGCCTAAGCCGCGGGCAACTGCTCACGCCGGCCGCCCTGCGTACGAACCTGGAGGATGCGGTTCGCCGGGTCTACGGCCTCGGCCTCTTCTCGCAGGTGAATGCCGAGACTTCGAGGGTCGCGGACGGCGTCCGCGTCACCTTTGTCGTCGAGGAATTCCCGAGACTGAAAAGCGTGACCTATGAGGGGTTCCGCCGCGTACGCAAGAAGGACCTTGAAGCCAAGGTCAAGGCCAAGGAAGGCGAAATCCTCACCGACAGGAAGGTCTTTGACTGGCAGCAGGAAATCCTCAAACTGTACAAGGAAAAAGGCTTCCTGCTCGTCAAGATCGGACACGAGACGGCGAAACCCGATTCGCTTGGCCAAGTGACCCTCACCTACAAGATCGACGAAGGCGACCCGGTGCGAATTCGGAACATCGACATCGTCGGCAACGACCACTTCACCGACGAGCAGATTGAAATCAAACTCACCAATCGCCAGAAACGCTGGTATCGCAAGGCCAACCTCAAAGAAGACGAATTCGTGAAGGACCTCGACCGCATCGTTGACTTCTACAAGCAGCGCGGGTTCATCGACGCCAAGGTCATCGACTACGACATGAAATTCGACCAGGGCTGGGCCAGCATCACCATCAGTGTGTCCGAAGGCACGAAGTACTACTTCGGAAACGTAACTCTGAAGGGCGACTCGGTCCTAAAGCAGGAGGCCCTGCGCAAGCTCATCCGTTACAAGACCGGCGAGCCGTACAACACCAAGCTCGCCCAGGCCACGCTCCAGGACCTGTTCGGCGCCTATTCCGAAGAGGGCTACATCTACGCGCAGGTCGCGCCGGTCGAGAACGTGCGCTCCGACACGGTCGATATCACCTACGATATCACCGAGGGTACGCCGGCGGTCGTCCGGCTGGTCGGCATCGAAGGCAACGATCAGACGCACGACAAGGTCATCCGCCGTGAGATCAGTTCGCTGCCCGGTTACACTTTCCGTCGGTCCGAAGTCATGCGCTCGCAGCGCGACATCTTCAACCTCGGGTTCTTTGACGACGTCACGCTCGACTATCGCCGCGCGGACACCACCGGGACGATTGACCTCATCTACAAGGTCAAGGAGAAGTCGTTCTTCGGCACCGTCGGCGCGGGCGTCACGTATTCGGTGACCGACGGCGTCACCGGTTACGTCGAGCTGCAGCAGCCGAACCTGTTCGGCCGGGGCCAGCGCGCCAACATCAAAGTCGAAAAGGGCGGTAGGGTCGGTAACCTCGCGCTCGGTTTCACGGAGCCGTGGCTGTTCGACCGGCCCATCTCGGCGGGGATTGACGTCTCATACCTCACCACGACCTACGATTACTACGACAAACGGGAAATCGGCGGCGGCTTCTCGTTCTCCCGGCCACTGCCTCTCGACTACACGCGCGGCTACCTCACCCTCCGCGTCGCCGACGCCTACGTGCCGCCGTCCCTCATCAAATCCGGGTACAAACCGACCGACACTCTGTTCAGCATCTACGGCGACACGGTCCACAAGACCGCATTCACGCCCACCGTCTCCTTCAATAGGGATTCGCGCGACTACATCTACAACGCGTTCAGCGGTTCGTCCACAACCTATCAGCTCGCCCTGTCGGTCGGCGACATCAACTTCCACCGCCACACGTTCGACATGAGCCAGTATCTGCCATTGTTCTGGAAGTTCTGCGTCATGGGGCGGACGCGGCTCGGTTACATCACCGGCCTGGCGAGTACGGACAGGATCCCGATCTACGAACGCTTCACCCCCGGCGGCATCGGGCTCGATGGCATCCGGGGTTACGGCGACCGCTCAATCGGCCCCACCGATGCCGGCTACGTCATCGGTGGCAGGGCCGAGGCCATCTTCGCGCTCGAATACAAACTCCGATTGTCCCGCCAGCTCTCATTCCTGACCTTTGCCGAAGCGGGTAACACGTGGAACTCGATTGACCAGTTCAGCTTCTCGGACCTGAAGCGCGGCGCCGGCGCCGGCGTCCGGCTCGAAATTCCGATGCTCGGGCTTGTCGGGTTCGACTTCGGGTACGGGTTCGACAAGGCCAGCCCGGGCTGGGAACCCCACTTCCAGCTCGGCCGAACGTTCTAGTCGGGCCAGGTACCAGTTACCAGTTTCCAGTTACCAGTCAAGAGCCTGTGAGCCACGGCAGCCACCTGAGGCTGTGCAGCAACGATCTCTAGCCGACGACCTTGGCTTTGCAGGAACGGACGATTGCACCGAAGACGAGCGTAAGTTCCCGGGCCTCAAGCCAGAGTCGCCGCGCTTCGGTCTTGTGTTCGGGCGCAGCACTGACAATCATGCGCACCCAGTGGCCCGTCTCACGAGCCTCTTTCGCGCAGATGCTTATCTTGTGCGAGAAGTCATTGCGCGATTCAGCCTCGTTTGCCTCCGAGTAGTTCGCCCCGACGCTCGTGGCGGCACGAACGAGTTGGGAGATTAACGGGCGAGTCACTGCGTCCTCCCTGATGCTGCGGGCAAGCGAGATGGCGGACGCACCGAACCGGGCAGTTCGCTCAACAAGGTCCTGGCGAGTCTTGGGCGACTGACCGCCGCCTCGGGAACGTCCACGTGACGAAACAGGTTCAGCCATTCCGTCCTTGACTGGACACTGGCAACTGGAAACTGGTCACTGGTCCTACCGATATGACCTGCCATGCGGATGCTGGTACGTACCCTTAACAATCGGGAAGACTATCTGGGTGTAGAAGTTCTCGAACAGCTTGTCACCGTTCACGCCGGACCGCTCCGGGTGGAACTGGACGCCGTACAGCGGCCGGGTCGGATGGTGCATGGCCTCAACCGCGCACGAAGCTGACCGGGCAGAGATGTGCCAACCCGCCCGCTCGACCGACTCCGCGACCACGTACTCGCGGTGGCTCTCCCGGAACTCCACCTCCGGCACCATGTCGTGGAACAGCGGCCCCGGCTCCGATATGAGGACGGTTTCGTCCCGCTCAATCAACTCACCCGACAAGACCTGCCCTCCATGCGCGCGGGCGAAGAGCTGGTGCCCGAAACAGATGCCGAGCGTGGGCAGTCTCAGGCCGCGCACGAACTCAGCCAGGGGCCCGGCGGGTTCTTCGACTGACAGCAGCCATTGCGAGCCGGAAATGATGACCGCCGAGTAAGTCTCCGTATCGTACGCCGGCTCCAGCACGCCCCACGGCACCTCGTAGGCGTCGGAGAAACGCTCGACCTGGGCAAGGTAGCCCTTGATTTTCTCCTCGGCCTTCTCACGGTAGCAGTTCACGACCAGTGTTCTCACAGCCCGCCTCCTATCTTGCCGCCGTCTCCCGCGTCCGGGAGCCGGCAGATATACGCATACGCATCATGATGATGGATTGATTCGAAGCTCTCGACCGCGACCTCGTAGCCGGTCACGAGCGGATGCTCATCGAGCCGCTTCGCCACTTTTCGCACCACGTCCTCGACAAACGCCGGGTTCTCAAGCGCCCGCGCGGTCAAGTGCTTCTCGTCCTCGCGCTGCAGCAGCGAGTAGACTTCGCTTGAGCCGCAGTCCTCAACCAGGTCAATCAGGTCTTCCAGCCACAGGAACTCTCGGAACTCGACCGCGACGCGGATCTCGGCTCGCTGGTTATGCGCGCCTGCCTCCACCATTTCCTTGGAGCACGGACAGAGCGTGGCGACCGGCACCGCGACCCCGAGTCTCAGGCGGAATCGTTTCCCGAGTTCCGCCACCACCCGGCACTGGTAGTCCATCAGCCCGCGCGCTCCGGAAACCGGCGCGGCCTTCTCGACGAAGTAGGGAAACTCCATCTCGAGGTGCGCCGAGTCGGCCTCGAGTTCCTTCCTCATGTCCCGTAGAATCGTGCCGACCTTGTGCAGGTCAATCTCGCGATGGTACCGGCTGAGGATCTCGACGAACCGGCCCATGTAGGTTCCCCGGTGCTCGCGCGGCAGGTCCACGTACATCGAGATGCGGGCGACCGTGTGCTGCTTCCGGTGCGCCTTGTCAAGCAGGACAATCGGGTAGCTGAGATTCTTGACCCCGACCTTGTCAATCGCGGCCCCTCCCGCGCTTGGTCGTCTCCGAATGTCGTCCATCCTAGGTCCCTAGTTCCTGGTCCTTAGTTCTCAGTCCTCAGTCCTTGGTCCTCAGTCCTTGGTCCTTGGTCCTTCGTCCCAGGTCCCTGCCACTGGACCACTTGACCACTCGACCACTGGACCACTCTCCTCCTCACACCAACGCGTGTCCGCGGAAGCTGTAGAAACTGTCCCTCGTAACAATGACATGGTCCAGCAGCCGTATGCCGAGAATCTTAGCGGCCTCGGAGAGCCGGCGCGTCAGCCGGACGTCGTCATCCGACGGGCTCGGGTCACCGGATGGATGATTGTGCACGACCACAATCGCGGCAGCCCCGGCCCGGATTGCCTTCTCGAACACCTCGCGCGGATGGGCAAGAGTCGTGTCCAGACACCCGACCGAAACCTCGGCCTGCCCGATAAGCCGGCTCCGCGAATCGAGAAACAGGGTGAAGAAACACTCCTTGCGCCAATCCTTCACGCTCGAGCGCGCCAGCCGAGCGACTTCCTTCGGGTCGGACACATCTGCCCGCTCCTTCACGCACGGCGTGTCGTCGCTACGGCGGGCGAGTTCAAACGCAGCGACAATCTGGCACGCCTTTGCCTTGCCGATGCCGGGCATGAGCATCAATTCCTCAACTGTCGCCCGCCCGACCTCGGCCACGGAATGGAATTGGTTCACGAGTTGCTGGGCGATGTCGCGGACCGGTCTCCCCTTCGTGCCACGGCTGATGATGATGGCGAGAAGCTCGACTTCGGAGAGATTCGCCGCCCCGACCTTGACGAGCCGCTCTCTCGGCCGCTCGTGCTCCGGCGTCTCCAGCATGGTCGGCTGATGACCATCCGTCCTTCGGATTTCATCCTTCATCCTTCCGCCTTCACTGTGAACTCCCACGCGCACCAGACGTCATCCGGATGCTTGTCCGGTGGACAATGGATGCAGCGGATCTCAATCCTGGGGTCGATCGTCTTCGCGAACCACTCGTATTCGACCAGACCGACCGGCTTGCAGGGAAAATCGGCCAGCCCCTTCCGCTTGCGCGCCGACTGGACCCGGCAGTCGAGCATCCGAAAAACAACCCGGTTCTCGCTCTGCTCGATTGTGTCCTGCTTGTTGAGGTAAGAATACATGCGTAGGGACAGCGCCTTGACCAGCGCCGGAATCCCGCCGCCCACAGCGATTCCGTGCCGCGCCATGATGCGCTTCGCCTCTACGACCGTGAAACCGCGCCACGCCTCGGCATCGGCCCCGATTGCCGCATCCATGCCGTGGGCTCGCTCAACGGCCTGAAACCACAGGCCGTCGTGAGCCAACCAGTTCTTCGCCTCGTCCTCAATCAGCCCGACCAACTCATCACGACTCAGCCCGGAAAGCTGCGGGAAACGCTCACTCATGGCGGGTGATAATATAGCCGTGCGGAACTATGTCAATGCGTGCGAAGGCCATAACACAAAGGGCGGGCTTGCGCCCGCCCTTGAAAGCCTTCGCTTTGTGCTACCAGCGGTTGCCGGAAAAGCCGCCGCTGCGCGGTGGCCGGCGATCGCCGCCGCCACGGGGCGGACGCGTACCTTCCGTGCGCTCGCGCGCCACGTTGACGGTAAGCGGCCGACCTTCCAGCTGATGCTGGTTCAGGGCTGCAATCGCCGTGGTCGCTGCATCGGCAGCGGTCATCTCGACGAATGCGAATCCCCGTGACCTGTCCGTGAACTTATCCTTCACGATGCTGACCGAAGTCACTTCGCCATGCTGACTGAACAGCTCATTGAGCTGCGTCTCGGTTGCGCTGAAGGGAAGATTCCCTACAAATATGCGCGTACCCATTATACGGACCTCCGTTTGTTTTCGCTTGAGAATCGTTGAAGGTAGCTACGGGCGGGTCTGGAACACAGACTTGGACTCATAGACCCTGACGTTGCACAAGCATGTTGGGACCTTATTACTCTGTGTCGGCTGCCGGTCCCCTTAGCGGCCAACGAGAAATAATAGCGACCCCGTCTCCGAAGTCAAGCAGAATCAATGACTAGCGTGGACTCACGACATCCGTGCCCGTGCTTGACACGCGCCCGCGCCGGAATATGCTCTGACGATGAACACGGATGCCTGTTTGGCACGGACGAAGACCTGGCCAAGGAAGACGCCCTCGACATCCCAGGACCCTGATTCGTGACGGCGCTGCTTCTTGCTCTCGTTATCGCCCCGCAGACCTACGAATTGGGCACTGTGCTCGGCCGACCGGACACCATCAAGCTGCTTGTCTCACCGCAGAAGGTCGTCGAACGCGGCGATACCGTCGTTGTGCTCGACGAAGAACGACCCACCCATTTGACCGTCAAGCACTACACCCTCGACGGGTTCTTCATCAGGGAGCGTCCGTACACCCCCGCAACTGACAGCGGCTTGTTCGCCGGCCTGTGCAGGACGCCGGATTCCACGGAGGTCCAACGCCTGGCGGGCCTCGTTGGCGACGAGTTGTACCCGGAGTGGAAACGAACTGCAGCCGGTCCGGATGGGGCAACGTGGTTTGTCTACTCTTGGATCATGGGCGACGGCGGCGGACTAACCTTGGCCAAGCTGAACAGGGACGGCAGTGGCGTGACGGCTTCTGGCCACGGTCCGGTCGAGTCGGGTTTCAGGATCGGCTCCATGCGCTACCACTTGGTGCACGACAGCCGCGACTGGCCGGTCTTCCTTAGCATCGGGCAGAGGTACGTCTACCTGATCGCATCAGAGTTCCTCTGGCAGTACGACCAACAGGCCCGTTTCATCCGCAAGGTCGGCATCGATGCTGAAGGCTGCTTCAAGGAACCGGTCGGCATCGCCTTGGGGCCGGATGGAGAGTACGTCACGGATTTCAGACTGGGTCGTGTCTGGCAGCATTCAGCCAAGTACAGGTCGTCTTGGCGTCGACTGCCGGAAGAGCACTCCAGCGCCCAGCTTGAACCGGAAAGCCCAACCTACTTATGTGTGGGAGGCAACGGAATGGTCTGGGTTACTAATGTCCTCGTTCCGGGCCTGCAACTCCTCGGTTTCCGGAGTGTCCGAGAATTCGCGTTTGGGCAGCATGCGGGGGTTGGTCTGGAGGGAATCGACTTCCGCGTTGCCTTGAAAGATAGCCTCCTGCTCTGTCTAGTCCATAATGGTGGTACGCATCGGGTACTCGTCTACGACACGCTCGGGCGCTTTGTCAGCATGTTGGGCTTCGAGTCGAACGAAGAACACAAGGCCGACGCCTTGGTGGGGTTGGACAACTCCGGCGTCATCTACGGCGAGATGTCGTTCCCGCACCGAGTATTCCGACTCTCGCTCGACGGCGAGGACACGACGTGGCTGCAACTTCCCGATTCGACTCAGGGCTACGACCTCAGTTGGCTCCAGACCTGGCGCGTTGCGGATACGCTCTACGTTCTGGGTGGCCGGCACGTCGGGCGTGACAGCCCGCCCGCCCACTGTGTATTCGTGTTCATTGAGGACCGGTTCAGCCACATCATCGGCGAGTCCGAATTCGAGGATGGTCTACGCGGGTACTTCACAGACATGGCAATAGACGCGGATGGCGACATCTGGTTCGTGGACATCTGGGATCGAACAGTCCGAGAATACTGCCACAAGCCAAACTAGCCCGCCTCGACCTCACGCATCGAGCCGGGCGGGACACTTCGTTTTCCTGAAAGGTCAGTAGTGCGGACTCGCAGCCCAACGATTCCGGACTACGGACTGGCAGACACGAACCTTGACGGTTCAGTCTGCCTTAGGCTCGGGCGGGACGTAGCCGATGTCGAGTTGCTCGACCCGGCCCGTCTTGGTAACACGCAGCAATAGGGACTGGCAAGGCTCGAAATGAAGCGGAAGCTCGAACGCTGAGGCGCCGCCGCCGAGATTGAATCTCACGTCCCTTCTGATAGACCCCGCCAGTGCGGCTTGGCCATACCTCATCGGATAGGTCAGGCCGCGCGAGGCCGGATGTCCGAAGAAAAAGAGCAACTCGTCGTCGACGACCCTGCACCAGAAGTCCGGCGCATCGCGGCCGGACACCAACGGCGGTTCCTGGCTCAGATTGCGGAGGTCGCTGCTCACGTTGTTGAGCCTGGTAAGCTCCTCCAGGCCCCGCTGATACTCCTTCGCGGTCCGTTTGTCCACGGCCCTGCCCGGGCGCTTCGGGATTCGCTTCAGACATACCGGCAGCCCCGCCTTCGCCAAACGCGAGACCTGAATGAGCCCTTCGCTGTCAAGCCACTCGCAGTCGACGTAGAGCAACCCGTACCGAGCATCGCCGACAGATAGCGCCCCGTCCTCGAAACGAGCCTGTCCGAGAAACGAGGCAGACACCCATAGCGGCTGACGACCGAATAGCTCAGCCGGCGGCCTGAGGTAGTGCAACTCCCAATAGTACCGGGCGCTCGGCTTCTGCTGCTCCTTGGGCAACTCGCCTTTCATCCACTGGTCCTCAATCGGCAGGTAGACTGCGACGTCTGAATACGGCCTACCCAGCTTCATCGCCGCGCAGACCTTCTCCATGTAGCCATTGAACGCCGGCAACTCCGCGGCGAAGGCACTGTCCGGCCCAACGTGCACACTCGCATAGAACCGATTCCTCTTCTCCCCTGCTTGTGCCTGCCTGTTTCCTACTTGTGGCTTGGGGCTTGTGGTTTGCGGCTGGTACGGCATCCCATGCCAGAAGATGTGGTTCACGCCGTTGGCGAAGAGCGCGTCTGCGAGCAGCTTCAGGTCTGCGACCTGCTCCTCGCCCTGATGCGGGCCCGGGCCCGGATAGGGAATCCAGCCGTACAGACAGGTGAACGCCTCGGCCGAAACGACCGGCTTGCCTGAGAGCGCCGCGGCCGAGGCCGGAATGCGGGCGTACTCCGGGTCGAACAGAATCGCTTCCGACTCGGGCACATCCGCCGCGGCATACACGGCGAGCAAGTCGCAGGGCGCGCCGTGGCACTGAACCCTTGAGAATGAGCTAACCCTGTGGCTGAACTCGGTAAACGGTTCGTAGAACTCATGGAGAACATAGTCGGCGATGAGTTTGCGATAGTCGTAGCGAACGTCAGGATGCTCATCTAGCTTCGGCATGTACTCGCGCACGTCATACCCGAATCGCTCTTGAAACCGCTCGCCGAATCCGGCTGTCCAGAGCCCTTCGGTCTCGACCTCGAACGAGTCGCAGAACAGAGCGGACTTCGGATTATCCGCAGATTCCGCAGATTTCGCCGATTCCTGTCCGGACACAATCTGTGGAATCTGTGTAATCTGTGGATGTCTGAATGCCTCGGCCAGGCCCGAGAACACCTTGCTCGCATATCGGTGGAAGGCCTCGCGGTCAAGGTGGTTGAGAATACGACCCTCGGCCGGGAGTTCCCAGGACCGGCCCAGCCGCTGCGGAGAAGGGCCGTCAAACCGCTGGGAGGAGTCTTCCTCGGGCACGAACGTGCCGCCGAACGGCCAGAGTGTGCCAAAGGTGAAGTCGTACCCCAGGCCAACCGCGTCGCAGTACCGCTTGGCGTATGCGACCTTCTGCGACCATTCCGGGCTCAGGAAGTCCGGCCCGCGCATCTGCCCGGGCAGCGGGTAGATGAAAGCCAGTTCGACGCCACCGAACCCTTTGGCCTTGACCCAGTCGAGCTGATGCCTGATATCCGCCTCCCGCAGTTCGATGTTGAACCACCACCAGCGCGTCCACGGCCGGGAATCCGGATAGAGAAGCTGACGGCTAACCGCTGGCGGCTTACGGCCGACGGACATTCAGAACCTCGGCTTCATACCGCCGGGCTTCGCCCGGCCAATCGGACTCCAGTGGCACGCTCTGCTTAAGACAGTAGTAGTCCCAGACCGCGCCCAGCGGCATGGTCTTCTGCTCCTCTAACAAAGCCAGCTTGCCCGCGCCGTCCCCGGCCGCGTCCAGCTCCCTCAGCCGGGACACAGGCTCCAGCAAGGCGGCAAGCAGCGCCTTCTGCGTTGCCCGCGCGCCGATGACCCACGCCGCGACGCGATTCAGGGTCGCGTCGAAGTAGTCGAGTGCGAAGTGGACACGGTCGAGTGCCCCTGCCCGCACGACCTCAGCCATCACTTCCTTCAACTGGTCATCAAGCACGACCACGTGGTCCGAGTCCCAGCGCACGCCCCGGCTCACGTGCAGCAGCAACTCGCCGGAGAACTGCAGGATAGCGGAGACCTTGTCCGCAACCGACTCGGTCGGGTGAAAATGGCCCATGTCGAGACACAGCATGCCGCCGCGACTCAGCGCGTAACCCATGTAGAACTCGTGCGACCCGACCACGAACGCCTCGCTGCCGACTCCCCAGAGTTTGCTTTCAAGCGAGTCCTTCATTTCGGTCACCGGGTGCGCGGTCATGAATATCTTATCGAGCGATTCTCGCAGCAGGCTCCTGCGCTCCCAGCGGTCGATAACCGCGTCCTTCGCACCGTCGGGAATCCAGAGGTTGTGAATCGCCGGCGTGCCGAGAGTCCGGCCCATGTGAGTGGCGATTCCCCGGCACCGGCGGACGTGCTCGACCCAGAACCCGCGAGTGCTCTCGTCGGTGCTGCTGAGCGTGAACCCGGCCCGCGCCTTCGGGTGAGCGAACAGAGTAGGGTTGAAGTCGAGCCCGAGCCCGCGCTCTTTCGCCCATTCTTCCCAACCGGCAAAGTGCTCCGGGCCGATTGCGTCACGGTCAACCGGCCCGGTGAATTCGCCGTACATCGCATGCAGGTTCACTCGGTGCCGACCCGGAATCAGGCCGAGCGCCTGCTCCAAGTCCAGTCGCAACTCGGCCGCGTTGCGCGCGCGTCCCGGATGCGATCCGGTCACAGCCAGACCGGACCCGACCAGCGTCTCTCCCCGATTCTCGAATCCGCGCACGTCGTCGCCCTGCCAGCAGTGCAGGGACAGCGGAACGGCACCGAGTCTCTCCAGCGCCGCCTCGGTATCAACGCCCGCTTCGTCGTACTGCTCTCGGGCTACCCGATACGCTTCTTCTACTCTTCTCCGGCTCTCTGCCATGCCCACCTCCGTTTCGACCCCGGCATATACAGCCGCAGCCTCTCTTCCGCGCTCTTCCACCAGCCGCTTTCATCCGGCCTTGGCTCGTAGACCTGCACGTCAAACGACCGGCGCACCACTGCTCGGATTTCCGCCAAGTCCCGCACGCATCCCGCGGCCATCGCCTGCACCAGCAGGTTGCCGATTGCGGTCGCCTCCACCGGCCCGGCATGCACCGGCAGCCCGGTTGCGTCGGCCGTCAACTGGCAGAGCAGCCGGTTCCGCACCCCACCGCCGACAACGTGAATCCGGTTGATGGGTTGCTTGTAGAACGTCCGCAACTGGTCCAGCACGATGCGATACTTGAGGGCCAAGCTGTTCAGAATCACACGGGCCCACTGTGCGTGCGTAATCGGCATCCGCTGACCAGTGAAGCGGCAGTAGCGCGAGAGGACGAACGACATTGGGTGAAGACCGGCGAACATGTACCAGTCCGGGTCAATCACGGTATCAAGTGGAGGCAATCGGGCGGCCTCTGCCAGCAGTGACTCGTAGTCTTGCTGCCACTCCTCCACGCACCGCCGCAGCAGCCAGAGCCCGGTAACGTTCTTGAGCAAACGGAACGTCCCGCACACGCCGCCCTCGTTCGTGAAGTTGTGCCTCAATGCCTTTTCGCCCATGTACGGCTGCCGCGTCTCAACACCGACGAGCGACCACGTGCCCGAACTGATAAACGCCCAGTCGTCGCCATCGGCCGGGATGCCCGCAACCGCGGCCGCGGTATCGTGGCTCGCGGTTGTCACCACGCTGCCGCGCGGAAACCCGGTCTCATCGCAGACGTCCTTGCGCAACTTCCCGATGTTACTACCCGGCCCGACTACTTCCTGCATGATACGCGCCGGCACTCCCAGCGCCTCGAACAACTCTTCGGCCCATGCCCGCTTGGCCGGGTCGTACAACTGCGATGTCGTGGCGA
>CAZQZR010000033.1:0-26926 GCA_964597845.1 uncultured bacterium | reverse complement strand
AGGCAGCCTCTCTTCTTCAAGCCAAATCAGATTCCTATGTCGGGACTAGGGTCGGCCTTTGTCTTGGACGCCCGGCCGATAGTTGATATGCTGCAAGAGGGCCTGATCTCGCGAGACGGTATCCCGTCCAAGCAGAAGCAGGCAGCAGTCGACGAGCTCCTAAGATTGACGGAGGACCAGCTTGCGTGCAAGCAGAATTCCAAGGAGGTCAGATGAGCTATGGCCGTCTGGGTGACTGGGTAGGCCCTGTTGCCAAAAGGACAGTTACACTCACAGAGAAGGTCGCGGAGTCCATCTTCCCCGTGCACCTTGACCCGGCGGACATACCGTATCTGTGTAGCAGTGTGAGCGGCAAGGAGAATTCCAGGTACGGATTCGACGTTCACGTCCGAGAAGGATTCGACGAGAAAGAGGCACTCAAGGCCTGCCGAATTGGACCGCCTGATCTGGGGCCTTTTGAGACCATGATCGCAGACAAGCTGATCACACCTGAGATGCCCGTCCTGATCATCGTGGGTGCTCATGGGTGCGGTAAGTCGACCTTCATCCGCTACTTAAGGTCTAGCGTCCTGATGCCACGTGATCACTTGTGCCAACATGAGAAGCTCTGCGGGACCAAGCGGTTCAATGAGATCCTGGATTTCAATGCAATACCAGACTTGGAGAGTATCGAGATGGATGACCGGGCTGAGCAACGACTGCTGGAGATTCTGACTCAGTATATGGAGAATACGCTTGCCGACATAGTCGGTGAAGCTGAGGAGTACGGCGCTTTCATCTCATTTGAACTGAAGAGGCTCGACACAGCCCCATCCAAGCTCGAGGTGTTTGTGACGATGAAGAACCGGCTCCGCCGGAAGTTCGGAAACCATGACTGGATGCGAGAAGATGGCGAAGGTCTGGACTTCCGGCACGAAGTCGAGTCTGACCTGGAGAAGAAGCTTCACTTCAAGATGGCATACTTGTCAAGGCTATGGGCGTATGCCCTAAGGACTAAGTACGGCAATTCGCGCGTCTGTCTCAACATGATACTGGACAACTTTGACCAGGTGTCTGTTGTTGTGCAGTGCGCCCTACTGAGGCTAGTCCTTCCCTATTCGGTCATCTCGGAGTCTGAGTGGATACTCCTACTGCGTCCAGAGACCTTCTACAGGTCAGGGGTGGATACCATTGTCAGGAGGCATGTCCTGACGTTTGACCGCGAGCCCTACCTTGGGACGAAGCCATACGACCTAGTGCAGAGGCGACTAAAGCAGTTTGTTGACGAGCCAGATCCCTTTTTTGAAACCTCGCCCATGTTACGTGGAGAACAGCGGACGAAGATACACGCGTATCTAGCTTCAGTCGCGGACAAGATGGCCTCCAGCGATTGGGGCCTGCTGGAGCGCTTCTTCGACGCGACCTGCGGTTTCAGTTGCAGGAATGCACTCATCATCGCGAACCGACTGCTAGACGTGCAGGACGCTGATCTCGCTGATCCCGGGACGACCCTGCATGACATCATGCGTCTACTGGTGACGGGGAAACAAAGTCAGTTCAGATTCGACCCATCCGATCGAATCGACGGGTTGTTCGCTGTCCACGAGGCTTCTCAGGTCCAGCATGCGCTCCTCGTGAAACCCAGAATTCTCTCATATTTGTCAAAGGGCGCCAGGAATTGTCAGAGGACACTCGGGGAGGTCAGGACGGCCATGTGGGACTTCGGATACAGCAACGATGTGATTCGCCAGGCCGTTAATGACCTGGTGGACTTGCCCAGGCAATTGGTGTACAGCGGCAGCTATGACAGCTTCGACCCTCGGAAGTTCGCTGAGCAGAGCGGAGCGGTGCTCGTTCTGTCACAGGCAGGACAGGGGTACAAGAACTTCCTGATGAAGAGCCTTGAGTACATACAGGAGGTCATGCTCGATGCCCACGTCGAGCTAGAGGGTTTTGGACGCGAGAAAGTGCCCTACTCCGACCTACACGAGAGACTCCGGCTTACGATCAGGTTCCTGAGGTTCGTGTGCGAACGGGATGCTGCCGAGATGGAGCGTTTCAAGTCTACGAGTCGCTCCGACGCTTTCAGGCGGGATTTTGGCGAGAAGACTCTCGGCGATGAAATCGTGACTTCCCGCGAATTCGGATTGGCCTTCCATCGACTTGTCGGATCGAAGTCTGGACCAGGATTCCGAGAACTCGAGAGCGAGTACGCGGATTTGGTGCGCGTAGCACGGCTAAACACCGCGACATTTCTCGGTTGATCTCACACGCGGCGACTTTTTCAAGAGCCTGTCCCCTGAAGGGAATACGGTCTGGTCGGGCCATAATCAGTAGCCCGGCCGCCGTCTGCTGTTCTACTCGAATTCCAGTTGAGCGATAGCGCATGTCACGCACATTGCTTCAGGAAATGGTCGAAGGGAAGCCCTATGAGTCGCTGCCGGCGAACTGGAGTTCGTTCGACCTGAAGAGCTTCTCGCGGCAGAAGCAGCTCTGGGACAACCAGCAGCAGGCACGCCGCCAGATGATCAGGGTGGAGTATTCGCAGTCGAATCAGCCGTTGAGGGTGTCAGCCAGATAGCCTCGAAGGAGAACGGTGAATAGCAAAGAGCTGGAGAGGATATTGGAGGGCGGAGTAGAGACGCAACGCGTTGACTTCAAGGCCCCTATCGAATGGAATGTGTTGACCTTTGTTAAGCATATCCTGGCGCTGTCTAACGTTCAGGACGGCGGATTTCTCGTCGTTGGGGTCGAACAGGATGCTACCGGCCATTTCGTGCGCAAAGGCATGACGCCGGATCAGAAGGCGAGCTATGTTGTAGACGAGATGAGGGACCAGATGTCGCCTTTCGCTGACCCACACGTCAACTTCAGAGTTGACTGCGTGAAAGACGGGGGAGGCCTTGAGTACGAGGTCATCGAAGTGCTGCCTTCTGATGAAGTCCCTGTGATCTGCTGCAAGGAGTCCGCCAAGACGCACTTGGGCTCCATATACTACCGCAACAGAGACCGGCGCGTCGAGAGCGCCCCGATTTCCAATTCCCACGACATGCGCGACGTAGTCGAGAGGGCTGCAATTCGACTGATGCGTCGGCTTCAGGGACTTGGCCTATCCGTAGAACCGGGCGCCAGGAAGACGCTGGATGATGAGTTGGAGGGCTTGTGAGTCGGCAAGTGCTCGACAGAATCAGGTCGCACGGCTATTGGCGCGTGAACTTCCAACCAATGACTGCGACCCGCAAGCTCAAATCACTCGGTGACTGCCAGGATATTGTGCGTAGGAACGCGCTCAACTTGCGGGGGTGGGACTATCCTCACTACCCGTTGGACGCTGATGCCGATACCGGAATTCACCTTGAGAAGACCTACTGCGAAGCTTGGATTGACTGGCTAGAGTTTAAGGAACTCTGGCGAATGTACGAAAGCGGGCAGTTCATCCACTACGTTGCGCTTTGGGAGGACTGGAGAGCGGAGGCAGCGGTGACCGCTGGAGGAGACGGACAGGTAAGCCGCCTCAGCGTTGTGGGGGCAATCTACAGACTCACCGAGATCTTTGAGTTCGCATCCCGGCTCGCTCGTGATAGTGAAGGAATCTACGCGAATGGCGTCAGGATCAACGTAAGTCTGCGTCACACGGCGAATCGAGCCCTGTGGCTTGAGGAGCCTCTTGGACTTCCCCTCATGCGCACTTATCGCTGCCGACAAGAACAGGTTGACCTTGAGTCTCGGGAGTATCTGCCCGACAAGCTTCTTCAGACTTCGAAGGCAGACGCTTTCGCAGCCACTGTCTACCTGTTCCAGAACTTCGGGTGGTCAGCACCCAACACGGAAACAATTAGGAGCTACCAAGACCGACTGCTTAGACATGACACAGCAAGTGCATGAGGTGCTGTGACAATGCGAACGAGTAAGTTGGAGGAGCGTAGGTTCCGCGATCGCGCAGTCGGCAATCTGTAGAGTATGGCCCGAACACTACTCCAAGACATGATCGAAGGGACGCGGTACGAGTCCCTTCCGGCCAACTGGAGTTCGTCCGACCTGAAGACCTTCTCGCGGCAGAAGCAGCTCTGGGACTACCAGCAGCAGGCCGTTGCCTTGGCACGTGACAGGCTGGTGATGGGGCAGGCACGATGAAGCAGCACAAGAACAGACGAGTTGACGCGAGGCGGCAGGTTTCGGAAGTCGTACCGCTGAACTATGCGCGGCTGCTAGAGGATATTAAGCAGCGGGTGAGGACGGCCCGGGTCAGGGCCGGGCTCGCGGTCAATCGTGAACTCGTACTGCTCTACTGGCACGTCGGGCGCAGGATTCTCCAGGTACAAGACCGGGCGGGCTGGGGCGCACGAGTCATCGACCGGTTGTCCGAAGACCTTGGCCGGGCGTTCCCGGACATGCGGGGCTTTTCGACCCGGAATCTGAAGTACATGCGGGCGTTCGCAGAGGCGTGGCCTGACGAGTCAATTGTGCAACAGGTTGTTGCACAATTGCCGTGGGGCCATAACGTGCGCATACTCGACCACGTTCGCGTCCCTGAGCAGCGATTGTGGTACGCGCAGGCGACGCTCGAATACGGCTGGAGCCGGAACGTGCTGATTCACCAGATTGAAAGCGACCTGTATGGCCGCAAGGGCAAGGCGCTGACGAACTTCGACCGGACCCTGCCCGCGCCGCAGTCCGAACTGGGTGGTCAGGTGCTGAAGGACCCGTACAATCTCGACTTCCTTGGCCTAAGCGAGGACGTTGCCGAGCGCGAGCTGGAACGGAGCTTGCTTGCGCATCTTGAGAAATTCCTGCTCGAACTGGGCGTGGGATTTGCC
This sequence comes from uncultured bacterium, assembly GCA_964597845.1. Lineage (GTDB taxonomy): Bacteria > Hydrothermota > Tepidihabitantia > Tepidihabitantales > Tepidihabitantaceae > UBA2258. Next base: position 22,130 of record CAZQZR010000033.1, on the reverse strand, counting down.
TTCGTCGGTCGGCAATACCACTTGGAGGTCGGTGGGCAGGACTTCTACATCGACCTCTTGTTTTACCACGTACGGCTGCATCGCTACGTCGTGATTGAGTTGAAGACCGAGGAGTTCAGGCCTGAGTTCGTCGGCAAAATGGGCTTTTACCTTGCCGCGGTGGATGACAGCCTGCGCGGGGAGCCGGACGAACCATCAGTCGGCATCATTCTCTGCAAGTCACGCAATCAGGTCGTTGTCGAGTACGCCCTGCGCTACGCCGACAAGCCGATGGGCGTGGCAACCTACCGTCTCGCGCCGCAGGCGCTGCGAAAGGAACTCCCGACGCCCGAGATGCTGCGCAAGGCGCTGACGGAGGTGGCGGACGTTGCCGTGTGCAGAATTGCCTATGAGGTCAGCCCCGGGACTCCAACGCCTGAGGAGCCGCGCAAGAAGCCGACCGAGGAGTAGCACGTGGCCCGAACACTGCTTCAAGACATGGTCGAAGGGAAGGCTTACGAGTCCCTTCCGGCCAACTGGAGTTCGTTTGACCTGAAGAGCTTCTCGCGGCAGAAGCAGCTTTGGGACTATCAGCGGATTGCCGTTCAGTCGGCTATCGCAGCGTTGTGGAAGTACTACGAGGAGTTTGGCGAGTACCAGCGGGGCGAGAGCCTCGATATGAACGCGGAGCGGAAGAGGCGGTTCTTTGAGTGGTATCAGGAGAACGAACTGCCGGCAGGGATGAACCTACCGCTGGCCCGACTCGGGCGACGGCTGCGGCGACTGCTCGATGACTACTATGATACAGAATCACCCTCACCCCTGCCCTCTCCCAATCAAGGGAGAGGGGGGCGAAAGGAATCACCCTCACCCAGGGAAGCCCCTCACCCTAACCCTCTCCCCGCAAGCGGGGCGAGGGAGAATGGGGTTCAAGGGAGAGGGGGAAGAGGAACGGCGGGCGAGATTCCGTTTGAGAGCATCGTCAATCGGATGTGCTTCTGGATGGCGACCGGTTCGGGTAAGACGCTGGTGCTGGTGAAGCTCATCGAGGTCCTGCGCGGGCTGATTCGGGCTGGCGAGATTCCACCGAACGACATCCTCGTGCTGACGCATCGGGAAGACCTGATTGAACAACTCAAGCGCCACGTTCAGGAGTTCAACTCCTCACGCAATGACCTGTACATCCGCCTGCGGGAACTGAAGGAGTACGCTGAGGCGAAGCGCGAGAACCCGTCGCTGTTCGGCACGCGTGAGATGACAGTCTTCTATTACCGGTCGGATAACTTGAGCGACGAGCAGAAGGAACGCATCATTGACTTCCGCAACTATGACGACAACGGGAAGTGGTACGTTCTGCTCGATGAGGCGCACAAGGGCGACAAGGAAGACTCCAAGCGCCAGCACATCTATTCGATTCTTGCCCGCAACGGCTTTCTGTTCAACTTCTCGGTCACGTTCACCGACGAGCGCGACATCGTGACCACGGTCTGCGACTTCAATCTGGCCCGGTTCACTCAAGCCGGGTACGGCAAGCATCTTGCCATCCTCCGACAGGAGTTCCGAGCGTTCCGGGACCAGGACGACTACACCGGCGAAGAGAAGCAGAAGATTGTGCTCAAGTCGCTGATGCTGCTGGCCTATGTCATGAAGCTGGCTGAGCGGCTAAGGACGAAGCAGCCAAAGATGTACCATCGGCCGCTGCTTCTGACCCTGGTCAACTCCGTGAATACCGAGGACGCGGACCTGAAGCGGTTCTTCCGGGAATTGGAGCGAGCCGGTAAGGGTGAGGTGGCGGACAGTGTCTGGCAGGCGGCGAAGAAGGAGCTGCTGGACGAACTCAGCCAGCGCCCTGCGCCGGTGTTCGAGAGCGACAGCGTGGTTTCGGTGCAGGAAGACGTGCTGCTCCGGAGTAACATCCACAGATTTCACAGATTTACACAGATTTCTCTGGGTCCCGGACAGGAGACCCTGCAATCTTCCTGAATCGGTGTAATCGGTGGACGAAACCTAGAGCGGCCATTTGCCCTGATTAAGATTGGCGACGTCTCGGGCTGGCTCAAGGACGAACTGGACGGGTATAACGTGACCGGCCGCCACGACGAGCCAGGTTGAGGTCAAGGTTGAGGTTGAGACCGGCTCAACCTTAGCCTTAGCCTTAACCTTAGCCTTTCCTCATGGGGTCGCGCAGTTTCTACGAGGGCTGGGACTCGAATCGGCCGAACGTCGCCAACTTCATCAACATCGGGGTCGGTACGGACGCTAGGAGTTAGCAGTTAGGAGTTAGCAGTTAGCAGACAGACGCGGTTCCTGACTCCTAACTCCTAACTGCTACCTGCTAACTTCTAACTGCCGATGATGCGCAGGCGCTGGAGACGCTGTTTGTGATGGGCACGAATCGGGATGCCCTGCTGCAGGTGATTGAACACCTGAAGAATGAGGCGAGAGCTGGCGAACGGCAGTTGTTGACCCTGTTCCGGAATGAGGAAGCCGGGAAGCGGCAGTTGCTTATCCCGGTCTATCGAACCGCCAGCGGATTGATGGCCGAGCAGCGCGAGTTGCCGGGGTTCGAGGTGACGCGGCCCGAGTTTGACCTGCTGCAGCGGTATGTCGGCTATCTGGGTGACGACCGCGTGCTGCTGGCGAACTACGAGGCCGAACCGAAGCTGCTGGGAATGCTCAAGGAGAGCGTGAACGCACCGATGGGCACGTTCTTTCGAGAAGGCGCGCGCGAGTACCGGAACCCGGACCTGCTGACCCGGCGCGTGTTGGCCTACTTCGGAATAACGCCACAGGAGTTCGACCGGCTGAAGGAACTGGACAAGGAGATTTGCCACTACCTGAATGTCCAAGTGACGCTCAAGGATGTCAGCGAGCTTCAGCAGGACGTTGACGCGGTGCACGATGCGAGCCGGAAGCCGGAACGGGAGCGTGAGTTGGACGAGAAGCTCGACCGGGGCGAGATTACACGGGCGCAGTACAAGGCCGGGGTGAAGGCGCTTGAACGGACGAAAGAGAGCGCCGAGTTCGACCATGAAGGCAGGAAGCTGAACATCGAGTATGTGCCAAACCACTACTACCTGCCGGTCTTGTTGGATGAACAGGGACGGGCCGACTACATCAAGCATGTGATTCGCACCGAGAGCGAAGTGAGATTCGTACGCGACCTTGAGAAGTACCTGGCCGACGGCGGGACCGGCCTCGGCGAGTACGACTGGTGGATGTTCAGCAAGCTGGATGAGTCGCTGGACGACGTGGGCATACCGTACTACAACCCGGAGGAGAATCGTATCGCCATGTTCCGGCCCGACTTCGTGTTCTGGTTCAGGAAAGGCGAGCACTGCCGCATTGTCTTCGTTGACCCCAAGGGCATGGCGCACACGAAGACATACTGGAAGCTGGACGGCTACCGTCATCTCTTTGAGGAGAATGGCCGGCCACGGCGCATAATGCACGAAGGGGTTGCGGCCAACGTCCAGACATTCTGCTACAACCGTGATGCGGCTCAGTCGGATGAACTGCACCGGCGGTTCTGGGTCGGCAGCATTGCCGAGCTGCTTCAGGAGGTCGGAGCGGAGAAGCCCCCGACAGCGAAACAAGCGACACCTCGCGCGCGGGCCGTAAGGGTAGTTCCTGCAGCTAACTGACCGGACACGCCCAAGCGGGCGCCCCATTTCCGATTCAAGATTGTGCGCGGCCGTGGGCCGCGAGTGTCCGGCCGGACCATTCCAGATACAGGATTCCAGATTGCGGTTGGAGTAGTAACCGAGAGCGCCGGAGCGGGGCTCAGCGCCGGCGGCTGGTCTTTTTGACTGCTGTTGCCGCGGGCTTCTTCGGCTTCTTGCCCAGCGTCTTGATGAACCGTTTGACCGGCCCGGCCTTTTTGGGGTTCGCCTTGACCCACGCGGCGATGTCTTCGTCCTGTGCGACTACCGCCCGCGCGCCCGGGTCGGTTTCGACCGCGGCGGCTAGGTCTTTGAGCGCCTGCGCCACCGCGCCCTGCCACAACCGAGTGACACCGGTAAGCAACCGGGACGCGCCCCGCGCCCGCTCCGAAGCCACCTTCTCGAGCGCGGCCGCGTCGGACAAGACGGCGTCAAACTCCCGCTGCCGCAGGTTAGCGAGCGCGCGGTTGTGGAGCGCGTGGAATTGCAGTTCCGGGTCATCAGTGCCGCTGGTCGCAAGCGCTTCGAGGCACCGCGCGTAGGCCTGCACCGACGCCGGGTAGAGATGCTGCGCCAGATTCTCGTCGCCGGTCCGCAGCGAATCGGCGGCCGCAGCCAGCGCCGCGGTACGTTCGGCGCGCGTTGCCGCAGCCTCGGCCGCGACCCGCGCTTGTCCCGCGGTCTTCACCAGTTCCTCAACCGCGGCCCGTTCCCGTTTCGTCACCGCGGTGTGGTCCTTGACCGCTTCCAGTTTCTCTTCGGCCCGGTCGAGGCGCTCGTTCACCGCCGCCACAGCCTGCGCCGCGGTACGTTGGGCGCTCGCTGCCGCAGCCTCGGCCGCGACCCGCGCTTGTCCCGCGGTCTTCACCAGTTCCTCAACCGCGGCCCGTTCCCGTTTCGTCACCGCGGTGTGGTCCGCGACCGCTTCGAGTTTCTCTTCGGCCCGGTCAAGGCGCTCGCGGACCGCGACCAGTTCCGACTGGACCATCGCCACCTGCGCGGTGGCGGCTTCCGCTCCGACCGGCCGCAACGCGGCGATGTCGTCTTCGAGCCGCCCCGCCTTGTTTTCCGCCTCGGCCAGTTTGCGTTTCATCCGCAGCACCTCATCGGCGGTTTCGGCGAATCGGGTTTCCCATGCCGCGCGCAGGTCCTCGACCCGCGCCAGTCGCACGGCCAGTGACCACATCCGCCACGCCGCGACCACGGCCACGAGCAGCACCGCGATAATGATTATCGTCAACCACCGGCTCAGGTTGTGGCTTGCCGCTGCCAGTGCCTGCTTCGCCGCCAGTACGACCTCGGCCCGCGAAACCGTGTCCGGACCGGCCGGCCTCACCTGGGCGGCAGCCAGCACGACGGCCACGGTCATCAGTATGACCACCGTGCGCTTGATCATGTGCATGGAAAGATGCGTGCCGTCATCGTCACCCAAAGTGCGGGGCGAGCCGTCAGCCGCCGCTAGGTTCATCAGGACTGTCCTCGAAGGGGGCCTGCAACGGTGTCTGGGCCGGCCCGAACCGCTTCACAAACACCTTACCCCTGACCCGGTCGAGGTATTTTTCGAGCCGCTGGCTGAGTTTCTGCTGGTAGAGGTAATTGCGGATGCCGTCTTGCAGTTCGAGATAGGAAAGGACCTTGTCCGGCTGCTTGGCCAGCACCTTTATCAGGTGGTATCCGTGTTCGGAAAGCACCGGCTCACTCACCTGGCCGGAGTCCAGCCCGGTGACGACCTGGCCGAACGGCGGGGCCAGGCCGGCAGTCAGGAACTCGCCGAGCCGGCCGCCCGAATCCACGGTCATCGGGTCCTGCGAGTACCGGCGGGCCAGCGAATCGAACGGCACGCCGGCGAGTGCCTGCTTGCGGACGGCGATGGCCAGGTTCCGCGCCCGGGTGGTGTCGCTCCGCGTAATCGGCACCCGCACGAGAATCTGGCGGTACCGGACCCGGTCCGTGGTCTTGTCTTCAAGCTTCACGGTCAGGTAGCCGTCGGGAGTCGGGAAGGGGGGTGAGATCTGGCCGGGCTTGAGCTGCGAGAAGACCATCATCAACTCCGGTGGCAGCGTCGCGAACTCCACCCAGCCGCGGTCACCACCGCGGGCCGCAGTCTTCGAGTCGTCGGAGAACGAGCCGGCGACGGTGGCGAAGTCGCCGCCTCGCGCCAGCACGTCCATCACTTCGGTCATCCGGCGCTGGCCGGCAGAATCGGCGGCAGGGCCCGGCGTGATGAGGAACAAGATGTGCGCGAGCGTTACCCGGCCCGGAACCCGGCCGATCGAATCCCGGTTCTCGTTGTAGAAACGCTCGGCCTCGCCCGGCGAGATGTAAATCTGGGTCAGCCCTTCCTTGTCCATCAGTTTGCGGGCAAGCATCTTGCGGCGCGACTCATCTTCGTAGCGCTGGCGCAGCGCCCGTTCGGTGTAGCCTTCGCCGGCCAGCGCTTCCTTGAACCGCTCCTCGTCCCCGAAACGTTCCTTGATCGCGGCCATGTTGGCGTCCGTCTCGGCCGCGACCTCGGAGTTTGTCACATCGACCGATTCACGCCGGGCCTGTTCCTCCAGCACGAGGTCGTCAATCAGCCGGCCGAGCACCAGTTCCTCCAGCGCCGAATCCGGGACTTCCGTGTCCGGCTGCGACAGCCGGATGAAGTCGACCGACTGCGCGAGTTCGCTTGCGAGAATCAGTCTGTCACCGACCACCGCGACAACGCTGTCGGCCGGCTCAGCCGCGGACGCCAGGTGGAAAGCGAGAAGGAACAACGCCAGAGTCACGACCGCCCGCGCTCCTCCCTTCGCCATTTCCACTTTCCGCATCCGGACTGGCCCTACTTCGTTTCTCCGCCGAAGTACGCGTCCGGCTTCAGCTCAATCTTTGCCGTGGCGCGCAGCGCCGTGAGCACGCTGTCAACCACCGCCTGGCTCCGGCGGTACGAGAGAATCGACTGGATCTCGTCCTTCACTTCGGCGAAGGTCACGTCCGCCTTCACCTTCTTCTTGTCGACCAGCTTGATAATCTGGTACCCTTCCTGGCTCGGCACGACATCGGAAACTTGTCCGGGCGAAAGGGCGAAAATCGCCTCGGCCACGCCCGGGTCCCCGCCCATGCGCGGGTCGCCGACGTTGCGGGCAAAGAAGCGTGACTCCTGTCCCGCCTCGAGCAACGCATCCTGCGACCGTTCCTTGGCCAGCTTCAGGAAATCGGCCCCGGCCCTGATTTCGGCCGCGGTCTGCGCGGCCATCATGCTGTCGGCCATGACGATGCGGGTAATCTTTGCCTCGTAGCTGAACTCTTCCTTGTGCTGGTTGAAGTACTGCATGAGCTGGTCCTGCCCGACTTTGATTGACGACGTCAGCCGGTCGAGCAGTTCATTGACCAGGTAGTCGCGCTCGAGCCGCTTGAGGTGTGCCTGTACCTGCGGTTCCTTCTCAATCCCGCGGCGCACCGCCTCCTCGTACATCAATGTGTTCGACACCCACTTGTCGAGAATCTTCGGCAGGTTGTCGCGGGTAATCTGGAACCCTTCCGGCGAGAGACTGTCGAGTTCCGGTGCGGTCAGCTTGTCGCCGTTCACGCTGGCCAGCATCGGCCCGACCGGTGCCGGCCCGCCCGCTGCCGTCGCGCCGTTCTTCGAACCATTGCAGCCGGCCATGAATGCCGCTGTCGCCATCACTACCGCGAGAATCAGTAGATTTCGGTTTCTCATCTCCGCTCCTTTATCGTTTGGGATCGCCCGGTGCCTTGGTTTCTTTCTTCACGGCGGCGAGCGCCGCCTGGTTAATCGTAATCTTCGCCTTTGCTTTCAACTCGGCCAGGTACTCCTGCATCCGGGCGTCCCGCCGCTGTGTCTGCAGCCGGCTCCGGATCATGCCCGCGAGCTTGTTCGAATCCGGCGACGGGAAGTTCTGCCGGTTCTGCCGGAAATAGTCCATCACGTCCGCGTCGGACACGGCGACCTTGTCGGTAATCTCCTTCTTATACAGCGCCTTGTACAGCACGTCTTCGCGCTTGGCCGCGAGCTGGCGCACGATGTCCGGGGCCTTGTCGAGGCCACGGCGCAACGCGTCTTCGTACATCAGGTCATCTTCAATCGTCCGGCGCACCGTGTAATTCTTCATCGCCGTGTCGAGCGTCGCCGGGAACCGGGCCGCGACGGAAAGCAGCCTTGCCACCTTCACGAACTTCGCCTTGTCCTTGTAAGCGACCGCGACTTCTTTCTCGGCCGCGGTAATCGAGTCAACCGGTTTGTACAAGATGTCGAGCCCGGCGGGGTTATAGGTCACTCTCGCCCGCAGGTCGGCCAGGTACTTATTCGCAAGCGCACGTCGTCGCTGCATCCTCAGCCGGTACTCAAGCTGCGGCCGGAACTCGGCCAGCGGCGGCGGGCCCGGGTCTGCCGGCCTCGTTTCGACGAGCATCATAATCTGCCAGGTATTGTCAAGCTGAACCGGCTGGGTATGCTGGCCCGGCTTCAGGCCCATCACCTGGGTGCGCAGCGGCTCCTCGACATAGAACAGCGGCACGAACCCCATGTCCCCGGCTTTGGTCGCGGACCCGTGCTTTGAGTACTTCACTGCCAGCGACTCGAAGACCGCACCATGGTCCAGCTCGGCGACGAGGTGCCGGGCCAGACTCTCGTCCGGTACCGAAATCAGTAGCAGGTGCGCCTCGGTCTGCAGCAGCTTGTACGCCGACTGCTCTTCCGCTTCCGTCAACTGGTTGCCCGGCGCGGTAATCGTGTCGTACAGCTTCTGGTTCACCAGCGCCTTCTGCTCCAGTTCGACGTCGTACTCGGCATCCTTCTCCATGCCCTCGCGCTTCGCCTCCTGGGCGAACAGCTTCCGGGTGATGATGCCGTCGAGCACCTGCTTCTTCACCGTGTCGGCCCGGACCGAATCGAGGTTCCCGGGCAGCGTCGCCGCGACGTCGGCGGCGGTAATCGCCGCGCCGTTCACGACCGCCACCGCCTGCTGGTCCGCCCGGCCCGCGCACGCCGTCAACATTAGTACCGCCAAAATAGGAATGAAAACGTATTTCATTACAAGTCAGACAATAGCCACTGCCTCACGAAAGTCAAGACGGCAGAGGGACCCCAAGAACCGAGATAGAATCAACCACAGAGGTTACGGAGAGCACAGGGCGCGGAGGACGCGCAAGTCAAGAGGCAAAAGGCAAATATCAAAAGTCAAAATGCCCCGAGGCGGAATCTGCCATGAAGAAGCAGGAACGATGGGGCAAACATCTTCCTGAAAGCGGAGACCTGGCTCCTTTGCGGTCCATTGTACTACAAGCGCGCAGGATCGTCGCTTTCGCGACGTTGTTTCTCTCCGCCGCCTCTGTCCCAGAGTCGCCGGGTTCTCAGCAACCGCCGACGAGAACTGCCCGCGCCTTCGCAGAAGTCGGGTTCGCCCCGGGACTCAATCTGCGTAATCTGCGTAATCTGTGGATAGTTCCTTCCGGGCCGTTCTCACGCTCCATCATCTGCGACATCTGTGGTTCCATGTCGGGTTTCGGGAGGGACCCGGGAACCGGCAGGGAACCACCGGAGGGCGATAAGACAAAGCGTAAGGCGGAATCACGATGCGGCAGATGTCCGGCGTTCGGGTTCCACGCCCGACATCTGCCGCACGAGGTAGGCGCCGGCGCGAGCGGCCGGCCGGAAGATCTACTTCAGCCCGTGAGTGAGCGAGATATTAGTCTTGCCGTCCTTCTCGTAGACCAGCATCTTGATTGTCTCGGTCTTGTCCGGTTTCTCCCACTCGAGCATCCCGACCTTCTTGCTGTCCGGGTCCTTGACCCAACCCGCTTTCTCAACCGATGCCCGGTACCATTCTTCGACCTGGGCCCGCGGGTCGGAGCTCACAAGCAGCCAGCTCGTGCCTTTACTGTCCGACGTCGAGAGTGCCATCCGTTCCGTGGCGATTGCGCCCGGGTAGCGGAGGAACACCGGCAAGGTGGAAATGTCGACCGCCGCAGCCGCCGGTTTGGCGGCCGGTTTCTCTTCGGCTTTGCCGCAACCCGCGCTGAACACGGCGACGGCGACCAGGGTAAGAATAGACAGCATGCAGACGGTTCTTCTCATACGACCTCCTTCTGTTCGATCCTACGTTCCTGCCGGCCGAGGTCAAGCACCCCGCGCGTCCGGTTCCGAAGCAGCCGCATCATTGCCGGAGACCGACATGCTTGAAGACGCCGTTCTGGATTTCAATCGTCTCGCTCGGCGGGTCTTCTTCGGGGTTCTGGCCTTCGGTCCAGTGGCCCAGCGTGCCGCTGAAGCTGCCGGAGATGATGTCGCCGTCGTACCGCGCGACATCGATAGTGCCCGACACGCCGACCAGGTCCTTCTTGACGGCGAACCACTTGCCGCTTTGACTGAAGTCGGTGATGTATATTTCGGCGTCTTCGGCGCTAAGGCAGTCCCATGAACCGGGGCCGGTGCCCGGGAAGTGGACCGTGACGCCGTACTGCGGTTCCTGGAGCGGCGGGCTTGCGAAGCAGTTCACGGTCGTGACACCCGAGGCCAGCGCCACGCCGACCGAGTAGCCGTGCAACGGGGTGCCGTCTTTCGAGAACCGCATCTGGGAGCGGATCATCACCGTGTCGAACGCGTAGCAGAGCAGTTGCGCGCTGTGCCACGGGTCGGTGACGTTACCAATACCGTAGTAGGCCTGGGACGCGGTGCAGGTATCGGTCGCGTTGCGGAAGAACAGCACCTGCCGCTGTGCCGCGAAAAGCGCCTTCGTCTCTTTGCTCCAGCCGAGGTAGATGTCGGCACCGGCGTCCCGGAACGCCGTAGCCATCCCGCCCGTCTGCAGTCCGCTGTGGCAGCAGCAGGCATAGACGATGCTCTTGGTTGCGTTGTACCCCATGCCTTCCATGTAGTTGAAGTTACCGTACTGCTCCACAAACTTCGGCGTCACCGCCAGGTAGGGTTTTCCTTTGACCATCGCCACCACCAGTTCGCGGTCGCCGCCCGCGGCCCGCGCCCCGCCCGCGTAGTTGTTGACGATACGCTGGGCCATCGCTTCCGAACCGTAGCTCTCGCCGGTGAGCAGCACGGACCAGTCTTCCGAGTTGACCTCGTCCTTGAAAGCGAGCGCCCCGTGGCTGGACCAGAGCAGCACGCCCGGGCCCGCGGTCAGGACTTCCCTGACCTTGTCCACACTGACCGCGGCGTCGGAGACGCGTTCGGTCGCTCCACCCAGCCCGCCGAAGCAGGTATCGAGCAGGTCGGCGACCATGTCCTCGGCCACCGTGCCCCAAGCGTGGGCAAAAGGCGTCAGCACGACGGCCGAGGCGATGACCTCGCCCGCGGCGCTGTGAACCGTTCCCTGCGTAAGCGGTGTCGTGTCGAGGCTGTCGCGCGTCCCGCGGTCCAGTTCACAAATGGTGCCGACCAGGCCGTTCTTGAAGAACGCGGTGACCGATGAGTCTCGCGTGATGCCCACCGCCGCAACCGAGGCGTGCGCGTCAAGCCATGCCCGGGCCGACTCCGCAGCCGCGGGTACGCCCTGCGATGTCATCACGGCCCGGTAGACGCTGTCGGCGGCCGCCAGCGCGTCGAGCGAGCCTTTGACAGTCTCTTCGGTGAATTCGGACCAGTCGTCCGGGACGCCCGATTGCTTGCAGACAAGGGTCGTGGCGGCAAGGGCCGCGAGCAGTACGAACAGTGACTTCTTCATCTTGCCTCCTCTCGAATTGGGCTATGATAATGCAACAGCCGCCGGCACGCAAGCGGTGCGCGAAGCGCTTGTGACGCTAGCGGGGCCGAAGCCGGCTTTCGCGCGACCGACGACTTCCCGAACCGTGGCTGCCGGCGCGGCGGACCGGCAGCGAGGCTAAGGCAGAATCACGACCCGGTGGACCTTTGACGCCTCGCGTACGAAGTAGACACCGGACGCGAGGCGCCGTGCGTCATTCGGGACGCAGCGCAACGAACACCTCGTATACCCTGCCGGATGTCGGCGGCTCGACGTGCTCGTGAATCGTGACCGCAAAGCCCTGCGCTTGAAGCAGCCGTAACCAGGTCGCGCGCGGGAACAGCCCGGTCACGTGCCGGTCGTACTCCGCCCTGAACCCGTCTTTGTCCCGCAAGATGTAAGCAAAGTCTGTGGTCACCAGAGTTTCACCCGGGACAGGGTCATGGACCCACTCAAGGTAGCGCAGGCTGCGCAGCATGCGGTCGTGCCCGCCGTGATATGTGCCTGCTTTGAATGTCTCGGTCACGTAGTCTGGGCAGAATACTGCCGCACCGCCCGGCCGGAGGTGAACCCACGCGGTCTCCATCGCCCGGGCCAGGTCTGCCTCCGAGAGCATGTAGGCGACGGCATCATGGACAAACACGGCGTCGAACCGGCGGCCCAGCCTGACCTCACGCATGTCGCCGTGGACGTGTTCGCACTCGGGATTCAGTGACCGGCTCACCCGGAGCATCGCCGGCGACAGGTCGACCAGCGTCAGTTCGCAGTTTGTCTTCAGGTGGGACGCATTGTTGCCGCCGCCGGAGCCGAGTTCCAGCATGGCCCGTACCGGAATCCGGCTTGCCTCGACGATGCACTGCCAGTAGAACGCCGCCTCTGCCGCATAGTCGTCAGGGTTGGAAAGCAGCGGCCACCATGCGGCCAGGTCGTCGTAGAGTCGGGGCAGGGCACCCATGGTAGATGTTACCTGCTGAGAATGACCTTCGCGACGGCCGACGGCTCGGAGTAGACGAAGTAGACCCCCGGGCTTAAGTGGCGCACATCGTTCGGGCCGGGGTGCAACGCCATAACCGCCCGGCCGGTGATGTCGAGGAGCGCGGCTTTGGGGACAGTCCCCGTGCGGGGACAGTCCCCGTCCAGGAACAGCACGCCGCGGACGATGGTCGGCCAGCAGTTCGGCGTTCGTACATCGGCGCTCGGCGTTTCCTCGACCCCGGTTATGCAGAGCGAGTCAATCTTGAGCATCCAGGCATCGAAACTGGGCGTGGCGTAGGTGTACGAGCTGCCGAACGCGATACAGCCGCCGTCCTCGGTCGGCTGGGCGCAGGTGATGTGATCCCAGTTCTGACTGGAGATATCACCCCAGGCGCCCTGCCACACCATATTGCCGAGCGAGTCGGTCTGGACGACCCAGCCTTCGCCGTGGAGAGCATCGTCGGTTCCGCCCATCAGGAAGCCGTGGTCCGGCAGCACGCGCACCGACGAGAATACGCCGCCCTGGCCGTGAACCCCGGCAAAGACACGGGTCCAGAGCGTGTCACCGTTCGGGGCGAGCCGCACCAGCCAGCCGTCGCGCCGCGTGCCTGGCTGGCCGCTGAATGAGTAGGTGTAGCCGGCGAACGCGAACCCGCCGTCCGGCAACCCGATGATGTCGCTGGCGGCGTCGTTGTCGGTCCCGCCGTACTGCCGGGTCCAGAGCGTGTCGCCGTGCGAGTCGGTGCGCAACAGCCAGACGTCGCGCAGGGTCGAAGTCGGGCTGGTTATCCCGATGACCGCGTACCCGCCATCGTCGCACCGGCAGAGCCGGTACGCGATGTCGTTCTCAGTGATGTAGTAGACGTGTTCCCATCCCTTGTTGCCCAGGCTGTCTACCTGTACCAGGTAGAGGTAGGTACACTGCTGTCAGCCCGAGCCGGCCTTGCCGCAGATGGTCCAGCCGCCGTCGCCCGACGGCACGATGTCGTAGCCGTAGGCCTTCGGTGACTCGGAGCTGAAGAAGCGGCTGGTCCACATCTCCTCGCCGGCGGAGTCAGTTTTGAGCACGACGAGCAGGGCGGTGTCGTTCCCAACCGTCTTTGACCCGGTAAGCACGAACCCGCCGTCCGGCGTTTCCAGCACCGCCTCGGCGTACTTGGCCGCCTCGTCGTTGTCATAGAACCGGTGCCAGATCTCGGTACCGGCCGTGTCGACCTTGAGGAGCAACATCTCCTGGCTCATCGACGTATTGCGATACCCGACGTACCCGCACCCTACGTAGTTGCCGTCACTGCAGACGATGCCGTGGTGCAATTCCTCCCGGCTGTGCCACCCGCCTTCGTACTGGTAATTGTTCATCCAACGCAACGTGCCGGCCTGTGCCGCAAGCACGAGTGAGACGAAAAGCGTGAGTGTTCTCAAGATAATACCTCCCTAACGCTGAATTACAGTCTTGCTTGTCCCGTGCGTCCCGCAGACGAAATAGACGCCGGGCGCGAGGCGCGACACGTCGTTCGCGCCCGATTTAAGGTTCAGCACCTTGCGGCCATCGGCAGATAGCAGTGAGCCGCTAGCAGCTTGGAGTGAGCGGGGCAAGAAAAGGACGCCCCGGACGATGGTCGCTGTCGGCCCGTGGCTTGGGGCTTGAGGCTTGTGGCCTTCCTCAATCCCGACATTGCCGGTCGGATTACGCTTGTAGTAGACTTCATTGTTGCCGTCGCGGTTGTCGTACCAGGCCACGTGCAGCCCGGGATCCGCGACCGCAATCGAAGGGTGCCGCGACTGCAGGTTGTCGTTGGCCGAGAGTCTGGTGTCGCTGCTCCAGGTAGTGCCGCCGTCGCTCGAGCACTTGTAGTAGACCTCGTCGCCACTGGTGCCGTCGCGGCCGTCGCACCAGACCACGTGGACGTTGGCGCCGGCAACCGCTATCGAGGGGAAGTACGAGGGTTCACTATCCGGCGATGTAAGCCTGGTATCGCCGCCCGGGCTGACAGGCCACGTCGCGCCGTTGTCGGTTGAACACTTGTAGTAGATTTCGTTCGTGCCGCCGTCCCGCGTGTCGGACCAGACCACGTGAATCCTCTCGCCCGCGGCCGCGACCGATGCCCACTCTGAAACGGGGGAGGAATTCGTCAATCTCACGTCGCTGTCCCAGGTCACGCCGCCGTCGGTCGAGCGCTTGTAGTAGATCTCCGCCGGGCTGGCGGGGCCGTTGCGTCCGTCATACCAAGCAACGTGGACATTGGCTCCGACCGCCGAGACCGCGGGCTGCCACGCGTAATCCGCGGAGTCGCTCGTGAGCCGCATGATGCTGTCCCAGGTCGCGCCGCCGTCGGTTGAACGCGTGTAGTAAACCTCGAGCGGTTCGCCGGGGTTCACGCTCGGCAAGCCGTCCCAGACCACGTGGACCGTTTCACCGGCCACCGCAGCCGAAGGTCCGAAGGCGAGGCCGGTGGTCGAGAGCTTGACGTCACCGCCCCAGGTTGCGCCGCCGTCGGTCGAGCGCTTGTAGTAGACATCATACCAGTCGACGTCACGGTTGTCCTCCCAGACTACGTGGACTTCGGCGCCCGCAACCGCCACCGAAGGACACCATGAGCGGTGGGCGGCGTTCGTGAGACGCTGGTCGCTACCCCAGGTTGCGCCGCCGTCGGTCGAGCGCTTGTAGTATACCTCATCGTTGCCGTCGCGGCTGTCGGTCCAGACGACGTGGACGGTATCGCCCATGGCCGCCACGGTCCAGGTGTTGCTGTACTCAGCCGTCTTAGAAGAGGCCGGATCGTTCGTCAGCCGCTGGTCCGGTCCCCACTGGGCAATGGCCGAATGCGGGGTCAGGATACAGAGCGCGAACATCAGGACGCAGTACTTCATCGGTTCCTCCTATCTCGCGATAATGACCTTAGAGACCGCCGTCCGCCCACCGCTTTCCGCCGACCGCAGGAAGTACACGCCCGGCGCGAGATGCCGTACGTTGTTTGGGCCGGGTTTCAGGTCGAGCACCTTGCGGCCGGTTGCGTCAAGAAGGACGGGTTCTGGGGACAGTCCCCATTCGGGGACAGTCCCCTCAGTCCCCGTGCGGGGACAGTCTCCGTCCAGGAACAGCACGCCGCGGACGATGGTGGCCGCCAGCTTGTGGCTTGGAGCTTGCGGCTTGAGGCTTTCCTCGGTCCCGGTATTGCCGGTCAGGTTGCGCAGGTAGTAGAGTTCGGTGTCCCCGCTTCGGTCGTCGCAGAAGACTATGTGGATCGCGTCGCCGGTCAGCGCTATCGCCGGGTTGGAGGAGTTGGTGCTGGTCTGGGTCAGCCTGAATTCCGGCGTCCAGTCGAGACCGCCATCGGTCGAGTTTCGGTAGTAGAGTTGCTTGTTCCCGGTTCGGTCGTCGTACCAGGTGATGTGGACGTTCCGGCCGGACGCTGCGAGGACCGGAAACAGGCAGGCTCCCGAGTTATCCGTCAGGCGGACTTCCGGTTCCCAGGTTGCGCCCCAATCCGTTGATCGCATGTAGTAAATCTGGAACTGATAGCCTCCGCCTCGGCGGTCAATCCAGGCAACGTGAACCAGTGAATCTACTGCGGCCACGGTGGGCGCGTAGACAATCGCGGAATCGCCGGTGAGCCTGGTCTCCGGACCCCAGGTGGCGCCGTTGTCGAGCGAGCGTTCGTAGTAGGCGTCGCCTGCGCTGTTTCGGGTATCGAACCAGACCACGTGCACCACCGATTCCGAAACCGCGACCGAAGGGTCCTCGGACCGGGCCGAGTCATGGGTCAGAAATACCTCGGGTTGCCACGTGATGCCACGATCCAGAGAGCGCCGGTAGCTGACCTGCGTGTACGCGCCGTGGAATACGGCCCACAGCACATGGACGGTCGCCTCCCAGACGGCATCGGTCATGCAGCCCCCGATGGCGGAGGAGAACCTGGCGAGCGCGGTGTCCGTGGACCAGGTTGCGCCGCCGTCGGTAGACCGCCGGTAGAACGCTCCCCATCCATTACTATTGCTCTTGTAGACAAGGTGCACGGTGCTGTCTGAGACCGCCAGCGACGGGCACAAGCTCGTATCCGGGTCGTTCGAGAGATTCTGGTCTGGCAGCCACGTCACGCCGCAGTCGGTCGAACGCTTACCGTAGACCTGGGGGTGGCCGTCGCGGCCCTCCCACCAGACCGCCTGCAGGTCGCCGCCCGCGGTCGCGGCAAGGAACCAACCGTTGTTGGCCCAGATGCGTGCCGGGTTGCCCGCGTACGTCAGGCGAACTTCGGGTTCCCACTGAGCGCGCGAGACGGAAGTCAGGATACAGAACAGAGAACACAGGATGGCTAGTCGCAACGGGGCTACCTATCTCGTTAGCACGACCTTGCGGACCGTGGACCGCTCACCGCTAACCGCCAACCGCTCCCGGACGAAGTAGACGCCGGGGACAAGATGCGATACATCGTTGGGGCCATCCTCCAGCGTCATCACCTCGCGGCCATCGATAGAGAGGAGAGAGGAGGGAGGAGAGAGCAGTGAGGACGGCAGGAATAGCACGCCCCGGGTCATTGTGGCCGCCGGTTTGTGGTTTGTGGCTTGCGGCTTGAGGCTTTCCTCCGTTCCGACATTGCCGTTCATGTTCCGTTTGTAGTAGATAGCGCCGTGACCGTCGCGCATGTCCTTCCAGATGACATGCAGAACAGAGCCCTCGACATCGATAAACGGGAAAGCCGGCGAGGATGCGCCGCTGACAAGGGGGACAATCGAATCCCAGCTCGCGCCGCCGTCGCTTGAATGCAGGTAGAAGATCCCGGCGCCGCCGCTGAGGCCGAACCAGACAATGTGGATGCTCGCGCCGTCGGTGACGATGGATGGATAGACGGACACAGCCGAGTCGGTCGTGAGCCGCTCGTCGGGGCCCCAGGTCAGTCCGTAGTCGGTGGAGCGTTTGTGGTATATCTCGAAGTTGCCGTCGCGATTGTCCTCCCACGCGACGTCGACGTTTGAGCCGGAGGGATAGACCGTCGGGCTATAGGACATTGCCGTGTCGTAGGTCAGCCGCGTTTCCGGCCCCCATGTCGCGCCCTGGTCAGACGAGCGCCGGTAGTAGACTTCACTATGGCCGTTGCCGCCGTGGCGGAATTCGTTCCAGACGATGTGCACGTTAGAGTCGGATGCCGCGATGCAGGGGTCCTCGGAACGCTGCGGGGCATTGGAGATGCGCTGTATGGAGTCCCAGGTTTCGCCATTGTCGGGCGAACGCCGGAAGTAGACCTCACTGTTCACGGTGTCCAGATTCAGTGCAACGTAGACCATCGGGCCGACCGCGGCAATGGCCGGCCACCAGTTGAACAGTAGCGAATCCGAGATGAAGACGTCCTGTCCCCAGTTCCGGCCGCCGTCAGTGGAGCGCTTGTAGTACGAGCCGTAGCGCCCGGTCCGCTGGTCGCGGAACGCAAGGTGTACGTTTGTCCCTGACACCGCCAGGGTTGGGAAGTCAGCCGTGCCGGGATTGCCGGAAAGGCGCGTATCCGGGCCCCACGTCGTTCCGTGGTCGCTCGAACGCTTGTAGTAGATTGCGCCGCCGTTGTTCTGCGTGTCGCACCAGATAACGTGTACCGTGTCCCCGCAACAGACCAGGCAGCGGGCCATGTTCTCGTTCAGGACCGCGGCGCTGTTGGTTGTCGAGAGCTTCTGGTCCGGCTCCCACTGGGCGTGAGCCAGCGCTGCGGACAGCACGAGGGCGAATACAAGGGCGAGGGTTTGCCTGCTGAGCATCGTTTCGATTCTGGCCTAAGCCGGTCGTATTGTCAAGGCTCGGCTGCAACGATTGAGCGAGACCGGGGTCTAAGATAGTTGGAGATGAATATAGAGAAGTTCACGGAAAAGGCCCAGGAAGCCATTGTAGCGGCGCAATCCGCGGCTCAGCGATTCCAGCATCACGAGTTGGACGCTGAGCATATTCTCCTCGCCATGCTTGAGCAGGACGAGGGGCTGGTTCCACAACTCATCAAGAAGGTCGGCGCCGACCCGGCAGTCATCCATCAGCAAATCCAGGCCGGGCTGGCGGACCGGCCGCGCGTATCCGGCGGCGATGGCCAGCTTTGCACGTCGGCGCGGGCGCGGCAGGTTCTCGCCGAGGCCGAGAACCAGGCCAAGCGATTCAAGGACGAGTACGTTTCCACTGAGCACCTGTTCCTCGCGATTCTCGAACTCAAGGACGGCGACTGCGCGCGGGTGTTCAAGGCGTTCGGGATTGACTCGGGCAAGGTGCTCGCGGCCCTCAAGGAGATTCGCGGGTCTCAACGCGTTACCGACCAGGGTGCGGAAGAGCGGTACCAGCCGCTGGAGAAGTTCGGCCGGGACGTCACCCAACTGGCGCGCGACGGGAAACTCGACCCGGTCATCGGCCGGGACGAGGAAATCCGGCGGGTGATGCAGGTGCTGTCGCGGCGGACGAAGAACAACCCGGTGTTGATCGGCGAGGCGGGCGTGGGCAAGACCGCTATCGTCGAAGGCCTGGCCCAGCGCATCGTAAGGGGCGACGTGCCCGAGTCACTCAAGGACCGGAAGCTTGTAGCTCTCGACATGGGCGCTTTGATTGCCGGGACCAAGTACCGCGGCGAGTTCGAGAACCGGCTCAAGGCCGTGCTCAAGGAAGTCACGGCGTCGGAAGGCCGCGTCATCCTGTTCATCGACGAACTGCACACCGTGGTCGGCGCGGGCAAGGCCGAAGGCTCGATGGACGCGGGCAATATCCTGAAGCCGATGCTCGCGCGCGGGGAGTTGCGCTGCATCGGCGCGACTACGCTCGACGAGTACCGCCAGTACATCGAAAAGGATAAGGCGCTCGAACGGCGGTTCCAGCCCATCTTCGTGGACCAGCCTACGGTCGAGGAGACGGTCTCGATCCTGCGCGGCCTGAAGGAGCGGTACGAGGTCCACCACGGCGTGCAGATAACCGACGCGGCGCTGGTTGCCGCGGCGGTGATGTCCAACCGCTACATCGCTGACCGGTTCCAGCCGGACAAGGCGATTGACCTCGTGGACGAAGCCGCGGCCAAGCTGAAGATGGAGATTACCTCCAAGCCGGTCGAGCTCGACGACGTGGACCGGAAGCTGCTGCAACTGGAGATGGAACGGCTCTCGCTTAAGCGCGACAAGGACGAGGCCTCCCGGAAGCGGCAGAAGGAGATTGAGAAGGAAATTGGCGGGCTGAAGGAAGAGCAACACCGGCTGACCGCGCAGTGGGAAGCCGAGCGGAAAGAGGTCGATGAACGGCGCAAACTTCAGGAGGAAATCGAGAAGGTCGGGACCGAAGTGGACGCGGCCAAGCGGAAGTATGACCTGAACCGGGCCGCGGAACTCGAGTACGGCAAGCTGGCCGAGCTCAAGAAGAAGCTGGCTGCGATAGAGAAGGGCTTTAGGGACAGTCCCCATTCGGGGACAGTCCCTGCGGGGACAGTCCCCGTAAAAGGCAACCGGCTGCTACGCGAGCAGGTGACCGAAGAAGACATTGCCGAGGTCGTGGCCAAGTGGACCGGGATTCCCTTGAAGAACCTGATGGAGTCGGAGCGGGAGAAGCTGCTTCGGCTCGAAGACGACATCCACAAGCGCGTGGTGGGTCAGGACGAGGCGGTGTCGGCGGTGGCGAATGCCATCCGCCGGGCCCGTGCCGGGATCGGGGACCGGAAGCGGCCAATCGGCAGCTTCATCTTCCTCGGGCCGACCGGCGTGGGCAAGACCGAACTGGCAAGGACGCTCGCGCGGGTGCTCTTCGATACCGAGGATGCGATTGTCCGCATCGACATGTCCGAGTATGGCGAGCGGCATACCGTGTCGCGGCTCATCGGCGCGCCGCCCGGGTACGTCGGGTTCGAAGAAGGCGGGCAGTTGACCGAAGCCGTGCGGCGGCGGCCGTACCGGGTCGTGCTACTGGATGAAATTGAGAAGGCGCATGCCGACGTGTTCAACGTGCTGCTGCAGATTCTCGACGACGGCCGGCTGACCGACGGCCACGGCCGGACCGTGGACTTCAAGAATACCATCATCATCATGACCTCGAACCTCGGCACCGAGCTGGCGCGGCAGGGGCGGTTCGACCGCGACGAACTGATGCAGCTTCTCCGGCGCAGCTTCCGGCCGGAGTTCCTGAACCGGATTGACGAAGTGGTGGTATTCAACCCGCTTTCGCGCGAGGACATCAGGAAAATCGTGGACATCCAGTTGGGTCGCACCAGAGAAATGTTGACAGAGCAGGGGGTCGGCCTTATAATCAATAGTGGTGTTGAGGATGTTCTCGCGAAGGAAGGCTACGATGCAGATTTTGGTGCCCGGCCTCTTAAACGAGTCATACAACGTCTTGTCGAGAATCCGCTCGCAGAGCTGATTCTCAAAGCCAGACCTGCGAAGGTCTCAGTGTCGGTCGTTGACGGTAAGATCGTTCTTTCGCCGCAAGGCGTACAATCTGGAGCATAAGATTTGTCGGGAGCGGGTATCCCTCCTTCCCAACCCACCAAAAATAACCCCCTTGTTTCCCCGCTCCCGACGCCATATTGAGACCGCTTGCGACCTGAAGACTTAAGCTCAGGCGCACGGAAGTTCCGAGGACAGGGTCTTTGAGGACGACCGGGAGAGGCAGAAATGTCTTTCTCAGCGGTGATTATTGAAGGCAGGCTAAGATGGCCGGAAGACACATGCCCGTCGGGAAACCGGCGGGCATCGGCTTGTGCACCGGGAAGGGGTTGCCGGAAATCGGTTGGCTGCCGGTTGCAGCTTCCTCCTGATTCCGAAGATGGCACACCGCCGGAATCCGACTTGGAATTTGGGGACTTGGTACTTGGGTCTTCCCGCCTCTGGCGGGCATGGCACACCGTCGGAATCCGAACCCGGAACTCGTAACTCGACCTTGGGATTTGGAATTTGGGATTTGGAGTTTCCGCAAAGTGGCCGACCCCCCGCCGGAAATCGTCACTCGTCAACTTGCCCGGCTCCGGGCAGTTCCACTGAAATGAGAACAGCCGGAGGGCCGGCAGCTAGCCCTCCGACTGTTCTCTCCGGGTTGTCAGCCGGTTTCACCCTCAGGGTTTCCGGCGCAAGCCTTTGTCATTTCCACTTCGGACTTTGGCCTTGCGCCCTCGCCCCGGGCGAGGCGCCCTTACGGCGCAACCGGTGCCGCGACGTTGAAGACCTGGGTACGGATGGCCTGCAGCACCGCCTGGGTCAGGCCTCTCGCGGTCCACTTGGTGATGAGGACCGCGGCCTCCTGCGCCGCCGATTCACCGGACATTTCGGTCTCGTGGGTGATGTGCCAGAGTTCGCGCCCGAAGTCGAGGTAGAAGGGGTAGTGAATCACCGACACGCCCGATGCGTCGCAGGTCTGCTTGACCTGGATTTCCATCGAGACGATGGAGACAATCTGGGCCTGCACGTGCTCGAACATCTTCGGCCGCTTCAGGTCCAGCACCGTCTTGATCCGCGCGGTATCAAACCCGATGTCCCAGTTCGCAATCCGCTTGGTTGGATCATTGTGAGCCATGATAATCACCTCCTTATCTGTGGCAGGGTTCGCAGTCGCCACTCGGCCGTGCCGGGTTGTCTGCCGCTTCCGGCTACGGCTTTTGGGACGGTCCACTCTGGATGTCCCTCTCCGAATTGTCAAAGAGCGGTGTATTTCGCCTTCAAGAAGCAATCTGTCTTTTGGCCCCAAAATAATGCACCCGCGTATGGCCGACCGTCTTCCGGGCCGAAAAAGAGGCGGTTTCTTTGCGACGCGCCTCGCTAAGTATCCGAATCTCCGCAATCTACAACCCCTTCCGCAATCCAAAATCCAGAATCCAAAATCATCAATTCC
>CAZQZR010000032.1:0-27251 GCA_964597845.1 uncultured bacterium | reverse complement strand
ATTCTCACGCACCCCATTCCCCAACTGTCCATTTGCAGCTTTCGATTTCTCTGCGCAGACTGTCAGTGGCTTGACTCGGGCGAATAGCCCAATATCCTTCGCTCTGCATGTTCGATGAGTACCGCCCGGCAGACTTCGCGGCAGTCGCGGCGTTTGCCCGACGTCAGCCGGAGTTCGAGTATCTGAAGGCGATCATCAGGATGCACGGTAAGGTTCGGGTTCGCGGCGCGTGCGCCGTCTGGCGCGAGTCGAACCGGGTCGTCGCGTTCTGTGCCGTTACTTTCCCCAATCCGCGCGACGCCTGGCTCTACGGAATGCGCGTTGATGACCGGTTCAAGGGACAGGGCATCGCCACCCGGCTGACGCGGGCCTTGTTCGGACTGGCCCGGCAGGCAGGCCGGACCTGGATCGCGCTCGACACCAAGGACGTCGCGTCCAAAGCGCCGGTGTTCCGCATCTGCGACCGGCTCGGCATGACCCATCTCACCACCCACGCGACCACGATGCTATGGAACAGCGATCTCGGATTTGTCCGACCGCGGCTCGAACCGGCTCCCGGCCCGTGGCCGCATACGGGTGCGCAGTTGGTGATGCGCCAGCGCTTCCCGCTGTGGATATGGGAACGACCCGCTGCCGGACCTCGGCTGTCCTTGCTTGCCGGCGCCCGCGTGCACGTCGAGTACGATGTCTGTCCGGGCAGGCGCTGGGCTGTCGTGAACGCCTTCGAGCGGCCACAGGACACCAGAGCGTTCGTTCACGGTCTGCTCGGACTGGCGCACGGCCGACGCCGTGGCGTGGTGCTAGTCTCTCCGGCCGCATGGCAGCCCGCGCTCCGCCGCGCTGCGCGCGCACTTGTTCCGGGGCTGGTGCGCGGAGTGAACAGTAACTTCGACGCGTGGAGGATATACGGGCGACGGCTGAAACGGTAATCACGAAGGCGCAGTACCCAATCCCACCCGCCCATGGGCATTTCAGATTGCAGATTCTAGATTAGCTGACGCGGCCTTGGCGCTCTCGGCGTTCTTGGCGGTTCATCTCTGACTGCGCCCGCGGTTGACTGTATGGCGGATATACATACAATGTAACTATGCACGGCCTGACGTTCGTTTGGGACGAGAGGAAGGACCGTGCCAATCAGCGCAAGCACAGGATTTCATTTGCTGAAGCACGGACCGTCTTCTTCGACGAGAACGCACGTGAGTACTCCGACCCGGATCACTCTGAGAGTGAAGAGCGGTTCATTCTTCTGGGCATCAGCAGCCGCCTTCGAGTGCTGGTCGTGTGTCACTGCTACCGGGAGAGCGAGTCCGTGATTCGCATCATCTCGGCGCGCCGGGCGCAACGGAGCGAGGAAGAAACGTATTGGAGCCAGGAACTATGAGAGCACGGTATGATTTCGCACGGATGAAGGGTCGGAGGAACCCTTATGCAGGCAGGCTGAAGCGGTCGGTAACGATCCGGCTGGACGATGCCTCGATTGCATATTTCAAGGAGATGGCGACGGAGACCGGGGTTCCCTACCAGAGTCTGATAAACCTCTACCTCCGGGACTGCGTCGCCCGCCGCCGGCGGCTTACCCAACGTTGGGAGTCCGGCGACGACAACCAGACCGAGCACGAATCGGCAGCAGCGGAGTTCATGGCCTCGGACAAGCCCGCAGGGCGCGCCCGCCGACACGCCGCGCGCAAGCCGTCGCCGTAGGACGGCGAAGTTAGTCAGTCAGCAGTGAGCAGTTAGTCGCTCCCTGCGGTCGCGAGTTACCAGTCCGCAGACGTGCGAGACCCTCTTACTTCGTTGACGCTTCGCGACCGTGGGAACGAGCGGAATGACTTCCCTCTTGGCGCGCTTGGCGGTTTCTTGAATTCGCCGTCTGCACTTCCGACATCCAGCCCACAACCCGTGCCGCCGCCTTGAATTCCTGCCCGCAGTGCCTATACTGACCACCCACATGTCAGCCGAAGACATATACATCGAAGAAGAAGAGGCGCAGACCCGGGGCCAGGGCTACAAACTCCTGCCGCGGGTCTGGCCGTTCTTCCGCAAGTACCTGGGCCGGACGATAGTCGCGGCGATCCTGCTCATTGGCTCAGCGGTAATGGGGCTTGCCGCCCCGCTCCTGGTCAAGCACGCGATTGACGTCAACATCCCGAACCGGGACATCCGGGGCCTGCTCTACGTCGGCCTGGTCTACCTGGTCCTGCAACTCGCCATCGGCGCGGCCGGCTTTTTCCAGCAGACCCTGCTGGCCATCATCGGCGAGAACGCGATCGCCGACCTGAAGCATACCCTTTTCGGCCACATCGTGCGCCTGCCCGCGAGCTTCTTCGACCGCAATCCGGTCGGGCGGCTCATCAGCCGGGTCGAGAGCGACTCGTCGGCACTGCAGCAGATGTTCTCGTCTACCGCGGTCACCCTCGCCCGCAACCTCGTGATGCTGATCGGCATGTCGGTCGTGATGCTGCTGGTCAACTGGCGGCTGTTCCTCGTGATTGCCGGGCTCTTCCCGGTTACGATGGTCGGTTTCTACCTGCTGCAGAAGCGGTCGCGGCCGCTCTACCTCCAGATGCGCCGAATCGTGGCGGAGATTAACAACTTCATAACCGAGACGATGCGCAGCCTGCCGGTCGTGCAGGCCTTCAACCGCAAGGATTACTTCGCCGACCGGATGGACGAGAAGGGACGCCGTCTCTACGGCGTGCGCAAGCAGGAGATGTTCATCTGGACCTGGATATGGCTGGTCTGGGACTTCGGCGAGATGGCCGGGGTTGCCCTGACCCTCGGCGTCGGCGGCCTGTTTGCCCTGAAAGGACAACTGACCGTCGGCGGCCTGTTCCTGTTCTACAGCTACATCACGCGCTTCTTCGTCCCGATCCGCGCCGTGTCGGAACAGATCCACATCATGCAGCGCGCCTTCGCCTCAGCCGAGCGCATGCTCGGGATTCTCGACACCGCGCCCGAGCCGGACGGCGAACTGCCGTTCGCGGCTAAGAACTTCCAGCGCGCGCTGCGGTTCGATGCGGTCGAACTCGCCTACGAGGGACGGGGAACCGTGCTCAAGGACATCAACCTGGAAGTCCGCCGGTGCGAGAAGGTCGCGCTGGTCGGCGAGACCGGCGGCGGCAAGACATCGCTCGCCAGCCTCGCGCTCAAGTTCTACGAACCCAAGTCCGGCCGTATCCTGCTCGATGAGACCGAGCTGCCCCGTATTCGGAACCAGTCCCTCCGCCGGCTCATCGGGTTCGTGCCCCAGGACGTCATCCTGTTCCCGGGAACGGTGCTCGATAACCTGCGCCTGTTCGATGAGACGGTCAGCGAGACCCGCGTGCACGACGCCGCCAAGCGGGCGCGCATGCACGAACGAATCCTCGCGCTCCCGCAGGGCTACGCCACCAGCCTGATTGAGCGCGGCGTCAACCTCTCGCTGGGCGAACGGCAATTACTGGCCTTCACCCGGGCGCTGGTGCTCGACCCCGAGATCCTGATTCTCGACGAGGCTACGTCATCGGTTGACCCGCACACCGAGCATCTCATCCAGCAAGGCCTTGAGGAGCTGCTCAAAGGCCGGACCGCGATTATCATCGCCCATCGCCTGGCGACCATCCGCATGGTCGACCGCATCGTCGTAGTCCACGCCGGGCACATCGTCCAAGAGGGAACCCACGACGAACTCGTCAACCAGGACGGCTACTACAGCCGGTTGTACAAACTGCAGTACCTCGCCCAGGAACAAGCATGAGTACAGCTCGCGTAGGACGCGCAAGTCAAAGTGCAGAATGCAAATATCAGAAGTCAAAATGCCTGAGGCGGAATCTGCCACACAAACGAAAGACGCGATACAGGAACGACGGCCCGAGCATCTTCGCGGAAACGACGTTGTTGCATCCCTGTAGTACAAGGGAATCTTGCCATGCCGGATAGTGTCGGTACCCCGAATCCGCCGCGCCGGGCGAGGACCGTGTTCGACATGAAGCTCGTCATCCGCTTCTGGCGCCAGGACTGGAGGCAGTTCATCGGCCTGGTCGCGCTGACGCTCTTCTACTCAGCCATCTCGATTGTCTATCCCCGGATCATCGGCTACATCATTGATGCGATCCAACATGGACTCACCGACCCGGCGCACTTCGTCATCAGCACGCTGTGGAATCTCGTGTTGCTGCTGGTCGGGGCCCGGGTCATCGGTGCGCTGTCCGAGGATTTCCGCCCGCTCGCCTACATGATCGAGGGCGCGCGCTTCCTGTGGCGGACGCGCAACCTGGTCTTCCGCTCGGTGCTGGACCAGGGGTTCAGTTTCTCCAACCGCTACCCGTCCGGCGACGTCCAGCAGCGCCTCGACCAGGACTTGAACGACGTCGCCCAGTTCTCCGCGTTCGGCATCTTCTGGCCCATGACCTCGGTCCTGACGATGGCCTTCGCACTCGTGATCCTCATCCGGATGAACTGGCTCTTGACCGTGGTCATCCTGGTGCCGACCGCTGCCAGCTTCTTCGTCTACCTCCGGATCGGACCCCGCGTGGACAAATGGTGGCGGGAATGGCGCGAGAAGATATCTGAGACCAACAACTTCCTCGAATCCTCATTCTCAGGTATCCGGCTGGTCAAGGCCTACACCATGGAAGAGCGAAACGCCGCACGCCTGCGCAAGATCCTCAATGAACGCATCCGCTCGGCGGTACGCGGTGCCCGTTTGCGCGCCGCCTTCAACTCGACCTACGGCACGGTCGCCGGGCTCGGTTCGCTGGCCGTGCTCGTGCTCGGCGGGATGTTCGTTATCCGGGGCAGACTCACCATCGGCGAGTTTGTGGCGTTCAACGCCTACGTGGACATGCTCGTCTGGCCGATGATCGGCATCGCCGACATGATTACCTGGATCTGGCAGACCGGAGTGGAAGAACGGCGCGTCCGCGAGCTCGCCGAGTTCGCGCCGGACGTCAAGATCAACACCGGAACTCAAACGGCCCCGGATTTCCACGAGGTACGCATGACGCGGGTCGGGTTCAGCTATGCGCCGGTTGCAGACGAAGGGATCAAGGGATCAAGAGATCGAGGGATCACGTTCGTTCCTACGGTGGCGAAGCCACACGGAGGCGAGGACACCGATCCGCAACCGGCGGCACAACTCAAGCCTTGCACCCCCGCGCTGCAGGACATCGACATCGTCCTCACGCCCGGCGCCCGCATCGGCATCGCCGGCACCGTCGGCTCGGGCAAGAGCACCATCATGCGCCTGCTCGTCCGGGCCGCTGAACCGTCGACCGGCGAGGTCACAGTAGACGGTATCCCACAGTCCAAGTTCGAGATAAGGTCGCTCCGTTCGCTCTTCGGCTACGCGCCCCAGGAGGCAGGGCTGTTCTCCGACACGATCCGCAACAACATCATCCTTGGTCGCACTGCGCCGGATACCGAGGAGCGATTGCGCGAGGTCGTACGCATCGCCCAGCTTGAGCCAGAATTGCAGGCGATGGCCAAAGGGACCGAGGAACTCATCGGCGAACGCGGCCTGCGCCTGTCCGGCGGGCAACAGGGACGCGTCTCCATCGCCCGGGCGCTCTTCGACCGCCCCAGGATTCTCCTGCTCGATGACGTGACCGCCAGCCTCGACGCCGAAACCGAGCAGCAGTTCATCCGCGACGTGATTGGCTACATGCAGGGAGCGACACTCGTAATCGTCTCGCACCGGCTTTCAATCCTGGCCGCGTGTGACATCGTCTATGTTCTCGACCAGGGACGTATCGTCGAATCCGGCCGGCACAGCGACCTGCTGACCCGCCGCGGGCTCTACTGGAAACTGTACCAGCGCCAGCTCATGCAAGAAGCGCTGGAGAAGGGATAGGGGCATGAGACGACCTGCAATCGAGCCATGAGCATCGAGACCTCCCCAAAGCCGAAGCCGCAGGCGAAGAGAGGGTTCGCCTCGAATCTGTGGCAGGCGCTGGTTCTTACTGTGAAGCGGTTCCTGGCGATTGACGGCGCGCAACGGGCGGCGGCGTTCGCCTACTACGCGTTTTTCTCGCTGCCGTCGATGCTGATCCTGCTCGTGACGATCGGCTCGTTCTTCGTGGACCGGGACCGGGCGGCCCGCGCGGTCGTCGGCTACGTCCAGAACTACGTGCCGCTCGACGCTGCCGGGAAGGACCGCGTTGCCGCTACCGTTGTCGGCATGGTCCATGTCCGCACTCCGGCCGGCGTGGTCGCGCTGCTCGCGCTCCTCTGGGGTTCGCTGCAGCTCTTCACGGCGCTCATCCGTGCGGCGAACCGGGCGTGGAACGTCGAACCGCAGAACTGGTGGCGAATGCCCCTGAAGGGCCTGGCCCTGCTTGGCATCACGGCGGCTGCCCTCGGGTTCGGCATCGTCGTGCCGCTGGTGTCCGCCCTGATAGGGAATTGGATGCACCCGGCGCACGGCTGGATCAACGTCGCGCTGACGACCACGGTCCCGCTGCTGGTCGAACTCTACGGCCTGAGCCTATTCTACCGGATGGCGCCGCGCCGCCCGACGCGCTTCTCGGAAGTGTGGGTCGCTGCCCTGGCTGTGACCGTGACTCTCCGCATCCTGCAGGGCCTGTTCACCGTCTATTTGTCCAGCTTCGGCCGGATCAACGCGGTCTATGGCGCCTTCGGCGTCGTCGTGGTCCTGCTGCTGTGGGCATACGTCGCCGGCTGGGTCATTATCCTGGGTTCCTGCCTGTCAGCCGCGCAGGCGGAAGTGAAAGCGGACGCGACATAAGTCGGCAAGCGCCACTTCCTTCGCCTCGTCCCGGCCAACAGCCAGCCTCAGCCCGAATCACAAGCCCAAGAAGGGGGACTGTCCTGCGCCAACGGAGCCATGACTGAAACGTCTGACGTTTCGGATCGTGTCCCAAGCCAGAGGCCCCGGTTTTCCCTTTCGCGACTCGCCATCAAAGTCGCCACACAGATCCCCCCTCAAGTCCTCCTCCAAGTCCTTCTGCGGATCGTGACGCAAATCGTCCGGGCAACCGCGTTGCGAGTCGGGCCGCAAGTCGAATCGACAATCGCCGCTTACACCTGTTCGCGAATCCCCTGCCGAGTCTCCCAGCACACCGCAGCCAAAACCGGCCCCAAAACTACCGAGAGTGTCCATCTGTAGACCTCCATCCGAACCACCTCCTGAACCGTCCCGGGAACGGTTCGCAGGGTGATTCGCGGAATCTCGACTTAGGCGTCTTCGACCGTGCCTAACGGCTGATGTTTCGGTAGCTTAGATTACCCCGAGCTGGCCCAACTGAGCGGGAATGTGCCAATAGCGTGTTCTGGAAGGTTATCGCCCGCAACAAGTCACCCTATTGGCGGCTTGGGACACCAACGGAACCCTTCCGCCCTGCGGCAGCTTCAGCTTACCGCGTGACCACGACCTTGCGGACAGCTTGTAGCTTGAGGCTTGCGGCTTGCGGCTCCTCGCGGACGAAGTACACTCCGGGTGACAGCCCGCTCACGTCGTTCCTGCCTGGGTGCAGCGTAAGCACAGTGCTTCCGGACGCGTCAAAGAGGACTGCCGACCTCGCACGTGCCCCGCTCGAAGCCGGTAGCAGCAGCGAACCCCTGACCAAGGTCGCCCACGGCTCGGCAACTGCCTGCCGGTCGGATTGTTCTGCCACCGCCGAGGACGGTATCCTGAAGTTGATACCGCCGACAGTCTGGCTGTAGCTTACCCTAACCGATTCCGGGTAGATCATCTCTAACCACTGACCCTCCACCAACCCACTCAGTTCGACTTCGTAGGTGCCGGGTCCGAGCCCGGGCACCACGTACTCCCCGGGTGTGTCCAGATATTCAGCCATCGTCCCGTAGCATCCTCTGGCCCACACCCACAACATCTCTACCTGCACTGTCGAGTCCCAGTCCACTCGGCTACCTATCGAGCTGAAGTCGTCGTTTGGCCCGCCGCGGGTCGGGGTCGAGTCCACGTACCAGTTGACGGCGTTAGCGAGGCCGGAATTGTTGCAGCAAGCTACACTACCACCCGGCGACGGAGCGGGTGCCGCCCGCTGACCGGTCGGCACAACTGGGAAGCGGACCGATTCGGCCGGCATACCCTCCATGACAGAAAGAAACAGCGAGTCGGCCAGCGGGTTGAAGCGGAGCTTACCCCAGCCAAGGACTCGCTGCGCCAGCGCCTCGGAGTCCACCACTACGTACTCCCCGGGCGATATATCGAAGTTCAGGGTGCATTCCGAACAGCTAGTGGTAAGCAGGGCACCGTGAAAGTCCCCATACTCTTCCGGCTGCGCGTTGAACTCGACCCATGCGCGCCCGGCGCTGTCAACACCGAACTCACTCAGGTATGTCAAGAGCACTGGGTTGGCAACCACAGCACCCGCAAGGGCGAACAATACCGCGACGGTTCTCATAGAAACGCCTCCTTACCTCGTGAAGATGACCTTACTGGTGGCCGACGGCTCACGGCTCACAGCCGACGGCTCGCGGACGAAGTAGATACCCGGCTTCGGGTCCAGCACCCGTCGCCCCAGCGCGTCGAAGACGACGCCTCGTACCAGACGCTTGACGCTCGACGCTCCGGAGAGTATGGTCGGCTCGAGATTGGGGCTTGTGGCTAGAGGCTTGAAGCTCTCTTCGATCCCCCCGCCCGAATCGCGTAGCACCGAAATGCTGGAGTCACAGTAGTTCGCGACATAAACGCGGTTCTGTCTCGGGTTGTGCACGAGGTCAGTCGGCCTGTCGCCCACCCCGATGGTCGTGATCACGCGGTTGGTCGCGCCGTCAATCACGGTCGCGTCGTCACTACCCTGATTCGCGCAGTAGACCTTGTTGTTGGTCGGGTTGTAGCAGAGGGCAGAAGGGTAGACGCCCGCGGCGACGGGGGTGATGACCGTGTCCGACGCGCCGTCAATCACGGTCACGTCTTCATTGCGCTGGTTCGCGCAGTAGACCTTGTTGTTCTGCGGGTTGTAGCAGAGGGCGTAAGGGTAGTCGCTCACGGCCGCGGTCGCGATAACGCCGTTCGTCGCACCGTCAATTACGGTCACGATGTCGCTCCCGGAGTTCGCGCAGCAGACCTTGTTGTTGGTCGGGTTGTAGCAAAGGGCACAAGGATATTGGCCGGTGTGCACGGTCGCGAGTACGCTATCCCCGGCGCCGTCAATCACCGTCACGTTGTCGCTCCCGTTGTTTGCGCAGTAGACCTTGTTATTGGTCGGGTTGTAGCAGATGGCCCAGGGCAAGGTGCCCACGGCCACGGTCGCGATGACGCCGTTCGTCGCGCCGTCGATCACGGTCACGTTGCCGCTCCAGTCGTTCGCGCAGTAGACCTTGTTGTTGGTCGGATTGTAGCAGAGGGCGCGAGGGTAGACGCCCGCGGCCACGGTCGCGATGACGCCGTTGGTCGCGCCGTCAATCACGGTCACGTTGTCGATCCCGTAGTTCGCGCAGTACACTTTGTTGTCCTGTTGGTTGTAGCAGAGGGCTGTCACGTTCAACCCGGTCGGGATTCGAGCAATCTTCTGGTTTGTGGCCCCGTCGATCGCAATCACGCAGTAGTTGCCATCGCCACCGACGTAGATGGTATTGTTGGTCGAGTTGTACGCCAGGCACTGCGGGCGTGTCGGCCCTCCGACTAGATAGACAGTAGTCTCCAGCCATTGGGCGCTGGCTGCCGACAGGCAGCAGCAAATGGCCAGCAGTACTACCCAGGGCCGGATGTCCCAGCGATGTGCGGTGAAGACCCGGTTGTTCGGACCTGTGACTCGGTAGCGCAACATGGCGCACCTCCCTAATTGGACAGAGCCTGTACTGCCTGGCGCCGGTCGGACATCCGCAGCGACCTCCTGTTGCACCGCCGCGTCCAGCGGCGCTACAACCATTCTAGTCTATTCCACAAGAGAGTCAATAGCCGCCTTCGCCGGCGCCCGCACATCATTCGCGCCTGCCCTCAAGTCCAATACCTGACGGCCACTGAGGTCTGGCAGGCTTGCAGACTGTGGCTGGTGACGTGAGGACACGTCTTGCTCTACCTCTGTAGCACGAACTTGCGCGTGGCGGTGAAGCCGTCGGTCTCGAACCGTACCAGGTAGACTCCGGCCCCGGCCAGGCGGCCCTTCGCGTCTCGACCATCCCAGGCGAGTGAGTAGTAGGCCGGGGCCAATGGTGAGCTGCAGAGTACTCCCACTACCGTCCCGGCTGCGGAGTAGATTCTCAGGGTCACGGGTGTCAGACGCGGGATGCCGAAACGGATAACGGCCCTGCCCACTGACGGGCTGGGCGCAACCCTGTCCAGCGAGAAGACCTTGGGCAGTCCGCGCTGTTCGGCGACGCCGGTAAACGGGCTGACCAAGACCGAGCCGCGGATCGCGTCGTTGGCCGTGTTGGTGTCGCTTGCGAGCATCGTGGAACAGGCCACCGCGAACGTGCCAAGCTCCAGCGCGTCCCAGTCCTCAAAGCCAACCGTGTCGGTCGCGCCGGACGCGAGCGTGAGCGACAGGGTGTCGGCATAGTCGACGCCGATAGCGAACCACACGTCGAACGTCTCTTCCAATGAACCGAAGTTGTGAATCACGGCCCGCGGCGTGACCGTTGCGCCGGAGTCAACCGTATCCGGGGGCGCCAGTATTTCGGTCACTCCCACGTCGTGGCTGGGAATGTCGATGGCGTAGTACTCGCTGACCTGCAGACAGAGGGTATCCTGGTCCTGCCGGCCGCCAAAGACCCAGATGCCGGGGACGCCGGTGCCGCCGGCCTCGGCCGGGATGAACACGCCGGCGTGGTTGCGGCGGCGCTGGGCCAGACGCGGGAACGAATCCCACGAGTCGCTCGCGGTGTGGTATATGTAGCAATTTGCCGACTCGCTGGGCCAGACACCGCGGGCGGCGACTATGATGTCGCCGGCAAAGTCACCGGGCTTGTCCGAGTCGAACCCGAATGCCCGGACCTGGGAGTTTGAGTCAGGCATTCTGGCAACCAGTGCCCAGCCGGCGGCAGTGTCGTTGAGATTGAGCCGCTGGCATTGCGCGCGGGGACGTAGCGTGTCTGTAGCCACTTCCCAGGTGTCGCCGCCACAGGTGTAGAGGAAGGAGTCAACAACCGCCAGAATCGGATAGGCACGGGCTAGCGGCATGTCCGCGAGTCGCGACCAGCGCGTACCGGCAGTAGCGAGCGGGTCGAAGGACCAAGTCTGACTTGAGGTAGCCTGAGCGGAATCGCTGAACCCTCCCGTCACGTAGATGATGTTATCGTGGACGATGGACGACTGGGCAACGGTTATCCAGCCGTTTACACGCCCCGGAAATGGATCGGTTGGCAGCATCAGGGCAGTGTTGCTTACGGGATAGTAGACTTGGAGCGAGTCAACGTAGTTCGGAGTTGCGTCGCGGCGGCCGCCGACAATGTATAGCCCGAACGTGTCGCCGTTGAGCGTGTCGTGGTCGTCGCGCAGCAGGCAGACATCGTAGTTGGAAACAGCCAGGGGCATATTGACCCCAACGTCCGCATACACGCCGGTCATGGGCGTGTAGCTGTAGACGTCCCCGAGGGTCGTGTAGGTCCCGAACCGGCCGCCGAGGAAGTAGACCTTGGCCGTGCCCGGGAAATACTCGCCGTCGAAGCGGCAGTAGGCGAACGGCGACTGGGGTCCGGTCGACCAGACCTGGGCGGACGCGATGCCGGCAAGCAACGTGATGCCGGCCAGCGTGAGCACGGTGTTACGCATAAACTCCTCCTTAAGATTTCCTTTGCCCGCACCGGGCGAACCGGAAGCCATCACGTCCCACGGGCGTCTAAGGCCGCGGGCGCACCCCGTGCGCTGCGGTTAGTTTTAACCTGCCCAAGCCGGGTTGTCAAGTCATGGTTCGGTCCCGAATCCCGGTTGAATTGCAGCGACCTCGGTGACTTCTGACTTCCGGCTTCTGACCGCTGACTTCTGAGTTCGTCCTCTCAGCTCGCACCTGCCTTGACTCTCGGTGCCGCGCCTCTAGAATTTGAGTCAAAGGAGTAACTAATGCCTCAGGAAGAGAATCGACCCGCGCCCCAGGGCCCCCCGGTACAGATTGAAATCGGCGAGAAGGAGTCCGAAGGCGTCTATTCGAATTTCGTGCTCATCGCCCATTCGCCGTCCGAGTTCATCATTGACTTCGCCCGTATTCTGCCCGGCCTGCCGAAGGCCAAGGTATTCTCGCGCATCGTGATGACGCCGCAGCACGCGACCCTGCTGCACAATGCTCTGGCCGAGAACATCAAGAAATATGAGGACCGTTTCGGGAAGATAAAGCTCCACGGCAAAGAAGAAGACATGGCCAAGAGCATGGGGTTCTGACCGCGCTCAGAGCGCGGGAAGTGCGAAGTCCGAAGTAGAAATGACAAAGTCCGGAGTACCGGCCGGAGCCGGAGGACCATCGGATCTCGTGAAGCCTGAAGCCCAAAGGACAAAGTCAGGCGGGAAAGCGGGGACAGTCCCCAAAGCGGTACAGTCCCCGTTTTCCCTGCCCAATCGGGAACTGCTTGAGCGGCTGGGCCATATCGCCTCGCACCTCGGCACGCGGTCGTTCCTTGTCGGCGGCCCGGTGCGCGACATGCTGCTGGGCTCAGTCCCTGGGGACAGTCCACGATGGGACAGTCCCCTACCGGACCTTGACGTCGCCGTCGAGGACCGCTCGCGGGAATTCGGTGCCGACGTCGCAAAGGAACTCGGCGGCCGGTTCGTCTACCACAGCCGGTTTCTGACGGGAACGGTGTCGCTCCCGGAATCACAAACCTCAAGCCACAAGCCTCAAGCTCCAGAAGCCGGGATCTCGCTTCTCGCTTCTCGCTTCTCGCCTCTCGCCCACATCGACATCACCCAGACCCGGGCCGAAACCTATGAGCAGCCGGCCGTGCTGCCGGCAGTCAGGCCCGCCAGCATTGTCGGCGACCTCGGCCGCCGCGACTTCACCATTAACTCAATGGCCCTGGAGCTCACACCCGACTCGTTCGGCGCGTTCATCGACCCCTTTGACGGCCGGGCCGACGTTGAGCAACGCCGCGTGCGGGTGCTTCACGCCCGCAGCTTCATAGACGACCCAACCCGCATCTTCCGCTGCATCCGTTTCGCCGCTCGGCTCGGGTTCAAGGTCGAGCGTCAGACACTTGACCTGATACGTTCGGCAGTCAAACAGCGCATGCCCGCGTTCCTCACCCCGGAGCGGGTTCTCTACGAACTCCGGCTCATCTGTGCGGAACCGCTGGTGCTGCCGATAGTCAAGACGCTCATTCGCGAGCGGGTGCTCGAAGCGGCGTGGCGTTGGACCCCGCCGCACGGATTCCTGAACGGGATGGCCAAACTCGTGCGCCAGGCGAAATCCCTGGGGACAGTCCCCGGCGCAGGAGCGCCGCAATCCGGGACAGTCCCCGGATTTCGCCCGGCGGAGCTGCTCTTCATCTACTGGCTAAGCGTGCTGCCGGTGACCGACCGATTCCCCATCCGCAAGGAAGAACGTGACGCCGCCGAGGCCGTTGCCGTGGCGGCGAGGCTCAGGGACGGACTCACGCGCACGCACAAGCTCAAGCCGAGCGAAGTCTACCAGGCCCTGCGCGGCGTGCCTGGGTCCGCTCTGATGATACTCGCGGCTCTCGAACCTCGGCCGACAGCCCGGCACATCAAGACCTTTCTCGACGAACTGCGCCACGTATCTATCAGCGTGACCGGCGCGGACCTGCGCGCGGCCGGGCTGAAACCCGGGCCGTCGTACCGGGAGATTCTGGACAAGTTGCTTTTCGCCCGGCTCGACGGTAAAATCCGCACCGTGAGTGAAGAACGCAAGATGCTCGCGAGACTCGTCGAGGGGCTTGGGACACGATCCGAATTGCCCAGGCGCAATTCGGCCACGTCCCGCGCCCGACAGAGGGACGCCTGATGTTCAACATCCAGAGCATCATCCTGTCCGCGCCCGCGATTCTCTTCGGCCTGACCATCCATGAATTCAGCCACGGCTACGTTGCCTGGCGCCTCGGCGACCCGACCGCGAAGATGATGGGCCGGCTGACCCTGAATCCGCTCAAGCATCTAGACCCGATCGGCACCATCGCGCTTTTCATCTTCCGCTTCGGCTGGGCCAAACCGGTCCCGATTGACCCGCGCAATTTCCGTCACCCGACCCGGGACATGGCCATCTCCTCGCTGGCCGGCCCGGCCGCGAACCTGCTCACCGCGATCGCCGCCGGTCTCATCATACGCCTATTCGACATGTTCCACATCGGCGGCTTCGCCTTCATGCTCACTTACTACTTCGTCCTGTTCAACCTGATTCTCTGCTTCTTCAACCTGATACCGATACCGCCGCTCGACGGTTCGCGCCTGCTCTATCACCTGCTGCCGCCGAACCTGGCTGCCAGCTACGCCCGCCTCGAACGCTACGGGTTCATCATCCTTATCGCCGTCATCTTCCTGGGCCAGTTGACCGGTATCTCGATTATCGGCCTCTACATAACCCCGCTGCTCAGGGTGTTCGGCTGGCTTCTGACCGGCCACCCGATGGCGTAGCATGGCATCGAAGGGCTCCAAAGCAGGTTCCAGGTCCGGCCGCTCCGGCCGGATCGCGCTGGTCATCGCGGTCAGCATCATCATTCTCTTCACCTTCGCAGCCCTCTTCTTCCACTACTTCGTCAACCGGCCCCCGAGCACCAACTACTGCGGCCCGCTCGGGTACTGGCTTGCGCGCGGGCTCGACAAAGTGTTCGGCTGGTTCAGCCTGCTCGGACCGGTCCTGCTGGCCATGCTCGGCGTCCTCTACCTGCGGCGCGGCAAGGCCTGGCGTCCTTTCACCGGCGCGCTGGTCTGGACCGCAGGCTTGTTCGCGCTGGCCAGTCTCCTGTCGTACCAGTTCCAAATGCGAGCCAACCTCGCCGGTGCAGTAGGCAACTGGTCGTCCGGCCTGCTGCTGACGGGACTCGGGTTCGGCGCGTACGCGATTGCGGCGCTGGCAGTCCCCTGGGGACTGAACATCTGGCTGAAGCGCCCCGCCCGGCCGGACGTGACGCAGTCCGGTTTCATACTGCTGCTCGGCCTCTACCTCGACCTGTTCCTCGCCTATTTCGCCGGGCGATGGGCTTTGCTCGGGCCGCCGCCGAGGTCAGCAATGTACCCACTCGGCGGCAAAGCGGGCCTGGGAATAGTTCACAGCTTTGAGAAACTCATCGGCCCGGCCGGGACTCTCATCTTCCTGATTGGCACGTTCCTCATAATACTGGCGCTGTTCACCAGGCTGCGTGTGCCGGAACTCGGCTGGCTGCGAAAGCTCGCCGTCGGCTTTATCGCACAATTCAAACACGAGCCGGAAGCCGCAAGCGTCAAGCCCCAGGCCACGAGATCAAACACAAGCCTCGGCTTGGAAGTCCAAAGTCCAAAGTCCGAAGTCCAAAGTCCCGAACCGGAAGCACACGCGCCTGATGCTCCTCAATCGGAATTCGCCAATCGTCAATCGGAAATCCTGCGTGAGCCGGTACCCCTGAAGCGACACCCGGCCGTGAAGTTCGACTTAAGCGAATTCCAGAAGCAGTTCCTCGACCAGCTCGACTCGCCGGGCGAGAAAGACCGCGTGTTCAAGGACCGGAAGGAATCCGAGGCCGAAGCCGTGGTGCTGATTGACAAACTGAAGCAGTTCGGCATCGAAGGCCGGATATCGGACATCCAGTCCGGCCCGATGATTACGCGGTTCGAGATGGAGCCCGCGCCCGGGGTCAAGATTCAGTCCATTTCCAGCCGGCAGGACGACATTTCACTTGCCCTTGCCGCCGAGCGCATCCGCATACTCGCGCCCATCCCCGGCAAGAACGCGGTCGGCATCGAGGTACCGAACAAGGACCGCCGTACCGTCTATCTTCGCGAAGTGCTGACCAGCGAGCCGTTCCGCGCCGAGAAGTCGCCGCTCGGGTTCGCCCTCGGCACGACTATCACCGGCGAGCCGTACAGCGCTGACCTGCGCACGATGCCGCACATCCTCATCGCCGGCACCACCGGCTCGGGCAAGTCGGTCTGCATCAACTCGCTCATCGCGTCAATCATCTACCGGTCCTCGCCCCGCTACGTCCGCTTCCTGACGATTGACCCGAAGCAGCTCGAACTGCCGATCTACAACCCGATTCCTCACCTGCTCGGCACTACGACGATTGACCCGGACAAGGCGGTGCGGGAGCTCGGCCGAATCGTAGACATCATGGAAGCGCGATACGGCGAGTTCGCCAACATCGGGGTGCGCGACATCGTCGGGTACAACGAGCGGGCCGAGCAGGAAGGCTTCGAGCGCAAGCCCTACATCGTCGTCATCATCGACGAGCTGGCCGACCTGATGCTCCGCGCCCCGAACGAGATTGAAATGCGCATCACCCGCCTGGCCCAGATGTCACGCGCGGTCGGTATCCACCTGGTGCTGGCTACCCAGCGGCCTTCGGTAGATGTTATCACCGGGCTCATCAAGGCGAATTTCCCCTGCCGCACGGCGTTCCAGGTCGCGTCCAAGACCGACTCGCGCACGATTCTCGACATGAACGGCGCCGAGTCGCTGCTCGGCAAAGGCGACATGCTCTTCCTGCCGCCGGGCAAGGGCGAGCCGACCCGGCTCCACGGCTCGTTCGTCTCGGACCGGGCGGCCAAGCGCATCGTCGACCTCTGGGCACGGACCTACCTGACCGAACTCTTGACCGGCCTCGTTGAGAACCCGGCCGAAAGCGCTCGGAAGATGGTCGAAAGCGACGTCGTAGATGTCCTCTACGACAAGGAGAAGTCCGGGCTCCGCCGCAAGCTCGATGACCTGCGTACAATTCTGCCCGAAGAAGTTGTTGACAACCTGATGGCGCGCAAATACTATGACACACTCCCGGAGGAGAGCCCGCAGGTGCTGGCCGAACGAACCCGGGCACAGGAAGATGACCGGGAGCGGGACGAGAAGTTTGCTGAGGCCGCGCAAATCGTCGTGCGGCACAGGGAGGCATCAGTTTCAATGTTGCAGCGAAGACTAGACATCGGCTGGGCGCGCGCCGGCCGGATAATCGACCAGCTCGAGCAGGTCGGCATCGTCGGCCCGTATGTCGGGTCGAAGTCCCGCAAAGTGCTGGTGGACAAC
Source organism: uncultured bacterium (assembly GCA_964597845.1). GTDB lineage: Bacteria > Hydrothermota > Tepidihabitantia > Tepidihabitantales > Tepidihabitantaceae > UBA2258. Next base: position 10,191 of record CAZQZR010000032.1, on the reverse strand, counting down.
GAGGCCAACCTGCAGAAGATGCTTGAAGGTCAGAAAGCGCAGCCGACGTGATCGACCGCAGGATCGTCGCCCTCTGGGTCAGCCAGATTGCCGACATCATCCCCTGCCGCACGTATGAAGAAGTCATGCGCTTCATCAAGTCCAAACCCGAAGGCAAAATCGTCGCCCCCAAACCCGAGTTCAACATCGAGGACCACTGGTTCTGCATCCGGCGCCACAACGACGCCGTGACGAACGATGACATCCTGGAGATCTACATCGGCAACAGCGAATCCGGCGACGAATACATGGGCTACGACCGGATTGACCCGCGCTGGCATGACGCCGAAGGCAGGGACATGAAACGCTGGGAACTGACGCGTGCCTACATGCACCCCAAGTACCGGGGACAGAATTACTCGCTCTTCATGGCGGAGATGGTAATGGCGCTGGCCCGCAAGAACCGCGCCAAGTCGGTAGTCGCCTTCCCGCGCCACGTCGCGATGCTCGTCACCCTGCTAAACTTCGGCTATCGTACGATGGAAGGCAACTATGACGCCACGCTCCATCGCATTCTGAAGCAGGGCAAGCACTGGTACGGCAACAACACCGCCCAGCGCCGCCTCTACTACGCCCAGGAATTCCGGCCCTTCATCCAGGACGGCAGTTTCATAATGGAGAAGGCCGTCGCCAGGCCGAGCCTCTGGGACTACCTGATGGAAAGAATGTAGCCCCGCTGCGGGGAAATCCCAAGCCCCAAACTCCAGAACCCAAACGCCGGTCTGAGTTTCCTGGTCTGAAATCTAGAATCTGGAATCTTGAATGGTGCGGAGCCGGCTCGCCCCGATAATCCCGGCGTCAACCCCGAGTTCGGAAAAGACGATGCCCAGCTTCCTGCCGACGGGGACTGTACCCGAGGTTCTCCGACGGGGACTGTCCCCAGGGTATGCTCCCCATGTTTGCGTCCGGCGGAACACCGACTGGCGCACCGCCTTCAGCAGGGGCCGCCCGATGCGGCTGACCCCGCCGCCGATGACAATCCGCTCCGGGTCGAGCAGCTCAACGGCATTGGCCAGCGCGGTGCCGAGGTAGTCGCCGACCTCTTCAACTAGGGCCAGGGCCAGCCGGTCTCCGGCCCGCGCGGCCCGGCCGACTTCCCGCATCGTAATCCGCGCCGTGTCGCCGCCGGCGAAATCGAGCATCCGGCTCGGGCCTTCGGCTTTCACGCCGGGGAAGAGCGAAGTCTGGTTCTTGTGATCCTTGAGCCGCTTCAGTTGCGCCCGCACGCGCTTCCGCGCCCGATCCTCGACGTAACGGGTCCCGACGTAGCGTTCGACGCAACCGTTGTGGCCGCAGAGGCAGGGCAACCCGTCCGCGAAGATGGCGGTATGGCCGATTTCCCCGGCCGCGTCATTCGCGCCGGTGAGCAACCGGCCGTCCGCAATTATCCCGCCGCCGACGCCGGTGCCGAGGGTCACGCACAGCAGGTGCCGGCATCCCCGGCCCGCGCCGTGCAGCCACTCGCCCAGCGCCACCGCGTTCGCGTCGTTGGCGCAGAACACCGGCAGGCCGGTGAGCCGCTTCAGTATTTGCTTGACCGGCGTGCCGTTCCAGCCCGGCAGGTTCGGCGGCACGCGCACGATGCCGGCGACGTGGTCGACCAGACCCGCAATCCCGATGCCGACCGATGCGACCCGCCGCCGCTTGCGCAGGTCGGCAATCGCCGCGCCGGCACGCTCGAGTGCCTGCGCCGGCCCGGCCGCGGCACGGGTCAATAGAACCCGGCGGGCCCGAACCCGGCCCGCGCCGTCAACCAGCCCGATTTTCATGTTGGTGCCGCCGAGGTCGATGCCGACATCGAACCCCGAACCCCGAGATGGAGCCCGCAGATTCCTTAGATTCCGGCCCGGAACCATCTGCGTAATCTGTGTAATCTGTGGATTTCCGAGTTGCGGCGTCTAGGTCGGTCCGCGCACGCTCGCGGCATACAGCGCCCGCAGCGCCCGCTCGTACGCGGGGCTCAGCGTGACGCCGCGCCGGGCCATTACCTTGCGGGCGCTCGAGAGGACGTGGCCGAACGGCCACCGCGTCTTGTTGCCCCACGCGAACGCGGGTATCGCTTTCGGCGAGAGCCCCGGCTCGAACCAGTTGGCAAACGTGCCGATTCGCGTGCCGGTGTTGATTAGTGAGCCGATTGCCGTCTTGACGTGGTCGCCGATGAAGCAACCGACCTTGAGCCGGCCCGTGTCAATTGTCTTCCCCTGCCACGACACCTGCACCGGCTGGTAGGCGTTCTTCAAATCCGAGTTGGTCGAGAGCGCGCCAAGGTTCACCCATTCGCCGATAAAAGCATGGCCGATGAAGCCCTCGTGGTGCTTGTTCGCGTACCCTTGGAACAGGCTCGCCTCGACCTCGCCGCCGATCCGGCAATGCGGCCCGAAGCTGCATCCCGGCCGCACCAATGCGCCGTCAATCACGGTGCCCGGCCCGACGTAGCACGGGCCTTCGACGAAGCTACCCGGCCTCACGACCGCGTCCCGGTCAAGGAACACCGGCCCGGTTTCGGTACTGACTACCGTTCCCGGCCAGACTCTGCTCCCCGGCTCCATGTGCAGTTTCTTCCTGTCCCCCACGACGACCGCCCCGCGCTCAATTCTGCCTGTCCTCGTTCCTCTTCCGCACTTCTGACTTCTAGCTTCTAGCTTCTGACTTCTGACTTCGACTTCCTTCAGAAGCTCTCCCTCGTTGTACTCAACAATGTCCCACGGCCACGTCACCACCCGCGCCTTGACCTCTTGCTCGGGAAGGTCGAACGACAGCGAGCGGACGGAGCCGAGTCTCTGCGCGGCGGCGACCTTGAGCCTGAATCCGACGACGCTGCCGTCGTGGGTGAAGAGCGCCTCGTCACCCTTAACCGGCACAACCTCGTCCAGAATCGCCTGGGCGGAAAGAAACAGGCAGTCCGAATCGACCCGCTCATTGACGGCGCATTTCGGATGAGCCTCGGCAGTCATTTCTTGCAGCTCGTCGCGCACCCAGAATGCGAACCGCTCGCTCGGGTAGCTGAGCAGTAGCTTCTCGGCGAGCGTGAACCGGCCGCAGCGCAGGTCGAATGCCGGCCGCAGGTCGCAAAGCGGCGACAGCCGGTCAAGGCCGTCGCCTTCGTAGATGCAGATCACGAGTCTAGGATATTGCCGGCCTGCCCCAAGTCAAGGCCGGTTCTTCAGGGGACTGTCCCCGCATGGGGACTGTCCCCCAAACTGTCATCTCATGCCTCCTGTTCCGCTTTGGGGCGGGAAGCTCCTTACCACCTCTGCCTGTTCATGTGCGACGTCCTGCACTCCCTCGCGCCAGAGGAAGTACGACGACGGGAATCCCAGCTCGTGCGTGGTCAAAACGCACGGCTCTCCGCTCCGGTCAATCGCGTGAACGACCACCGGCCCGAGTTGGCCGCCCTCAAGCGCCTCAAGATCGCGCATGGCTTCAAAGCATGCCTCGCGCACCGATGCGCCGGCCTTCATGTATGAAACGACCGCTCGCGACGTGCCTGCGCGGATCGTCATTTCGCCGGTATGTGTGCATGCACATGCGCCGTACCGGTTGTCCGCATAAAGCCCGGCCCCGATAATCGGCGAGTCGCCGAGCCTGCCCGGATAAGACCGAGCCCATCCTGACGTGCTGGTGCCGGCAGTGAAGTTGCCCTCGCCGTCGCGGATGAGAAACGTAGTGGTGCCGCCGGAGGCGTAGTCCTTTCCGGAAACCCATGCCCATTCGGCCAACGGTACGTTCGGCCATCCGGCAAGGACGTCGGCCGGCACGTGCTCGCGCAGCCACTGCTCGTGCTTCTGACGCTGCTCATCGGTTAGCATCTCCCCTTTCTCCGCGCCAATCTCGCCGGCGAACCGATGTGCGCCATCCCCGGCGAGCATCACGTGCGGCAGCCGCTCCATCACCTGCCGGGCCACCGAGATTGCGTGGAGAAACTGCCGGAGCGAACCGACCGAGCCGGCCGCAAGCGTCCTGCCGTCCATGATAGCGGCGTCACAGACCACCTCGCCGAGCAGATTCGGCCCCCCACCCCGGCCGACCGACTTGACGTTCACGTCCGACTCGGCCTCGCGAATCCCGGCCTCGGCCGCATCCAGGCCCGGACGCCCGGCAAGCAACGCCTGCCTCGCCGCGTCCATGCCGACACGGCCCTCGCAGTTCGTAAGGATGGTCATCACTGATTTGTTACTCATCTTAGCGAGCGAGTCACAGAGCCGGCAGGCTCGCGCTCACTAGCCTCTCCTCTTCTCGGAACGGACCCGAAACAACCGTTCGGTGAAGCCGCCTTCCCGCTCAAACGCGGCCGCCTGCGCCGCGAGCTGGCGGTCCAGCAGATAGCAGCAGACGTTGAGCAGGGACAGCGCGCCGTTGGCCACGATCTCGGACGCGGCCACGGACCGCCACTGACCTGCACCGACCGGCACAGACTGGCTCCTTGTTGTATTCGTCCGTGTTGGTCTGTGCCTGTCTGTGTCCGTCCGTGCGATCTCCTCTGCGACCCAGGCCACGAACTCGTCCATCGTCGCGCAGCGCTTCGTCTTGAAGCGCCTCAGCGCCGGGTGGTCCGGCTGCCACTGGGCCAGCCCTCGCTGGCGCAGGAAATCCTCGTAGTCCAGGCGCAGTTCTTCAAGGCTGGCTCGCGCGACATTCGTGAGCTTGAGTTCGGTCTTCTTCGAGGTACCGGATGCCTGACTTCCCTCGGCGATGTTCTGTACCCCTGACCTGGCCGCCTGCACCATCTGGTCGTGCGTTCGGGAGCGCCTGTCGATGTAGCGGTCACAGAAGCGTACCGTCACGTCATAGACGAACTGGGCGACCTGAAAGTTCCTCAACTTCCGGTATCCGCCGTGCTTCGGAATCAGCGGTTCACTCATCGGCGTCGGCATGTTGCTCATGTAGGCGAGCGAATCATAGAGCCCGCGCGCCCCAAGTCAACTTTGGGCCGGCGTCACGCCGCCTGTTGACAGACGGCCGGACGAAACCTAGACTCGGTCACTAACCAGAAGCCAAAGCGTGAACCTCCTTGTCTTGACCGACGAGCACTGCCGAGCCTGGATTCTGCTATGCTGGCTGGCACTGGGCCTGGCGGCTCCGGCGTCCGCCGGCGAAGCGTACATCCCCCCGACTATCACCGGCTATGTGGAACAGCTCTACGACGGCACGTATTCCTACTCCAGGTTCACAGGCGTGATGCGCTACGGTGAGTATTCGTCCCCGCCGGCGGGCGTTGGGACCAACCATGCGTTCCTCAAGTTCAGCCTGGACTCACTGCCTGACTCATGTGTTATCACGAATGCGGCTCTGTACTACAACCAGTATGAGCACACAGGCGGACTGCCGGTTGTGGACATCAGACTCATACGTAACCCGATGGCTCAACCTCCTCATGACGCCTACTTCGGGGTCGTAAATGGCAGGGTCGTTGCTTCGGCTGGGCCATCGCCGGATGGTTGGACTTCATGGGAACTTGACACCGCGGCCGGACCTCTCCTCGACTCATGCCATCGTGCCGGCGTGGCTTGCTTCGGCATCCACTGGGACGGCCCACCGGCAGACACCTACTTGGCGTCCGCCTACGGATACGATAGCAGTTCGTCACCGTATCTCCACATAGTGTATCGCTCTTCCGGAGTGAGCGAACCACAAAGTGCCGTGACCATGCGGCCAGAGTTCACCCTTGTGCCAAACCCTACAAGAAGCACGCTCGTCACGGTGAATCATAACGTCGCGGTCCGGGGCCGTCTCACCCTGCGCGACGTCCTTGGGAGAACCACTGGGTCATTCGACCTGGACCCCTCCGGCCACATGCGCCTCGACCTGCGTGGCCTCTCGCCCGGCGTGTACATGGCTACGCTCGACGCAGGTGGCCAATTCCTCTCCCGCAAGCTCGTCATCACTACCCGCTGAAGCCCAGCCTCGCCGCCTGTTGACAGGCGGCCGGACGAAACCTATACTCGGTCACCGACCGGAGGTTGAAGTATGAACGTCTCCCCAAGATTGACCGGCACGCCCTTGAAGGCATTCATGGTACTGTGCTGTCTAGTCGCGGTCTTAGCCGTGACGCCAGTGCGAGCCACGGTCGTGGACATCCAAGCGACCATCACTGGCAATGTGTTAGTGTCAGTATCGATCGACAGCAGCTATTCGAAATACTACTCCGGCCTCTCCTATGGCTTGACCTCGTACCATGGTCATGCCCTTGACTTCCGAGCGTTCCTGAAGTTCGGCATGGATACACTGCCCGACACCTGTGTCTTAGTATCGGCGGAACTCGGCTACTACCAGTACCAGCACGATGAGCATCTTCCTCAAGTCCAGATCAAGCTCATACCGGACCCAGTTCCGCTAGGTGCGGCCGACCTCTTCCGGAAAATCGGAAGCGCCCGCGCGCTCACGCCTGGCATGCAGTCTCCGGATGGTTGGATGGCGTGGTCTTTCGACTCAGCCGCGGTAGCCTTGTTCGACTCGTGCCGCGGGACGGATTGGGTCTCCCTTGCCATCAGCAGAACAGGGTCGTACGGTTATGGGCGAGCATACGGGTACGACAGCACCCCGCCGCCATGCCTGCGCATCGAGTACGCCGCCTCTGGAACGCAAGAGCCACAGGGCACAGTCGCAAGGCAACCGGAACTGACCCTGGCGCCGAACCCGACAGCGGGCAGGTTCATCAAAGCCCAATATAACGTCGCTGCCAACACCTCCGGCAAGCTGGCGCTGCGAGATGTACTGGGTAGGGTGGTGAAGTCGTTCACTCTGGACCCGTCCGGCAGCACGCGCCTCGACCTGCGCGGCTTCGCGCCGGGAGTCTACGTTGCGACGCTCAATGCCGCGGGCCAATCCGTCACCCGCAAGCTTGTCGTCACCCCCCGCTAGAACGCGGCTCGGCCCATCCCGGGCAGAACAGCCCGGCTCGCCCCGTGGCGATGAGGTCCGAGTAGGAACGGTCGTGTATGGGCACCCGCCGCTGAGCATTCGTACTGCATCAGGGCAGTCACGGACGAATCCAACTCCGCCTCCAACGCGCCCGCGCGCGGGTTGGGAGTCAAGCGGCGAGCAGGAAGTGATCTGATGGCCCAGTGCGCAGGAACCGAAGATGAAAACGGTCAGGAACTGACGTTGACGCCGAAGACGCTCGCGGCGATGGCGCGCAGCGTGTCACCGTCGAGCGATTTGGCTTCGTAGAGGTCGATGAGGTCCGACGCGGCCATGGCGAGGGACTTGGCTGTGTAGTTGCGGGAGAGGCGGCCGAGTCTCTGGGCAAAGGCAAAGTAGCTGACAAACCGGGCACCGGGAATCGCGCGCGCGGCCAGAATCGGCCTGAGCTTATCGGCAATCTGCGCCGCTTGGGCAGAGCCGGCTTTCTGTTTGGCCGCCTGCTCTTCGACCGTGCCGGAGCGAGCACGGGAGGCGCGCCCCTTCTTGAGCGCCTTTTCGTATGAGCGGCGCGGGAGACGCCGGGCCTTTGGCCCGCGCTTCTTTCCTCCGGCCGGAGACGCAACTGCGGGTTTGGCGTATCCGTTCTGCTCGAAGCGCAGGAAGCAGTCGCCGAGCAGTGCCTGCAGCAGTCTGGACTCAAGACCCAGGTTGACCCACTTCCGGATGACGAGATCGATAGCTCGGGCGAGCGGCTCTCCGGTTTCGGTTCGGAACGCCTTAACCAACTCATGCACGTAACGCCGGTACACGTTGACGTTCTGGACCGCGACCCCGGCATCCTGTATACGCCGTTCGACCCTGGCTTTGACGAGTCGCCATGCTTCGCCCGGGCTCATGCCGAAGACGCACAGGGTCCAGCCATAGGTGCGAATGCGGGTCAGGACTGCCTGCGTTTCAGCGATCAGGAGCAACGGTCTCACCGGGTCTTGCCCTCCGGAACGCGATGCGGGAAACGGCAGTTGAACGAATCCGATGCAGGGATCATAACACTTGTATTATCCGCTGGTTGCGGTGCAATGCAAGGCCGATAATTCAAGGGTAGGGGTCATTGGAGGGATAGTTGCACCCGTAGTTCCACCCGTGGCTCGACCCGTAGCTTCATCCGCAGCTTCACCCGTAGCTTGACCGGTAGCTTGACTCATGGCTTCACGGGTAGCTCGACCCGCAGTTTCACCGGTAGCTGTACCCGTAGCTCGACCCGCAGCTTGACCGGTAGCTTCACCCGTAGCTCGACCCATAGCGCCACCCGCAACTCTACCTGTAGCTCCACCGGTAGCTCTACCAATGGCTCCACCAGTAGTTCTATCCGCCGCCTTACCCATTGCTCGACCCGCTGCTCTATCCGCTGCTGTATCCACAGTTTCACCGGTCGCCGGTCCCGAGCTCTTTGTCCAGCAGCCGGAGCAGGTTCTTCTTCCGCTTGTTCCGTTCGCGATAGCCGGTGATGAACTCGCGGAACTTGTCGGGCCGGCCGAGCTTGGTCGCGAGCACTGCAGCGCGGCGCAGGCAACTGACCGCACTCCGGTACGCGTCGTTGCCGCCTCCCTGCACCATTTGCTCGGCGAACCGCTGGTAGATTCCTATCGCGTCGGCCGGGTGGCGTGCTTCCCTCGCCCGGGCCAGCTTGAGCCAAGTCTCTTCCCCGCAGCCGCCGACGTGCGCCTCGCTCCAGGCAACGTCAACGTTCTTCTCTTTCAGCAGTATCTCGACTATCAAAGACCCGCAGTAGAGCCGCTCGCCGCCCGGCTCTTCGTCCCGGCCGGCCCTGGGCGCGCGGGCTGCCCGCTCCCTCAGGTACTCAAGCGCCTCATCCCGCCAGACCGGTCCCTGCTTTGCCTTGAGGGCGAGCGCCCGCAGCCGCAGGTAGTTATCAATGCTCGGGACTTCGGTGAACAGCGCCCAGGCCTGGTTCAGCGCCTCGGTCATCCGCCCGCGCCGCGCGTACTCATCGGCCAGCAACTCGCGCAGCCCAGCGTAAGCGTTGTCGGGAAAAGCCTTCAGGCCGAGCTCGGCCCAGGCCACCGCCTTGTCCGGCTGCTTCGCATCGAGGCATTCGTGGGCGGTCCACCAGTAGGCCCAGGGGTGATGAAGGCCGCCCGGGCTCACCTCCGCCATCAGTGCCGGGTCAACGCTGAGCAGCGCCGCGTGGCCCGCCACCGCGTCCAGCCGGGCGAGCTTCGCCGTCGGGTATCGGCCGCGCGTTGCCTTCGCGGCCCGCCACTCGGCCTCGGCCAGTTTCCCGTAGGCCGCCAGCCCCGTCTCCCCGAGCAGGTCGACGTATTGGAACGTAATCCCCTCGGTCGTGCGATTGAGCGAGTTTGTCTCGAACTCGAACAGCCAGCGGGCAAGCTCGCCCGGTTCAGGTTTGGCCGCTGCGCAGGCCCGCAGATGCAGAGACAGGAATTGACCGACAACCGCCGACAGATCGTTGCCCGGGTCATACATGCGGCCTGCGACGTCGGCGGAGCGCTCAAGCCCTTGCGCCGCCAGCCGCACAACCGCAGCCGCCTGGCCGGCGTCAAGCAGCTCCTTCAGTACGTCCAGCACTGCTTCGAGCCTTTTCACCTGGTGTCGGTCCCGAAGTTGAGACCAGGGCTCGCCCGCGCGGGTCGCCTCGACGATTGCCGCCTCAATCGCGTCTAGGTCGGGCCCGGCGGGCCGCGACCGCGCGACCGCGAGCGTCAGTCGCTGCTTCAGCGCGGCGTCGGTCCGTGCCTGCGCCATCACCATGTCGACGAGCTTCTTCTTGGGCAGCCCGGCCAGGTACTCCCGTAGCGCCTGCGGGCTGCCCGAGCCGGTGGTCTCGTGAGCGCTCAGCGCCTGACGCACCAGCCATGCCAGTCCGGTCGCCACGCAGTGCTTACAGAACAGCCCGTCGCTTCCCACGGGGCACGAGCAATCGCCGTCCAGCTCCCCGTCAGTCAAGCGCAGCTCCACGTCGTACCAGTCTGAACCCCGCACCCGGGCCGAGACCGCGCCCTCGCTCTCCTTCAGCGCCTTCACCCTGCCCTGCTCGAAGTACCTCTTGCCCCTGCCGTATGACTCGCCCCACGCGACACTCTCAAGCGTCTCCTTGCTCAGCACGTCGGACAACGTCTGCTCGGCCATGCTCCAATCTACAACGACCAACCTGCCCGGTCAAGCACCGGAGTCAGAGGTCAGCACTCCCACCTGCCCAGAAGAATCGAAAGCTCTGCATCTGAGCGTATCTCAACCGGTTAGCTGACA
>CAZQZR010000031.1:0-27556 GCA_964597845.1 uncultured bacterium | reverse complement strand
TACTGCTGGAAGTCGGTCCACTTGGCGTTGGGGTTCTTCTCTACCGTTTCGCGGAACATTGCCGCCCGGGCGTCGAGGTTGTCGATGATGTAGACGATGAAGGCCTCGGCGAACTTCGGGGTCTTGGGCGAGCCGAAGTCCATCTGGCCGTGGTGGGCCAGTATGATATGGAGGAGCATCCGACCCAGTTCGACCGGGAAGTCCTTCATCGCGGCGAGTTTGTCCCGGACCATCTCATAGCCCATCGTGATGTGGCCGAGGAGGCGTCCGTCGTAGGAGTGGTCAATCGCGACTTCGTAGACGTACTCCCTAATCTTGCCGATATCGTGCAGGATGACGCCGGTCATCAGCAGGTCCCCGTCAATCTCTTTGTAGACTTCGGGGAAGGAGCGGGCGAGCCGGCACATTAGGGTAGTGTGCTCGAGCAAGCCGCCCAGGTACGCGTGGTGGACCCGCGCGCCGCCCGGCGCGAGTGAGAATTTCTCGGCGAAGTCGGGGTCGGCGAAGAAGGCGTCGAGCAGGCCGCGGAGGTGGGGGTTCTTCACCGCGGCGACGTAGCCGCGCAGTTCGGTCATGAGTTGCCCGCGGTCGTAGCGCGACGCAGGAATGAAATCGTCCCGCGATATCGTGGTCGGGTCGGCCGGGTAGATGAGGTTGACGTTGAGCTGGGGTTTTCCCTGGTAGTCGCCCATCCGGCCCTGGACGCGGTAGAAGTTGCCGATCTCAACGCACTTCACGGCGTCCTCAATTCGATCCCACATGATGCCGGCAACGAAGCCGGTCTTGTCGCGCAGTTCAAGGGTCAGGAATGCGCCGCCGTCGCGGCGTTCTCTCACGTCCCGGCGCGAGCAGTAGAAGACGTCATCAACCTGCGCGCCGGTCTTGATGTCCTTTATGAATTGTCTTTTCATTGGTAGGCAGTGGCCGCGAGCGGGCTAGAGGGAGAAAGCCAGCGAGAGGCGGTGGGCGACGCCCAGTCTAACCATCGGGATGAAGCAGTAGTCCAACTGGTAACCGCGATGGCGGATCCCGAGACCGGTGGAAACGCCGGCCAGGATATCGTCGCCGCCGCCGGACTTGAGGTCCACTCCGTCGCTGTTATACCCCACACGCAGGGCCAGAAGTTCGGCGACCCAGCCCTCGACGCCAGCGCGGATGTTGACGCGGTTGTCGATCGGTTTGCGCGCGTCGAGTACCAGATTGAGCGACGGATTGGGCTGGTAGCTGAGCCCGAGCCCGAAGTCAATCGGCAGCGGGTTCCGACCGGTCTGGAATGCCTTGAGCTGGAGCCCGAGATTCTTCACGGCGAGGCCCGCGGTGAGTCCATCGACCGGCAGCCGGTAGGTCGCGCCGACGTTGCCGGCCAATCCCATCGCGAAGAAGGTATCGATTGAGCCGTAGAGCCCCTGGAGGCCGACGCCGATGGCAAGAGCATTGCCGAGTCGCATCGCACCGCTCAGGTTCAGGTCGGCATAGGAGAGGCCGAAAGTGCCATTTTCTTCGGCGCGCTCGTTCGTGCGTTTCATGGTGCCGGAGTTCAGGTATACAACTCCGAACCCGATGCCCTTGTCGGTCCCGACCGGCTGGCTGTACGCGGCGGACCCGGTATGGATGCCGGCGACATAGTTGATGTAGCCGACATGGGCATGGGGGATTTCGGCCGACGCGGCGTGCGCCGGACTGAACCAGAAGCCCATCGGGCTCGGCGCCGAGCCGACCGCCGCGCCGCCCATCGCGGCTTCGCGGGCAGTGGGCGTGATTCTCAGGAAGTCAAAGCCGGTGGTGCCGGCATTGGGGTCAATTGCTATGAGGCTGATGACCAGTGCCAAGGCTTGCATGGTGCTTGTAAGTTTCGGCCGTTTGTTCCGGTTGTCAAGCGAATCCGCGCGGCGGCGCGATGTTGACATCAGTGCCCGCAGCCATAGAATAGTGTCGAGAATAGTAGACGCCGACCCGAGTCCGGTGTCTTGGCGAGACTGGCATTCAATTACCTGACGACAGCCGGAGCCGCGGCGCCGGCTGCTAGGAGGAACGTTATGTCCGGACATTCTAAGTGGTCCACAATCAAGCACAAGAAGGGGAAGACCGATGCGGCCCGGGGCGCGGCCTTTTCCAAGCTCATCCGCGAAATCACGACGGCGGCGAGAATCGGCGGTGGCGACCTCGATGCCAATCCGCGACTGCGCTCCGCGGTCGATTCGGCCAAGGCAATCAACATGCCGGCCGACAACGTTGACCGGGCCATCAAGAAAGGCACCGGCGAGCTGCCCGGGGTCACTTATGAAGAGACCGTTTACGAGGGTTACGGCCCGAGCGGAGTGGCCTTGCTGATTCGTGCGCTCACCGACAACAAGAACCGGAGCACGTCGGAAGTCCGTCACGTGCTCGACAAGTATGGCGGCAGCATGGGCTCGGCCGGTTCTGTGGCATGGCAGTTCAAGTCCCAGGGCCTGATTGTCGTATCCAAGGACAAGGCCGAAGAGGACGCGGTGCTGACTGCGGCGCTCGAGGCCGGGGCCGACGACGTACAGACCGAGGCCAGCGCCTACTCGATTTTGACGCCGCTTGGCGCATTCGAGAAGGTGAAGAAGCAGCTCAAGGACGCTGGCATCGAGTCCGAGAGCGCCGAACTTACCATGGTTGCGGCCAACAACGTGAAGCTCGGCGAGCACGACGCGCCCAAGGTCCTCAAGCTGATTGAGATGCTTGAGGAGCTGGAAGAGGTGCAGCAGGTCTACGCCAATTTCGACATCTCGGATGAAATACTGGAGAAGATCGCGGCTGCGGAATAGCCCGACTTGAGGATTCTGGGGATTGACCCCGGGCTGAGTGCGACCGGATACGGCATCATCGAGAACGGGCTCGCGACCGAGTTCGGCCTCATAACAACTGAGACCCGCCAGTCCATGCCGGAGCGACTGCGGTCGCTCGGTGAGGGGATGGAAGAGGTGGTTCGGCGCAATCGGCCAACCCATTGCGCGATTGAGACTCTCTTTTTCAAGACGAAGGGCGCGCGGAGCGTTATCCTCTCAGCCGAAGCGCGGGGCACGATACTCCACGTGCTGGGTCGGAACCGCATCCCGGTAACGGAATTGACTCCTGCCACAATCAAACTGGCGATTACCGGCAGCGGCCGGGCATCGAAGCACCAGATGAACTACATGGTCAAGCGGCTGCTGCAGCTCGGGGAGAGAGTCTCCGAGCACGCGGCTGACGCGCTGGCTGCCGCCTATTGCCTCAGTCGGAGGACGGCCGGAGGCGGACGAGCACGGATGAGCATGGACGAACACAAACGAGTGCCGAGGACGGGACGGCGTTGCTAGCGCGGCTGCGCGGGGCCCTGGTTGAGAAGGAGCCGACTAGAATCGTGCTCGAGTGCTCGGGTATCGGGTTTGAGTTGCGGGTTCCTCTGTCGACTTCACGAAGCCTGCCGGATGCAGGCCAGGAAGCGCAGCTTCTTGTGGTGATGCGGGTAACACGGTCGGGCGTGGACCTGTTCGGGTTCGCGGACAAGGAACAGCGGGATGTGTTCAACATGCTCACGTCGGTTAAGGGCATCGGGCCCAGGGCCGGGCTGAACCTCCTATCCCGGTTTGCGCCTCAGGAGATTCTGGACGTGATTGCCTCCGGACGCATTGAGGTCATCCGTTCGGTTCCGGGTATCGGGCCGAAGAAGGCAGACAGTATCTTAAAGAAGTTGCAGGGCGAGGCGCCGCAGCCAGGCCAGGTGCAGCCGATGCTGGCCGACGCGGCTTCCGCGTTGATGTCGCTGGGTCTGAGCCGAAAAGAGGCCCAGGAGCGATTGAGTCGGGTGGAGCTCAAACCGGACATGAATCTCCAGGATTTGCTGAAACTGGCGCTGGCGCAGCGAGGCTAGCAGACCGTGGTAACGGCCGAACGTCTCTCATCTCCTCAGCGTATGCGGGGCGAGGAGGCGCTGGACGACGAGATCCGGCCCCGGACTCTCGGTGACTTCATCGGTCAGGCACGGTTGAAAGAGAACCTTCGGGTCTTCATCGAGGCGGCCAAGCTCCGCGGCGAACCGCTGGAACACGTCCTGTTGTTCGGTCCGCCCGGGCTGGGCAAGACCACGCTTGCCCACATCATCGCCGGCGAGATGGGGGCCGCAATCCGCGCCAGTTCCGGCCCGATTCTCGAGCGGCCGGTGGACCTGGCCGGAATCCTGACCGGGCTTGCGCCGAAGGATGTGTTCTTCATTGATGAGATTCACCGGACGAGCAAGGCGGTCGAGGAGTACCTGTACCCGGCCATGGAGGATTTCGAGCTCGACATCCTGATTGACAAGGGGCCCGGGGCGAGGTCGGAGAAGATACAACTGCACGATTTCACCCTGGTCGGCGCCACGACCCGGTCCGGGCTGCTGACCGCGCCGCTGCGCTCCCGGTTCGGGATGTCTTTCCATCTCGACTACTATCCGGCTGAAGACCTCGTCTTGATTGTCCGTCGGGCAGCGCGAATCCTGGGAGTGAAGGTTGATGACGACGCATCTTGGGAGATTGCCGGCCGGTCCCGGGGTACTCCACGCATCGCCAACCGCCTCTTGCGCCGAGTGCGGGATTTCGCCCAGGTCAACTCTAAAAGCTTGGTGGACAAAGAGATAACTCTCTACGCCCTCACCCAACTCGACGTTGATACACTCGGGCTGGACGAGATGGATAAGAAGATACTCCTCACCATCATTGACCGGTTCAACGGCGGGCCGGTGGGCGCTTCATCCCTGGCGGTGGCGGTCGGAGAAGACGTTGGAACGCTGGAGGAGGTCTACGAACCGTTCCTAGTGCAGCAGGGCCTGATCCAAAGAACCTCACGCGGCCGAACAGCCCAGAAAAGGGCCTACGACCACTTCCATCGCAAGGGCTCGAACAAGCAGCAGAGCGAACTGGACCTCGGCTAGAGGTCGGCTTCCGAGTTCAACCGAGCCATCGGTCGCCGACAAGTCGCCAAAGCCGGTAACCGCTGCAAACTCGGGTTTGACCGACCAGTATAGGTGTCATACGAACCATTAGGCGTCTGTCTACGTGGTCTGCTGACTGTGGTGGCCATTTCTAAGTGCCTATATTCTAATGAGTTAACGCAACAGCAGTATCGGTGCCCCGATGCGGCGGAAGGATTTTCTTGACAGGGCAGCCAAAATTCGCAGCATGTTACCATGCAAAGATGGGCTGTCGGTCTATTTCTGCTTATGTCGGCCTGTTTCACGCCCAAGGCTCAGACCATGAGCAGCGTTGTCCGGGCGGGCGTCAGGCCGCCGGATTTCATGTTCGCCGGCATGCGAGACAGCGCCGGGGTACCGCAGGGCCGGTATCTCGGCCGGTTCAAGGTGACCTACTACTGGGCGGTCGAGGAAGCCGAGTATCCGACCAGCCGGTCGTCGCCTCTCTACCTTGCCGACGGTCAGCTTCTCGGCCGGTTCTCTTCGGCCTTCGTGAAAGCGTTCCGGGTCGAGGCCGCTGCCTGCTTGAAGGATGGGCGGCGCATCAGCTACATGAAGTGCGCAAACCGGGCCGAGGTCGTGGACCGGTTTCTCGGCTATGGCGGCTACTCGTTGGATGAGCTCAAGTCCATCGCGGTTGACCCGCGAGTAATACCACTGGGTTCGGTGGTCTACATACCGCAGGCCGAGAACGTCACGGTTGATGGTCGAACCTTGGGCGGGGTTTTCTACGCCCACGACGTGGGCAGCGCAATTAAAGGCAAGCACATAGATATCTTCGTCGGCCGCAAGAAGAACATGGACGCCTTCGGTTCAGCGGGAATGGGGGGTACGAGTGGCGTCGATGTCTACATCCTCGAATAGTCGGTTCCGACCGGAGCCGGCCGTCGCCTCAAGCAGTGCTCGGTTGAGCCTTTCCCGCCACCATTCTCGATAGAGTTCCGACAAAGTAACCACGCGGACGCGGCGCCGGTGCATCCAGTCCAGCAGGGCCTCGAAGTCGGCAACCGGCCACTCGGTGAAGACCCTGGGTGACTGGACGATGCGGTGCAGGAGAATTACTGTCGTTTCGTGCCGACGGATGTGGCGGACTATTACCGGCAGCCGGGCCTCAATCCGGAGTTCGACTTCCGGAATCTTGTACGGTTCGACCCAGAGATTCGGCGTGCCGGCCCGAACCGCCCGGCCGAGTTTGTACCCGGCGCGGCGCACCATCTCGCGGACCCGGCCGTTCATGTCGCCATAAGGATAGACAAACGTGATGACTTCGGTGCCGAAGAGCGATTCGAGCCGATGTTTGGAATCGGCGATTTCCCGCCAGGCCGATGCGCTGTCAATCTTTGTGAGCCATGCATGGGTCAGCGTGTGGCTGGCGATTTCGATGCCGCAAGAGTCCATCATCTCCCGGATTTCACTCTCATTAAGGAATCGGTCGGACGGCCGGTAAGATGGCTTGCCCTCACCAATGCAGCCGGTGATGAGCGCAAGGGTCATGGTCATGCGGTAGCGCTTGAGCAGCGGGTAGACGTTCTCGTAGACCGAGTGGTAGCCATCATCCACCGACAGGACGACAGTATGGTCGGACAGGTCAAAGGTGTCGAGCGCCGGCGCAGCCGGGAGCACCGGCCTCGTCAACTGGGCCGGCAGCAGCAGGAATATCAGCAAGGGGAGCATTCGGTATCATGATAGACGATGCGCCCTTTGTTGACAAGGAATGCGGGTTTGGCAGACTGCTATTAGGTGAACGACAAACGATGAGCGATACACGATGAGGATTGTCCTCGCGCAGCTCAATCCGGTGGTCGGCGACGTGCCGGGCAATGTCCGGCGCGTGCAGCAGGCGCTTGGTCAGGCACGCGAGCTCAAGCCCGACCTCGTCGTCTTTTCGGAGTTATTTCTGGCCGGCTATCCGCCGCGCGACCTGCTCGCCCGGGACTGGTTCATCGACCGCGTCGAGGCCGGGCTGGTCGAGGTCGCGCGGATTTCGGCGCAATTCCCCAAGGTGGGAATCATCGTCGGCGCGCCGGTGCGGTCGCCGTGCAGCCCGGGCAAGGGTCTGCTTAACGCCGCGATTCTCTTTGTCGGAGGCAGCGAGCAGTTCCGGCAGGCGAAGTCCCTGCTGCCGACCTACGATGTCTTTGATGAGACGCGGTACTTCGATCCGGCCGGGCCGGTGCGGGTGACGAAGTTCGGAGGCGAGGCCCTGGGGATTTCGGTGTGCGAGGACGCGTGGAATTCGCCGGAGATGTGGGGGCGGACCAGGTACGACCGAGACCCGGTCGCCGAACTGGCATCAGCCGGTGCGACCCTGTTCATCAACATCTCGGCCTCGCCGTTCGTGGTCGGCAAGGAGGCAATCCGGAAGCGGCTGGTCGCCGGGCATGCGCAGCGGCATAAGATACCGTTCGTGTTCGTCAACCAGGTTGGCGGTAACGACGAACTGGTGTTCGACGGCCGGAGCATGGTCTTTGACCGGCAGGGCCGGCCCCAGTTGGTCATGGAGTCTTTTCGGGAGGGGCTCGCGGTTGTGGAGACCAGCGACGCCGGCTCCGAGGGCAACTACCACGAGCAGGACCCGGTCGAATCGATATGTGATGCGCTGGTGCTCGGCATCCGAGACTACGTACACAAGTGTGGGTTCGAAAAGGTAGTGCTCGGGCTCTCGGGCGGCGTGGATTCCGCGCTCACTTGCTGCCTGGCGGTTGCGGCGCTCGGGCCGGAAAACGTCCTGGGCATCACGATGCCTTCTGAGTACTCGTCTGTGGGCAGCATCGATGACTCGCGCCGGTTGGCGGAGAACCTCGGGATTGAGTTCCACCAGGTCGGGATCGCCGACGTGCACCGCGCATACTTGGAACTACTGCGTGACGAGTTCGCGGGCCGGCCGCCGGACGCGACCGAGGAAAACATCCAGGCGCGGGTCCGGGGCAACATCCTGATGGCGGTCTCCAACAAACTCGGGCACCTTGTGCTCGCGACCGGCAACAAGAGCGAGCTCGCGGTCGGGTACTGCACGCTGTACGGGGACATGAGCGGGGGCCTGTGCGTGCTGGCCGACGTGCCCAAGACCATGGTCTACGCACTGGCAAAGTACATCAACCGCAAGGGCGAGGTGATTCCGCGCGCCACGATTGAGAAGCCACCTTCAGCCGAGCTCCGGCCCAACCAGACCGACCAGGATACGCTGCCGCCCTACGACGTGCTCGACGCCATCATTGGCGACTATATTGACGAGGGCCGGTCGGCAGATGAGATAGTGGCGGCGGGGCATGACCGGAAGACCGTGGAATGGGTTATCCGGGCCGTGAACCGGAACGAGTACAAACGCCGGCAGGCCGCGCCCGGACTGAAGGTGACGAGCCGGGCTTTCGGTATGGGCTGGCGGATGCCGATTGCCGCGCGGTACTGATCGGGGACTGTCCCCGAGCTTCCTTGACGATGATGTTCGTGACTACACGCATAGGAGCGAATCCTCAATGCCCAATGCCCAATTCCTAACTAATGACCAACAGCGGTCAATGGCCGATTCCGGACTGTCCGCCCTGGAGCATTCGCTCATTGGGCATTAGTTGGGAATTAGGAATTGGCAATTGGTCATTCTACCTCATGGGGACTGTCCCCAGGAACCGACGCCCGTGTGAGTAGTGAGTGGTGGAGTTCCCTGATTGCTTCAAGGTCGGGCCGCAGGCGATAGGCGCGGGCGGCCAGGACCCGGGCCGCGGCTGATTCCCCTCGAGCAGCAAGCAACACCGACTGATTGTAGAGCGCCGGCACGAAGGCCGAGTCGAGCCGGAGCGCCCGCTCGTAGCTGTCCCCGGCGCGGGCCGAGTCACCGGCGTCGATGAACAGGCTGCCGAGACGATTGAGGTACGCGGCTGAAGGCTGGTCCCTGACTACGCCCTGCAATAGGACAATCGCGCTGTCATACCGGCCCCGCTGCTTCAGCCGCTCGACCAGCATGGTTCGGGCCGCGGGCAACGTGCTATCCAGGGCAAGGGCGCGGTGGAGTTCGGCTTCCGCCTCGTCCGGCTGACCGGCCGTGACGAGCACGTTGGCGCGGTTGAGGTGGAGCAGGGCTGAGCCGGGCTGCACCGCGAGGGCGTGGGCGAAAGTCGCAAGGGCGCTGTCGGT
The DNA here is from genome assembly GCA_964597845.1 of uncultured bacterium. Lineage (GTDB taxonomy): Bacteria > Hydrothermota > Tepidihabitantia > Tepidihabitantales > Tepidihabitantaceae > UBA2258. The sequence goes on along the minus strand of CAZQZR010000031.1, from coordinate 18,471 downwards.
TTCGCCTGCTGCCAGGAACGCGAGCCCGAGGTTGTTGAGTACCAGCGCCGAGTTCGGCTGCAGCTCGTTGGCGACGCGCAGGTAATGGATCGCGCGGCGGTGGTCGCCCTTCTGGCTGAGCAGGATGGCGGCGTGCAGGTGAGCGTGGATATAACCCTGGTCGAGGCGGAGCGCGTGGTCGTAGAGCGCAAGCGCGGAATCGGGTCGTGAGCCGGCAATCGCGTCGGCGAGGTTGGCGTAGGCGCTTGGCGCGGTCGGCGTCTCGCGGATCATGGCCGAGAACAGCGTCTCGGCGTTCTTCCAGATACGGGTGCGCATCATCGAGTCAGCGCCGAGCAGCACGATGACCACGGTCAGGCCGGCGCCGACAACCTGCCGCGTTCTGACCCGGAACGTGAGTAGGCGGGAGAGTATCGTCACCACGACCATGACGAGACCGGCAGATGGCAGGTAGAGCAGTCGCTCTGCGGCCAGCGGGCCAATCGAGGCGATGCTTGCGACCGGCAGCAGGAAGCCAATCGTCCACGCATAGCCCCACAGTGTTGCCACGAACCGGCGTCGGAGCGCGAGCAGCGGCACTGTGACGATGAAGAGCAGGGCGGCAATCAAGTTCGGGGTCGGGACGAAGAACGCGTCGCTGGCCGGGTACTTGGCGTGGTGCTCGAACGGCCAGAAGAACATGCGGATGTACAAGCCGAATGTATTGGCGATGGCCACGAGCCGGGCCCCGAGACTGACCCGACCCTCGAACGGAATCGGCACCGGGACCGCGCCCGCGCGAATGAACAGATAGCCGGCAAGGACCAGGACCGTGGCGAGCACCGGTAACCAATAGTAGCGGTCGTACCGGACCCCGACCAGTAGCGGGGCCAGGACGACGAGCAATGGGAAGAGAACCGCGGTCTCCTTGCTGAGCAGGGCGAGACCGAACGCCGGCGGAACGACCAGCCACCACAGGCGGTTGTGCTTGCGGAAGGACCGGAGCAGGGCGAAGGCGGCAATGGCGGTGAACAAGGTCAGCATGATGTCGGTGCGGCCGGAGATGAACGCGGCCGACTCGACGTGCGACGAGTGCGCGGCAAAGAGCAGGCCGCCGAGCAGGGCCCAGACGCCGGAATGGAGCAACTCCCACAGCACAAGCGTAACCGCGACCGCGGCCAGCGCGTAGAGCAGCAGGTTGACGATGTGGAACCAGTGCGGGTTGGCGTGCGAGAGTTTCAGGTCGAGCCAGAAGCTGAGCGTGACCAGCGGCCGGTAGTAGGCGGCGCCGGGCCCGGTAACAGGCTCCTGGCTCCCGGCCCAGAATCCGCGATTGAAGATGTCAGCCGGACGGGAATGGGCCAGCAGTGAGTTGCCGGCGATGAGCGTCTCGTCGTCCCAGACGAAACTGTACTGCGCCGTCGGGAGGTACAGGCCGACCGAGAAGAGCGCCACCGCGGCCAATACGAACGCCAGACCTGCGGGCGTGCGCAACCGGTCGGGAAGGGATTTGCCTTCCATTGCCCAAAGTCTTGCCGGAAACAGGTGCTATGTCAAGCAGGCCGAGCGACGAGGGCCGGGCGAAGTCAGAAGCTGGAAGCTGGAATGCAGAAGTCAGGACACTGGAAACTGGACACTGGTAACTGGAAACTCGCTCCTAGCGGTGCGGCGGGTCGTTCCAGAACCTGATTCCGGCCAGGGTCTTGCGCGGGCGCTCGTTGGTCGAGACGTCGGCGGCCGGGTACCCAACCGCGATAAGCGCGACCGCCTTGTACCCTTTGCCGCGCAGGCCCAGATGTTTGAGCAGCGCCCGGCCGTCATACCAGCCAATCCAGCACGTTCCCATACCCTGCTCGGCCGCGGCCAGCACGAAATGCTCGCCGCCGATGCCCGCGTCAACGAGTTGCCATTGGGTGCCCATGACCGCGCCGGCGAGCTTGTTGACCAGCAGGTGTTCCTTGATGATCAGGCAGACGATGACCGGCGCTTTCGCGAACAACTTCGAGGAAGCGTAGATCCCGGTGAATACGGCTGCGGCCAGCTTCGCTTTCTTCTCCGGATCGTCGAACACGATGAACCGCCACGGCTGCATGTTGTCGGCCGAAGGCGCGCGCCGCGCCGCCTCAAGGCAAAGCTCAATCTTCTCACGCTCCACCGGCCGGTCAGCGAACCGGCGCACCGACCGCCGAGTCCGGCAGAGCTTCAGGAAATCAGAGTCCATAGCAGAATCTTACCACAAAGACACCAAGACACCAAGTGCCCGCTCCGCACTTCTGACTTCTAGCCTCTAGCTTCTGACATCTGACTTCGTTCGTCATGGCAGCTCCGGCAACACCTCTCCTGCCTTGCCGCGCAAGTGCACGTCGACAATCGAGCCGAGCCCGGTATCCCGTGGGTTCACGTCCACGATCATGGCACCGGACTCGCGCGCCTGCAGCGCCCATTGCAGAATGTACCCGAACGACGCCTCGGTGCCGACGACAAGGCAAAGGTCAATCGGGCCTTCAAGGAAGTAATGGCGAATCTGCTCGACCGGCCGCCACGGCAGGTCCTCGCCGAACCAGACCACGTCCGGCCGCATGATTTCACCGCACATGCACAACGGTGGGAGTTCGGAGAGCGGCACTTCGCGGTTCTCAACCACGGTGCCGTCGCGCTCGCAGCGAATGCGCCAGAGCGAACCGTGAATGTGCACGACTTCCTTCGAGCCCGCCTGCTCGTGCAGGTCGTCCACGTTCTGAGTCACGATGAACACCCGCCTGCCCGGCTGCGCCATCGCGGCCAGAGCCTGGTGGGCCGCGTTGGGTTTTGCCTGCGCCATGTTGACGCGGCGCTCATCGTACCACTTCCAGACTTTCACCGGGTCGCGCTGGAAGGCCTCGCGGGTCGCGTAGTCCAGCGGGTTGAACTTCTGCCAAAGGCCCTTGTCGTCGCGGAAGGTCGGGACGCCGGACTCGGCCGAGATACCCGCGCCGGTGATGACCATGACGTTCTTTGCCTTGGACAGGCGCTCGCGCACCAGCGCGAGCTGCTCAGTCGCGGGCGACTTTTCGGCCTTCATCTGCGCGTGATTCTAGCCGTCGGCGTCGGTGTGTCAATCAGACGGCCTCCGCCGGTTGACAAATCGGGGGCCGGGACTAGTCTTTTTCAGAGGTTGAGCGTGTCTGCGGAAAAGCGTAAGTCGAGACGCGGTGCGGGCGGCACCGGCGCGGCCGGGCCGATGGAGTTGGTCGCGCAGGCGCGGGCGTTGTTTCACAACCAGCGCGCCGAGGCGGTCCGAATCGGCCGGCAGGCGCTGGATGCCGCTCGGGCAGTCGGCGATTCAGCCGCGGCAGCGCTGGCGCTGAACCTCTTGTCCGACGCCGACCGCGTGGAGGGCAGGATGGATTCGGCTCTGAGCCTGGCGCGCGAAGGCTTGAGAAGCGCTGAGGCGGCCGGTGACGAGTCGGCACGGGCCGACGCAATCAACAACTTGGGCCTCTTAGCATGGCACCGCGGCGAGTTCGGTGCGGCCGTCGAACTCTTCGGCGAGTCCCTCTCAATCCGCGAACAACAGAAGAACGACCACGACGTCGCGGCCACGTGCAACAATCTCTCCCTGGTGCACTGGGAGATGGGCAATCTTGCGCTGGCGATGGATTTCCAGCAGCGCAGCCTTGAAATCAAGGAGCGCATCGGGGACAGCTACGGCGTCGGGGTGTCGCAGTTGAACCTGGGCTTGATTCACGTTGACCTCGGTGACTGGGACAAGGCTTTGGAGTGCTACTTCCGGGCCCTGGCCGAGAAGGAGCATTCCGGGGACAAGTCCGACATCGCGCTCTGCCACAACAACATCGGTGAGATTTACCTGCGCCGCGGCAAGCTCGGCCGGGCGCGGTTTCACCTGGAAAAGGCCCTGGAGCTCGCGACCGCTGCGCCCTCGGCCTGGGTTCAGTCCGAGGTGCTGGGCAATCTGGGCGAAGCGGCATTTGCGGCCGGGAACATGGGACGGGCGCGCGACTGCTACGAAAAGGACCGGCAGATATGCCTCGGGACTGAGGACCGGCAGGAGCTGGCCGAAACCCTGCGCCGGTGGGCAGAGCTTGACTTGGCGCAGGGCCGGGTCGTCGATTGTGAGGCGCGCCTGGGCGAGGCGCTGGAGCTTGCGGGCAAAGTCGGCCTGAAGCGGGAACTGGGCAACGTTCACCGTGTGCTGGCCGAGCTGCGCGACGTGACCGAAGACCGGGCAGGAGCGAAGGCTGAGTTCGAGCAGAGCCTGGCGGCCTTCCGGGCCTTGGGCAAGAACTATGAACTGGCCTGCGCGCTCGCGTCATACGGCCGGTTCCTCAAGGCGATCGCAGACAGTTCGTGGCAGAGCGTATTGACTGAGGCGTTGGGATTGTTCGAGAGCCTTGGAGTCGAGCCGAGGACCAAGGAGACTGAACGGCTGCTGGCCATGGGGCAAAGGGGAAAGGGGAAATGGCAAGGTGAGGAAGGAAGTACGGACATCCTGGAACGGTTGACCGGGCTGGCATGTGCGGGTCTGGACACGGCGCGGTTCTGCGAGGAGGCGCTTGCCGTGATCGCGGACCGGCTGCCGGCTGAGGCGGCGGCGATTCTCCTGCGGGATGGCCGGGTGTTTCAGCGGGGCAGGATGGAAGTGGGAGAAGGGGGAGCGGACGAAGTCAGAGGTCAGAAGCCAGAATGCAGAATGCAGAATGCGGACGGCGAAGGGGAAAGGGGAAATGGCGAAGGGCGGAACGGGGTCGGCAGCGTCAGCCTTCCACTTGACGTCGGGGACGGCCGGGTGGGCACCTTGGTCGTGCGGACAAGCGCAGCGGCCGCGCGCGTGAAGCCGCTGGCAGACCTGACCGCCCTGGGCGTGACTCAGGCGCAGGCGAGGCCCGCACGGACAGGGAGAGAGGGAGTGAGGGACGAAGGGAGAGAGGGGAAAGGAAAGCTCGCAGGAATCATCGGGGCAGAGACGACGCTGCGGCCGATCTTGGACACGGTCGCGCAGGTTGCGCCGACCAAGGCAAGCGTACTCGTCCTGGGCGAGTCCGGAACCGGGAAGGAGCTGGTTGCCCGAATCCTGCACGTGCTCTCGGATCGGGAAGCCGGGCCGTTTGTCGTAGTGAACTGCGCGGCGATTCCTGAGAATCTGCTGGAGAGCGAGTTGTTCGGCATCGAGTCCGGCACGGCAACCGGGGTCAGCGGTCGGAAGGGCAAGTTCGAGCTGGCGCATGGCGGCACGATTTTCCTCGATGAGATCGGCGACATGGGGCTGAACTTGCAGGCGAAAATCCTGCGGCTGCTGCAGGAAAAGACCTTTGAGCGAGTCGGCGGCAGACAACCGGCCTCCGCGGACGTGCGGGTCGTCGCGGCGACCAACCGGAATCTCGAAGAGGCGATGGCTGCGGGCCGGTTCCGGTCGGACCTGTTCTACCGGCTGAACGTAATCACCCTTAACCTGCCGCCTTTGCGGCAACGGAAGCAGGACATGCCGGCGCTTGCCTCTCACTTTGTCGCCAAGTTCAGCCGCGAGTACGCAAAGCCGATGCAGGGCTTGAGCGATGACTGCCTTGCCTGTCTGCTGGCTCATGACTGGCCGGGCAATGTGCGCGAGCTTGAGAACGTACTGGAGCGGGCGGTTATTCTCGCCCGCGGCGAACTGGTGACGGCCGCAGATCTGCCCGCGGCGATGCGCAAAGCCGGCATGCCCGAGCCGCACTGGCGGGCGATGCGCAAGACCGTGAAAGAGGCGGCAGCCGCGCCCTTGGAGACCCGAACCGTACTGGCCGCGCTCGATGAGACCGGCTGGGTTGTCAAGCAGGCCGCCCAAGTCCTCCACATCAGCCGGCGCGAGCTGTACCGGCTGATGAAGAAGCACGACATCCGACGACCTCCGGAAGGAAATCCCAAGCCCCACGCCCCAAACCCTAAGCCTTAGTTCCTCGTCCCTGTCCTCGTCTCTTGCGCATGTGTCTTCGGCCACAACGTACTAAGTCACGCATTCCTGACAGTTAGCCGACACGGGCAATAGTCCGCCGGGCTGGGCGTGCCAAGAAATGGCACACTTGCGCAGAAGCCAATCCTGTAAGTTATTGTTTTCCCGATAATTAGCTTGACGTGACCTGCTGGCACGAAATGTGGAATCACTGGGGCATGACCTACTCAGACAAGCAGAGGCCGGGAAAGGAAATCCGGCATGAGAGTCGGAGCAAGACCGGCCCGGCTCCTTCAGATGAAGAAGCAGAACGGGCAACGCTGCTCCAGGCACTGACCGACCACTGCGGAAACCTGACACTAGCCGCAAAGGCAGTCGGGTACACGCGCGAGGTGTTTGAAAGCGTCCTGCGGCAGCACGGTATTGGTGAGGTAATGTAATGCACAAGGAGGAAAGGTGAAGAACGCATGCATAGCGCTGCTGGCATTGCTGGCGGCAGCGAGCGTCCTGGCCGGCGAATTTGCCCAGGACCACATCATCGTGAAGTTCAGGGTCCCGGTGTCAATCGAGCAGCGGGATGGGCCGGTTCGGACCGGGATCGGAGAGATTGATGCGCTGAATCAGCATTGGCAGGTCGCGGGCGCGAAGAAGCTCTGCCCGGCAGCGACCGACCAGCTTGCCCGGCGGATGGGAATGGACCGGCTGTACGTTTTTACGACCACCGGTCCGATTGACGTTGAGCAGGCGGTTGCCGACTACAGCGCGGCGAGCGCGGTCGAGTACGCGGAGCCGGACTTTGCCGGTCACGGCTGCACTACAACGCCCAATGACCCGTCATATGGCAACCAGTGGGGTCTGAAGAACACCGGTCAGAACCCGGGCGGGTACGGGGCCGGGATTGCGGGCTGCGACATTGACGCCGAGTTGGCCTGGGACATCGAACGGGGCAGCCGCGACGTTGTCATCGGCCATCTCGACGCCGGCGTCGACCTGGACCACCCGGAGTTCGTGACCAACTACCAGAGCAGTGTCTGGTGGCGGAACATTGACGAGATACCGGGCAACAACGTCGATGACGACGGCAACGGCTTCAGGGACGATACGGTCGGCTGGAACTTCGCGTACAATAACAACAACCCGCAGGACGACAACGGCCACGGCACGCACACGGCCGGCACCATCGGCGCGCATACCAACAACAGCACCGGTGTCGCCGGGGTCTGCTGGTACTGCCAGATAATGCCGATCAAAGTCCTCGACAGCACCGGCTTCGGCTGGTATTCGTGGTGGATTTCCGGGATTGACTATGCGGTGAAGAACGGCGCGCAGCTCATCAACATGAGCCTGGGCGGGACCAGCTACTCGAGCGCGCTGGAAGACGAAATCAACTACGCCTGGAACTCCGGGGTGCTGCCGATCGTCGCGATGGGCAACGACACGCTCCACGACGACAGCACCAAGTTCTATCCAGCGGCCTTCGCCAATGTCATTGCGGTCGGTGCCACGGCCAACAGCGACGAGCGCATGGTGAAGGGGCACAAAGGCTCGCGTGCCTGGAGCATGTGGGGTTCCTGGATTGACGTGGCGGCACCGGGAAACGCCGTCTATTCGACTTGGACCGACGGCTACGCCTATGACTGGGGCACCTCGATGGCCACGGCGTACGTTACGGGAACCGCCGCCTTGATGCTCAGCCGGAACCCGGACCTGACCAACAGCGAGATAAGAAACATCCTCCAGTCAACTGCCGAAGACCTGGGCACGCCCGGATTCGACGTCTACTTCGGAGCCGGACGGATTAACGCTTATCAGGCACTGCAGCAGGTGCAGAGGCTTCCCGGCTGGACCGCGGAGACCCTGCTTGCCACGAACACAAACGGGTGCCGCGAGCAGGATGTGGCGGTTTCCGGGCAGAACGTGCATCTGGTGTACATCGACCGCGGCGGCTCAAGCATCGGGCTCTACTACCGCCGCAGCACCGACGGCGGCCGGACCTGGGAAGCAGCCCGGCTGCTTTCGACCATGACCCACAACTGGGCCGACTTCCATCCGCAGATTGCGGTCAGCGGCAATAGCGTATGGGTCGTGTTCCATGATAAGCGCGGAACCCATAACGCCATCTATCTGAAGCAGAGTGCGGACAACGGCGCGACCTGGTGGGCCGACATGACCATCAGCGACACGCTCGCCGACGCGCTAAAGCCGGATGTCTGCACCAACGGGGACACGATTCACGTTATCTGGGATACGGGCTATCGCCGGAGCACGACTGGCGGCTCAACGTGGGACGCAATCAACGCCTCGGTGACCGGCCAGGCGATTGCCTGTGCAAACGGCAAGGTGTACGTCGTGGGCTGTACCCAGGTCAGCGGTGTCTACAAGGCCACGTTCCAGCGGTACAACGGCACTTCGTGGGAATCGGTAGTACAGTTCGCCTCAAACGGCACGTCGTGGCCGAATCCAGACGTGGCGGCAGACGGCAACAACGTGTACATCACCTGGGACCAGGAACTCGATACCGACGGCGCACCGGAGGAGATTCGGTTCCGTCGGAGCACGGATTGCGGGGCCAACTGGGGAAGTGACCAGCGCCTGGCGAACGTCGCCGACAACTACGTATATCGCAGCCCGCGCCTGGCGGCGGCGAGCGGCAAAATATATCTGACCTGGTACGGGGACAGGGACAAGTACTGGTCGGTCGAAATCTACTACCAACAGAGCGCCAACGGTGGAGCGAGTTGGGGTAACACATTCCGCCTCACGTACAACGGCGACAACGACTTTGACGAACTGCCGGCAGTCGCAGCATTCGCGGACACGGTCCACATCGTCTGGGACCGGATGGCGAACGGCACCAAGTCGGTCTACTACATCCGCAAGGGCATTGCCCAGCAGGTTGACGTGAGCGAAGGCCGCGGATTGCCGGTTGGCGATTGCCGATTGGCGATTGCCCCGAACCCGGTGACGACCGGCTTCGCGACCGTCCGTTTCTCTTCACCCCTTTCAGCCCGCGCCTCAGTTCGCCTCTACGACGCCAGCGGCCGCCTGGTGCTCTCGCAGCCGGTCTCAACTTCGTCCTTCGTCCTTTCCACTTCGGACTTGTGTGCCGGTGTCTACCTTCTCAAGGTCGATGCCGGCACCAGACACGAGGACCTCAAGCTCGTGGTGCAGCATTAGCTGGCAGTTAGCGGTCAGGAGTTGGCAGAATCAGGGGCGGGCTTCGGCCCGCCTCTGATTCGTGGTTCACCTGTGTCGGCGCTCCGACGTGCGTCGCCGCGTGATTCCAGCCTGCCGGCGAAGTCAGTCAACGAATCACGCCGCGAACCGCGTTCGGAACCGGTTTCTGAATCGCGGCGGGAGTCGTGCCGCGGGTCGCCATTCAAGTCGGCCCTCAAGTCGTTCTCGGCACCGGCTCGACCATCGAAATGGGATTCAGACAGGCAAGCACCATGAAAGTCCCTCCGGTTTTCGAATCGGCAGTCGGCCTCGAATTCGCGGTCGGACTGCACGTCCGACTCGCGATACGAATCGTCCCGGGAACCGTTCCGGGAACGGTTCCCACCGTGGTTCGCGGGGCGTCGATTTCAGCCAGTTTCCTGAGAGCCACTCCTCTAAAGTGCGGTGCGACATACAGATATAGGAAGACCGCGAAGGAACACGAAGATTCTTGAGCAAATCGAGCTTCGGTGGACATATAACTACATGACTATAGGACTTACTCAGCACGCAAGTGCTTAAGAATCGACCAGTTGAAATGGCGCGTCGCCCGGAAACATGCGGAAAATGGCACTTGGCACGTCCTTGTACAGGCACGCCCGGTCTCCGGGTCCACTTCTCCACTCAAAGCAGGTGCCAAGATCGACCATGCTCTGCTGAGTTAATCCTATAGTCATGTATAACTATATGAAGGCCTGCGCCCGCGTGGCGCGGCTAGGCCGGAAGGCGAAGATTCTTTAACAAATCGCGCCCTCTGGTGCGTATAACTACAAGAGGGCCTGTGCCGACGTGGGACGGCGGGTCCTGAATGACCGAAAACCTGAAAGGAGTTCCTATGTCCGATTCGAATCAGCGGTTGATAGCCTGGCAGATAAAGACCGATACCGGCAGGATGAAGGCGACGCTCGACACCCTGCGGCCGGAGATGCTTGAACGCTACAAGGCGGCGGTGGCAAGCCTCTGCGAGATGGAAACGAAAGCACGGCAGACGCTCAACGCGGCCGGGGTGCATACCATCATGTACGTGCCCTACCTCAGCTATGCGCGGCAGCTCTACAAACTCTCCCGCCAGCAGGGCATTTCGGGCGAGAGCTTTGCCCTTGTGGCCAAGGTCCTGCTCGACAAATGGGCCGCCCGCGGATTGGATTCCGCCGTCCTTGCCCGAATACGGACCGAAGTCTTCGATGTCGCCCAGCCGGCGCCGTAGGTCTGCCGGTTCCGACCGACCCTCTCCTTTGAAGGAGAGGGTCGGAGTGGTAGGTGAATGTCGCCGCGTCGGCCTGACTTCCCGTCGCCGCGTGGCATATTACTGGCGTGCTCAACCAGCGGCTTGAGGCGATAGCGGCCCATCTCAAAGGATGTCGGCAAGAGTCCCCGCGCCGCGCGCTGGCAATCGGGGCCTTGAACGGAACGTCGGCCGGTCTCAGCGCGGCTTGACACTGCTGCCGCCCGATGCTACATTCCATCTCGCATGGACAGCAAAGTGCGCGGAGTACTCGCGGAACTGCGACGGAGACTTGATGACCTGTACGGCAACCGACTCGTCAAGCTCGTCCTGTTCGGTTCCCAGGCCCGCGGTGACGCTGACAGGGATTCCGACATCGACGTGATGGTAGTACTGAAGGGAAACGTGAACCCGTTCCAGGAAATTGAGCGCGGAGGGCGAGTGACGGCCGCCGTATCGCTCGAACAAGATGTGGTGATTTCCGCCGTCTACGTTTCGGAGAACCGGTACCGGACAAGAGCAAGCGGGTTCCTTGCCAATGTTCGGGCAGAAGGAGTGAGCGTCTGACCGAGCAGCAGTCCGCGCTATTGAACAAAGCCAGAGACAGCCTGCGGGGGGCGGAAATCCTGACTCGCGAGTTCCTGTACGACATCGCAGTCTCGCGCGCGTACTACGCGATGTTCTATTGCGCCGAAGCACTGCTGGAGGCGGAAGGACTGAGCTTCTCCAGCCACGGCGCCGTCTTGTCGGCATTCGGCCAGCGCTTCGCCAAGACCGGCCGCATGCCCGCCGAGTATCACCGCTACATGCTCCAGGCGCAGGACAGTCGCCTGCTCGGAGACTATGATGCACTGTCTCCTCGTTCCGAGCAGGAGGCGCAGAAGCACATCGGGCGCGCCCGCGAGTTCATCGCTCTGACCGAGGAACTCCTCGGCCCGGAGGAGCCGCCCGTCGCCCGCGACCGGCCCGCCGCCAAGCCGCGCCGCACTCGCGGACGCCCCAGCCCGAATACTCGCTCCCAGCCGCCGCGCACCTCACGGCCTTGACGGGCATGGGAATTGTTTATTATGTCCCCCGAATTCTTCTTGACGGGTATGGAATTGATTATTCATGTCCCCGGAATTCCCGGGTAGAACTGCACCTGATGGGAGCAAGACCCGCAACCGACCCGGACGAATGCGGAATTGAAGATCATGTCCCCCGCATTGACCTGGCGCGGTCGGACTGGCTCGTAGATGGTAAACTATGAGCGACGAGGACAACAAGCGTATGTCCGACCAGCCGGTTGCGTTTGACCACGAAGTGAACGCACTTAGAGAACTCGCTGATACTACTCTACGGGCTGTCGTGCCCGCCCGCCGCAGAGCCGAGCAGCAGGGAGCCCGGGCATTCGTCGAGTGTGTGAGCACCATGATTCTTGAGAACATGGCATACATCGGAACGGAGATCGCGGTCTTGGCCGGGCGGGGTCCGAACGACAGGTCCGCCTGTGCTGCCCTGACGGCACTCGGACGCCTGCCAAGCGAGGGACTCATCTATTTGGCCTACTTACATCATGATGCTGGGACCGATTCAAGCTGGGACCCAAACTGGGAAACCAGCCTCTACTACGTGGGTTCCGTCGCGTGGAAAGAGTGCTACAACCGCTGCGGCGACTGGCCAAGGACGCACAAGCACGCAAAGGAAAGCACGCGGCCATCTCCGTGGCGGCGCCTCCACCCATTGCCTGTTTCGCTTGAGGAAACTAGGGCACTGGACCGGTGTGAAATCAAGTACATCGAGCGCGGACTAAGAGAGCTCCAGCACTCCGCGTCCTGCGGTGCTGACTCTGAGCTGTTGAACGCGGTTGCTCCGGCCACGGCAGACGCGCCCGTCGAAGATTGGCGTGCCGCGTGGAATAAGGTCGGGTGCAAACTCGGGGAGGCAAGGACAAGGCAGACATGGGAGAGACTCGCGGGCCGGTGGAACCGGTTGTGCCAGTGGCCAGCAGGTCTCAAACCCAAGTACGCGCTAGACGAATCGGAGCTTGTTGCCACAATAGCGAAACTGACGTCGGCAGAACTCAGCACTTCAGAGGACCGCGACGCCAACGTCGAGGAGTTCAGGGGCTGGTTGAGCTCTCATGGTCTCGACCTGATGAACTCGCTGGTCCACATGGGGCCGGTGCGTACATCGCACGACCCGGCAGTCTATGCGGGCATCGTCATTGTGAATGCCATGTATTGCCTGTGGTTCGCTGCCAGGATACTGCCGTCTGCATACAACTGGGCAAACCCGATGCGGAACTGGAAGATTGGGACTGAGGCGAGAACCATGTGAAGTGCCTCGCAGTTATCGAGTCACGGGTCCGCGGAATCCCCTAACCGAAAGGAGCCATCTATGTCCGAATACCGCAGGCGCAGGGACCGAGACACCTGGCATTGGTGCAAGAACTGCTCCAACTGGCCGACGCAGAAGGAGAAGCCCGAAGTCTGCCACAGCAAGCCTTCGACGGGTGAGTTGTGCAACCAGTGCAGGTCCAAGGCGAAGCACGGTGAGTGCAGGACGTAGCCTCAACCGGCGCAGTAGGGCGGTGTTATTCGCGCTTGAACGGCCGCAGCTCGTCATTACAATGGAAGTTCGAGGGACGCAATAGGAGATTCCCGCCCCGCGGCTGCCGATTTGACATGTCCGCTCGCGAGTCCTGGAATACAGCTATGATAGAGAAGGCTGGACACCGCCCGGTCTTGACGAAGAGGAGGTAGAGCGCGATGCCCCCGAATTTCCAGCGCCTGTTCGACACTATCTGGCTAGTGCCCGCGACCCTGCTGTGGGCTGTCGGAATCGTCCTCGTTTCGGCTTGGCATGTTCGCCGCAGGTTCCCGGCCCGCCGACCCGGGACGACTGGAGACGCTTCTCCCTACCCTGGTTTCATCGTCCTCGCGGCCGGTATCGGGTCCCTGTTGGCCGTCAAGTGGTACTTCGGATTGGCTGGGTTAGGCCTGGGCGTCATATGCCTGGCAGCAGTGTATGTTGCCACCCTTGTCGCTGGCTCGTTTTGCACGCAGAGGGACCATAGCGTGACTATCGAGGCGTACAGCAGGCTCGTGCAACTTGGCCTTGGGCCGGCTGAAGCACTGCGCGAGGTCTCGCGCGTGAGGCACCCGGAGCTCAACCCGGCTACACACACCGAAGTGGCGAGCCGCTGCGGCGACATCAACCGGCTCTTCTTCTTCTATGACACGTGTGCGGAACTTGGGCAGAAGACGTTGTCGGATGCCCACGTGCGCGCATGTCTCGACTCTTCGACGCCCGTTCGCAGAGGAAGTCGGACCAAGGATATCTACCACTACCGGAAGGACCATGCGGCCTATAACAGGGCGCTGGAGTCCTACCAAGCTGGTAGTACAGTTGCCGGCCAGGACACAGTCGGGTCGGGCGCAGAGCAGGTCCTCGTGGCCGATTTCATTGGCCGCGCTTCACACGGATTGGCACACGACAACTTCGAGTACATCGCGGTGCACGCGGGGACCTTCTGGGCAGTACTGAACGAATCATACCCCAGCAGGTTTCGCAACGAGAATGCGAGACTGGCCGTGTGCGCCTATTTGACACTCCAGAAGTACTTGGAGCAGGAGCGCCTCAAAGCTCGAGACCTGGAACTTGCGGTGCTCCTTGCCCGCAACGGCGAGTGCGGTTCGACGTTCGCGCGTCGGGCGCACGAAAGCCGGTCCTTGGAGATGAGATTATACGGCTCAGAATACAGCGCTCCAAACCTGTACGAGCCACGCGTACTGCTAAACCTCACGTTGCAGCTTGAGGTGCTTGCATTCTGCGCAGATAACGTCGAGATGCTCCCCGAGGCGGAGATCATCGACATTGTCATCGACAAGAAGGCCGTTATTGCGCACGTCCTTACAGACACCGAGAAGTCCATCCGCGAGGGACGCCTTCCGGCCGTTGAACCAATCCGCAGCATCGTTGCTGACGTTCTGGCTTCGCCGCGATTCGCCTCCACGATGATTGAAATCGGCATCTCAGATGTACCGGAGACATAGCATGGGACCTTCACCGCGCCTCGCGTATCTAGCCAGCCCGGCCCGGACACCTGCAATTCTGCGATGGGATCCGAACCCTCGGCTATGGAGATGACGTAAGCAAGATGTCCCCGAAGTCCCCCTCCGGCATCGACCTGCTGACTGCTGCTCAAGCGTCCGTCCCGAGCCTTGATGCTCTACTCGCGTACTACCTCGCCTGTGTAGAGGAAGAGGACCTAAAGTCTCTCGCTCTAAAGTTATCCAGCCACCATAGGTCGTTCTTGTGCCCGTGGACAGAGGAGGAGCCGCTCCTTCACTCCAGCGCGACCGAGGTGAGCTTTCGCGCACTCGACGCCAGAGATGTGCAACTCCTGACCCGCGGCGCTCTAGAGGCGGGTGACCCTCAACGCTTCTACTACGGGTATCCCCTGTACCTAGACAGCGACGACTGCATTGCGCCTCTGTTCTTCATTGAGGTGATGGTGGAACAGAGGGCCGGGACCGAGTTCGTGCTTCGGCCCGCCGAAGCAGACAGCATTCAGTTCAATCACCATCTTCTCCGTCGCGCCCACGTGCAACCCGAGGAGATCAGAGAAGTGCAGGAGCATCTCGAGGGAGACTCCTTCGGGTCATTTGCCGCCCGCCTGAAGGCAGCGTATGACGCCATCGGCGAGGCCCCTCCGCCGCGAACTCCGACCCCGAGTCCCTTGGATGCCCTACCGACGCCCGGCTCACCAAAGAACACTTGGTACAACTGCCCCGTGCTGTTCCGCAGCGAGCGTTCCAACTACACAATGCACCTCCGTCATGAGCTCGGTGCCCTTCGGCGCTACCCGAGCTTTCAGCAGTCGGCTGCCGGCACGGCGCTCGGGGCCCTTCTTCAGTCTGATCCCGGCATACCGGCGACCCAGCGCAATCCGCAGTCGGTTCTCACCATACGTCCGCTTAACAAGGCACAAGAGGACGCCCTGCAAGCGGCTTTGGTGAACCGGTTGACGGTGATAACGGGGCCGCCGGGAACCGGCAAGTCCCAAGTCGTAGCGAACCTGCTCGCCAATGCCGCCATGTCTGGTAAGCCCGTGCTCTTTGTTAGTAAGAACAACAAAGCAGTGGATGTCGTGCGCAAGTGGCTCAAAGATAGCCTCGGGGAAGACCGTGACTGGACTTTCCGGGTTGGCAATTATGATGAGATGAAGAAAACCGAGGAAGAGATGCTCGCTCGTCTCGATGGACTCGGCCAGGGACAGACACCTGACAGCACCCGACCTGCGGTATCCACCGAGTTGGCGACATGTCAATCAGAAATCCACAGACTCATGTCCGAAGCGCTCAAACTGTCCGAGCGTGTCCGCGAGTACAACCGACGGGCTACAGACGAACGCCGCATCCGGATGGCAGTCCGTTCGGACTGGCTGTCACTTGAGGAGGTTATCCTACCAACCTCTGCCAAGTGTGACGAACTTGGCCAACTGAGTGCACAGGCCAATGCCTTAGCTACAGGCAGAGGGCTTGGATTCTGGTTACGCCTCCAGAAGTTCCTACGAGGTCGCCGATTACTGAAATCCCGGTGGCGCCAACTGGCGGCCATGGCTGCGAAACTCCCGGAGACTATCAAGAAGGACGTTGCTGTCCACGCTACCCGCCAAGATGATTGGCCGGCACTGGTGAAGTTGTCCAGCGAAATGCTAAGGTACATGGAATGGCGTGAGAGCGAATGGCAGCGCCAAGGTGCTCTGAAGGAACTGGAATCCAGCGGGAACGCAACCGACCTGCAAGCCAGACTCGACGAGGCAAGGCGGGTCCAAGCTACCCTGAGTTGCGGAATCCTCCGTGAATCATGGAGCAGCAGAATCATTCCACGCCGCGCGGCGGCAGCGGCCATGGTCAGGCGGTACTTCGACCTGAGTGCTCGACTCCGTCGTGCACCAGACAGAGCGGCATGGCTTGCCTTGCACAACGACTTCAAGACGACCTGCGGTGAGATCGCTAGGCTTTTCCCCGTCTGGATAGTGACCAGCCTCTCTATCAGACGAGCCCTGCCTCTGACGCCCGCCTTCTTTGATACCGTGGTTATCGATGAGGCCAGCCAGTGTGATATTGCATCGGCTATCCCCGTCTTGTTCAGAGCGAAACGGGCAACGATTATCGGCGACCCGCATCAGCTTCGACATGTAAGCACGTTGGACCCTGACAGAGAGGTGGAAATCGCGGGAGACACAGGGGCGGCCGGGTTTCTCGCTGATTGGTCCTATGTAACGAAGTCGCTGTACGACTTGGCCGAGACCGTGTATATCCGTCAGAATCAGATGCCGCTTCTGCTTGATGAGCACTATCGCTCTCATGTAGATATCATCGGGTTTTCCAATCGCGTTATCTATGGCGATTCTCTCGTGATACGTACGAAATCGGAGTCACTGAGGGAGAAGGCAGGCGCAGACGGCGTCGGCCTGTTCTGGCACGAGGTTAGAGGGCATGTGCCGCATTCGCTCAGGAGCGCGGTCAACGAAGAAGAAATCCAGGCCATTGTCGACACGCTCGCGCGATGGACAGAGGAAGGATTCCTGGCCCGGACGGACATCAAAGTGGGGGTTGTCACTCCGTTCCGCAAGCAGATGGACCGAATCGAGGACGCCGTCCAATCCCAGCCGTGGTATCAACAGGTCGCCGGTCGCGTCGTTGTTGGGACCGCTCACAGGTTCCAAGGCGATGAAGCCGATGTTATGCTGTTTTCGCCCGTCGTGTCAGATGGGATCCCTCCAAGTAAGGCTCGGTGGGTGGCCGACACAAGACAACTGCTGAACGTAGCTGTCACGCGCGCCCGTGCGGCTCTTCACGTGTTCGGCAACTCAGATGCGTGCCGTAAGGCTGGTGGCCTGCTCGGTGACTTTGCTGCTTATGCAGCCAATGTCGACATCTACCGTCGGCAGGACCGATATGGCTCGCCAGCAGAGACGGAGTTAGCGAGATTGCTCACGGAGGCTGGTCTGTGGTTCCAGCCGCAGCACCGCTCCGCCCGCTGCCCGAGGCCGTTGGACTTCCTCGTCGTGTCACCGATGGGAACCAGATACGACGTGGAGGTGGACGGACGCCAGCACTGGACTGATGAACAGGTGCAGAGAGACGACATCGACGACAGGGCCGTGGAGAGCGCTGGCCTCAGGGTTATCAGAATCGAGGCGAGGGACGTCCTGACGCGCCCCGACGCGGTACGTACAATGCTGACTCGCCTCGCGTAGCCATCATGGACAAGATTCGCTGGGGGATGGGGCGCGGAAGCGCGGGACACTTCCGTGAAGAGCCTCGCGTTTGATATGAAAGCCCTGTCCGCTACCATGTCCGTGATGGAATCCGAACCCTCCACCATGACGGAGGCGTACAAAATGGTCAGCTTCCCCGATAGTCCGCATCTTCCGTCCTCCATCTTCACCCCTCCTTCTTCCATCCTCCCTCTTCACTCCTCCATCTTCCATCCTCCCTCCACCGCTGATGCAAGGCCAAATCCGGCCAAACCCGACGACTGCACCGCCGCCTCGGCACTCCGTCCTCAGGTCCTGACATGAATCCTCCATCCTCCGACTTCCATCCTCTTCCCGGATTCCTCCTTCCTTATTCCTCAGTCCTCTCTCCTTTTCTCACCTCCGCCGCGCCCCGCCGCGGATATGCCCCGACGTACGTCAGCGCGTGGGCGCCGTTGGCCCGAGAGCCGAACTTGACCTCATTAACATACATGTTAATATCATGTTGAGGCTGGTTCTGCTTGAGGACGGCCCGGCGATGCAAGTCTGTGACCTGGAAAGAGACGGCCGCCGCGAGGCCATGGACTTCATCGAGTCTCAGGCCACGCCGGCACAGAGTCAGTTTATCAAGACGTTCCGGCTACTGGCTCAGACTGGGAGAGCCGGGCGTGAGGAACAGAGGTTCAAGCACCTGGAGGGTCCGGTTTACGAGGTGAAGGAGCACAGCGTCAATGCCCGCCTGTTCTGCTTCCGCTGGAAGGGTCGGGTCATCGTCTGCACGCACGGTGCGCGAAAACCCGCCGGTAAGGGGACAAGACAGTATCAGGAGGCTATTCAAAAGGTGAAGCGACTGCTGGACGAATGCGAGGCCGC